>CAZJNX010000001.1:0-86405 GCA_964547415.1 uncultured Hyphomicrobiales bacterium
GCCCTCGCCGCCGCCCCCGCCTCCGCCGCCTGCACCGCGGCCGGCAGCACCTTCTCCGACGGGGCGAGCGCGTGCCTGCCGGCCGTCCGCGGGGGCGAGGTGCGGCCCGTCCTCCACGGGTGCGAGGGCGAGCGCTGGGTGGCCCGGGAGGCGGTCTGCCCGGACGCCTTCGCCTACTTCTGCCGCGTCGGACCCCACGCGGTGGAGGTGGGCACGCGCCTCCTCCTCGGCTCGGGTCCCCAGTCGCTGGAGTGCCGCTTTCCCGGCGTCCTCGCCCTCGTCGGCGCCGCGGCCGCGCCGGCGGCGCCGCCCGCCCGCGCGGCGGCGCCCGGGGCGACGGCGAGCCGCACGATCCGCCGCGTCCAGGCCTTCCTGACGGCCGAGGGCGCGGGCGCGGCCACCGGCCTCGCCTGCGGCGGCGCCGACTGCTCGGGCCGGGCGGACGAGGCCACCCTCGCCGCCCTCGCCGCCCACCTGCGGCGGAACGCACGCAACCTCACCCCCGCCGAGACGGCCCGGTTCGGCCTCGACGCCCCGGGCGACGCGGAGGCCGCCGTCGCCGCCATGAACCCGGTCGATCTCTTCCCCCTGTTCGTCGAAACCTTCGACGTGCCGGCCATCGACTGAGGACGACGGGCCCATGAGAACCTCGGCGAGCGTTTCGGACGCCTTCCCCCTCCTCGGCGGCCTGCTCGAGGGGATGGCCGCCACGGTGGAGGCGAACCCGCGGCTGAAGGCGGCCCTCGAGGCGGCGGCCGCCGACCGCCTCGAGGACATGCGCCACGCCCTCACCTACCCGACGAACCCCTGGGTCGCCCTCGCCACGGCGGACGAGCTCGCCGGGATGGACCCCCGCGGGGCCTACAGGGGCGCGCGGAAGAACACCGTCATCCTGTCGCGCGCCCTCGCGGAGGACCTCGCCGAGGGCGGCGGGCCGGCGACCACGGCCGCGACGGTGGCGATCCTGCGCGGCCTCGTCCACTGGCTCGCCCGGACCGACTGGACCGACGCCGACCAGGAGCCCGGCAAGGCGTTCGAGGCTGCCGTCGCCGCCGGCGTGGTGCCGCCCGTCCACGAGGCGGAGGGCCCCGCGCCCGTCCCCGTGGAGCCGGACGAGCCGGAGGAGGAGCCCGCCGTCGCCTATCGCCTCGGTGCCGCGATCCTCGACATCGCCGGCCGCCACCTCGGCCAGCCCTACGCCTTCACCCCGACGCCCGACTACGACGACCCGAACTGGCAGGGCCCGTTCGACTGCGCCGAATACGCCTCCTATTCGGCCTGGCGCGCCTACCGGATCGCCTACGGCGTGGTGCGGGACCCGGTGAAGCGCTTCAATTCCTATTCCGGCTACTGGCGGCGGGACGCGGAGCGACTCGGCATCCGCATCGCCTGGCGGGACGCGCTGCACATCCCGGGCGCGGTCCTCCTGCGCTACCCGCCGCGGGGCGAGCCGCCGCCCTACGGGCACGTGGCGATCTCGCTGGGCGACGGCGGCGGCACCTACGAGGCGCTCGGCCGGCGTCACGGCGTCAAGAAGCACGACGCGCGGGGCCGCAGCTGGGACTGCGGGGTGTTGATCCCGGGCGTCCGCTACGACCTGCCGGACGGGGTGGGCAGCGACCTCCTGATCTTCAAGCTCATGGATCCGCCCGCGGGCGCGAGCCCCATCGTCGAGCGGATCCAGGAAGCGCTCGCCGCGCGCGGCTTCCTCGCCGCCCGCCAGGCGATCGGCGTCTACGACGGGGCGACGGAGGAGGCCGTCACCGCCTTCCAGGAGGCGGAGGGGCTCACCGTCGACGGGGAGGTCGGCCCGGAGACCGGCCGCGCCCTCGGCCTCGGCGCGATCTGGGACGAGGCGCCCGCGCGCGACCGCCCGGCCCTCGCGGCGGACCCGCCCTCCGAGAGCGGCGCGATCGACGGCGAGGTCCTCACCCTTGCCCGCACCCTCTACGGCGAGGCGCGGGGCGAGCCGCGGGAGGGCCAGGAGGCGGTGGCGAACGTGATCCTCAACCGCGTGCGCTCGCCGCGCTATCCCAACACCGTCTCCAGGGTCTGCCTGCAGCGCTGGCAGTTCTCGTGCTGGAACGAGGGGGACCCCAACCGGCGCGTCATCGAGGCGCTCCAGCCGGGCGCGAACGCCGTGTTCGACGCCCTCCTCGACCTCGCCCGCGCGGCGATCTTCGGCCGCCTGCCGGTGCGGGTCGCCGACGCGCTCCACTACCACGCCGACGGCATCATGCCCGCCTGGGTCAGGAACTCCCCGGCCGCCACCCTCGTCGCCCGGATCGGGCGGCACCTGTTCTGGCGCGGCATCCGGTGATGGCGGCGCTGGCACCGGCGATCCACCGCGCGTCCCTCGCCGCCCTCTTCGTGGGGGTTGCGGGCGGGCCGGCCCTCGCACAGGAGGCGGCCCTGCCGCCGAACCCGGACTACTGGGCGGACCTCATCCGCATCCTCGTCGGCGCCCTCGTGGTGGCGACGGTGCTGGAATCGGCCCTCACGGTCCTCTTCAACTGGCGGGTCTACCGAATCGTCCTCAACCGGCGGGCCTGGAAGACCATCTTCATGGTGGCGGCGGCCGCCGCCGTCGTCTGGGGCTTCGGCTACGACCCGGTGGGGTGGATCCTCGTCCTCGTGGGCGCGGCGGGCGAGGCGACCGGCGCCGAATCGCGCATCCTGTCGGCCCTCTTCCTCGCGGGCGGCACGTCGGGGGTGAACTCGGTGCTGCGCCGCCTCGGCTTCCGCAGTCCGATCCGGGACGAGCCGGCGCCCACCCTTGCCGACACCGACGCCTGGTTCTCCGTCACCCTCGTCCGGCGCGAGGCGGTGGGCCCCGTCGCGGTCCACCTCGAGGAGCTTTCCGCCGACGCGCCGGGCGAGCCGCTGCTCGCCGTCGTCGACGACGACTGGGCCGTCCGCCGCGCCTTCCGGACCCTGTTCGCCCAGCCGCTGCGCTTTCCGAGCTACGGCGGACGCACGGTCGCGGCGGGCCGGCCCTGCCGGATCGTGGTGAAGGGCATGCGCAAGGCGGATGGCGACAGGCTGGAGCCGTTCGAGAAGACCGTGTGGCAGGGACGCTTCGCGCCGCGCGCGATCGCCGACTTCCACGCCGAGGCCTGACCGGCGCGGCCGCCCCGGCCCGCTTCGACCCTGGAGGGACCATGGCACGCCTTCTGGTGAAGACCCGCGGCGACGGCCGGGCGTTCGGCAGCGCCTTCCGCGCCTTCGCCGGGCGCCGCGCCCGGGTGGAGACGATCCTCGAGGTGCCGCCCGCGCCGGCCGCGGGCCCCGGCCTCGCCGGGCGGGAGGCGGCGACGTGGCTGCGCGTCGACCGGCCCGACGAGGACAGCCCCTGGGACACCGCCCACGCCCTCCTCGGGGCGGACGACCGGTTCGCCGCCGCCGGCCCGGCGGCCGTCGAGGCCCTCGAGCCGGACATCGCCCAGCGGTGGGACTGGCGCGGCGGCGGCCTCGCCGATCCCGAGACGGGCGACCTCCCGATGGCCGCCGACGAGGCGGACTACTGCACCTTCGAGCCCCAGGAGGGCGACGGCGGCCGGGAGGTCGGCGAGGGCCTCGCCTGGCACCTCGGCGACGGGTTCACGGGCCTGTCCTCGGCGCGCCGGGCCGTCGGCGCCGACCGGCAGGGCCGGGTGCTCGTCGCCCACCTCGACACCGGCTTCGACCCGGCCCACGTCACGGTGCCCGCCCGCATCGACACCGCCCTCGCCCGCAGCTTCGTGGACGGCGACCCGCCCGAGGACGCGACCGACCGGGCGCCCCCGGGCATGGCGTTCGTGCGCAACCGCGGCCACGGCACGGCGACCCTCGCCCTCCTCGCGGGCGGCCCGCCCGGCCCCGGCTCGGTCGGGTGGGACGGCTTTTCCGCGCCCATCGGCGGGGCGCCGGACGTCGTCGTGGTGCCGGTCAGGATCGCCGACTGGGTCGTGCGCCTCACCACGTCCACCATGGTGCAGGGGATCGACCACGCCCGGGCCGTCGGCGCCCACGTCCTCACCATGAGCATGGGGGGCGTGTCCTCCTTCGCCCTCGCGGAGGCGGTGAACCTCGCCTACGAGGGCGGCCTCGTCATGGTGACGGCCGCGGGCAACAACCTCTCCCGCGTGCCGAGCCCGAAGACCATAGTCTTCCCGGCCCGCTGGCGGCGGGTGATCGCCGCCTGCGGGGTGATGGCGCAGGGAAGCGCCTACGCCGGCCTCGATGCGGGATACATGCAGGGCAACTACGGCCCGGACGAGAAGATGGACACCGCCATCGGCGCCTTCACGCCGAACGTGCCGTGGGCCCAGATCGACTGCGGCGGGACGATCCACATGACGGGCGGGGGCACCTCCTCCGCGACGCCCCAGGTGGCCGCCGCCGCGGCGCTGTGGATGGCGCGGCACCGCGACCGGCTGGACCGCTACGCCGAGCCGTGGATGCGGGTGGAGGCGGTGCGCCGCGCCCTCTTCCGCTCCGCCGAGCGCCGCACGGCCCGGATGGGCCCGGAGGAGACGTTCGAGAAGATCGGCCGCGGCGTCCTCGACGCGGACGGGGCGCTGAAGGTGCGCCCCGCCGCCGCCCGCGACCTTTCGATGACGCCGCCGTCCGAGGCGCTGTGGGGCTGGCTCCAGCTCCTGTTCGGCCGGGGGGTGAGCCTCGCCCCCGGGGAGGCGGAGGCGCGGGTGCGGCGGGACATGCTGTGCCTCGAGCTCACCCAGATGGCCCAGCGCGTGCCGCAGGTGGAGGACGCGGTGCGCGCGCCCGAGCGCGAGCCGGCCGAGATCTCCCCGGCGAGCCGCCGCCGCTACCTCGAGGCCGCCCTCGACGCGGGCCGCCCGTCGAAGGCGCTGCGCACCGCCCTCGAGGCCGAGCTCGGCCGCCGCGCCGTCCCCGGCGCGCGGCCCGAGGACGCCCGGACCCCGGCGCCGCCCCCCGTCCGGCGCAAGGTGGTCCCGCCCGCGCCGCCCGACCGGCGCCTGCGCGTGTTCGCCCTCGACCCCAGCCTCGGCCAGGCCTTCGAGACCGGGCGGCTCAACGAGGCGACCATCGCGGTGCCGTGGGACGACGCGCCGCTGACGGAGGAGGCGATGGAGCCCGGCCCCGTCGGCGAGTACCTCGAAGTCATCGACATCGACCCGGCGTCCGGCAAGATGTACGCGCCGGTGGACCTCAACGACCCGTTCCTCCTCGCCCGGGACGGCCTCGCCCCCTCCGAAGGCGACCCGAAGTTCCACCAGCAGATGGTCTATGCGGTCGCCATGAAGACCATCGGCCTGTTCGAGGACGCCCTCGGCCGCCCGGCGCTCTGGTCGCCCCGCCACGTGAAGGACAAGGACGGCGACGTCCGCGCGGAGGAGGTGCGCCGCCTCAGGATCTACCCCCACGCCCTGCGCGAGGCCAACGCCTACTACAGCCCGGACCGCAAGGCCCTGCTGTTCGGCTACTTTCCCGCCCGCTCGCGGGAGGGGGACGTGACGGTCTCGGGCAGCATGACCTTCACCTGCCTGTCGTCGGACATCATCGCCCACGAGATGTCCCACGCCCTCCTCGACGGGCTGCACCGCCGCTTCCAGGAGGCCTCGAACCCGGACGTGCCGGCCTTCCACGAGGCGTTCGCCGACATCGTGGCGATCTTCCAGCACTTTACCATGCCCGAGCTCCTGCGCTTCGAGATCGCCCGCGCGCGGGGGCGCCTGTCGGCGGCGCAACTCCTCGGTGGCCTCGCCCGCCAGTTCGGCGAGGCGGCGAGCGCGGGCGGGCCGTTGCGCGACTACCTGGCCGAGAAGACCCGCGCCCTCGTCTACTCCGAGACGCTGAGCCCCCACGACCGCGGCTCGATCCTGGTGCTCGCCGTCTACGACGCCTTCCTCACCGTGGTGGACGGGCGGATCGCCGACCTCGTCAGGATCGCGACGGGCGGCACCGGCGTCCTGCCCCGGGGCGAGCTCCACCCCGACCTCGTGGAGCGGATCGCGGCGGAGGCGGTGGCGGCGGCCGGGTTGATCCTCAAGATGTGCATCCGCGCGCTCGACTACTGCCCGCCGGTGGACATCACCTTCGGCGAGTACCTGCGCGCCCTCGTCACCGCCCACCGGGACGTCGACCCGGCGGATCCGGAGGGCCTGCGCATCGCCTTCATCGAATCCTTCCGCCACCGGCGCATCCTGCCGGAGACCGTGCGCACCTACTCCACCCAGTCCCTCACCTGGAACACGCCGGCGAACGACCGGCCGGGCTGGCTCGCCGAGGCCTTCCGCTGGGGCGCGCGGGACGCGGTGAACCTCGGCCTCGGCGAGGCGCTCACCCGGTCGCAGGTCTTCGCCCTCAACGAGGAGAACCGCTGGAAGGTGTGGCGGCACCTGAGGAGCGCGATCCGCGAGGACCCGGCGCTCGCCCGCGAGTTCGGCATCGCCGACGGCGTCGACCGCTACGACGGCCGCGGGCGGGTGGTGCGCCGCGTGGACCCGGGCGACACCACCTTCGAGGTCCACAGCGTCCGCCCCACCCAGCGCCTCCATGCGGACGGCACCGCCCACACCGACGTCGTCGTGGTGGTCACCCAGCGCCGGCCCGAGCCGTTCGACCCGGCGCGACCGGAGCTCGGCTTCTTCTGGTTCCGCAGCGGGGCCACCTTGCTGATCGACCCGACCCACACCCGGCCCCTCGACGGGGGCGAGGCGGGCCCGACCATCCGCTACGCCGTCATCAAGACGAGCACGAGCGAGCGCCGCCTCGCCATCCAGCGCCGGACGGCGACGTCGGGCTTCGCCGTCTCTCCCATGCGCGCGCTCTACTTCCCGGAGCCGCCCGGCCTCAGGGCGAGCGAGCCGTTCGCGGCGATGCACAGGGACATGCGGGGACACGGGCATGGCTGAGACGAACGGCGGCAGGGCGCCGCGCCGCGGCGGGCGCGGCCGGGCGGAACGGACGGCCCCGGCGGCGACGCCCGCTTCCGGCCACATGCCTCCCGCCCCCGGCGAGGTGGTGGTGCGGCACTACTGCCAGGGCATCGGCGACTGCCACCTCCTCGCCTTCCCGAAGGCGGACGGGGGCGAGTTCTTCATGCTGATCGACTGCGGCGTCCACCCGTCCGTGAAGGGCGGCTACGACACCGTCGACCGGATCGCGGAGGACGTGAAGGCGGTGACGGGCGGGCGGATCGACGTCCTCGTCCTCACCCACGAGCACTGGGACCACGTCTCGGGCTTCCTCACCGCCAGCGAGATCTTCGCGGACGTCGCGGTGGGGGCGGTCTGGACGGCCTGGACGGAGAACCCGCGCGACCCGCAGGCCCGCGCCCTCGACCGCTTCCGGGCGGACGCGGTCGACGCGCTCGCGGGCGTGGAGCGGCGGCTCGACGCGGCGGGCGGTCGGGTCGGCGGGGACCTCGCCGCGCTGCGCCAGGGCCTCCTCGGCGTCGCGGGCTTTTCATTCGGCGCGAAGGGGGAGCGGGTGCGCGAGGCCCGCGACCGGGGGATCGCCCTCGCCGGCGGGCCGGAGCGCGTGACCTACCACGAGCCGGGGACCGGGCCCCTCGCCCTCGAGGGCGTCCCGGGGGTCGGCGTCTACGTCCTCGGGCCGCCGCGGGATGCGGGGCTCATCGGCCTCGAGGAACGGGCGAGCGAGATGTACCATGACGACCACGCCTTCGGGCCGGGCGGGGCCACCCTCGCCGCGCTCGCGGGCGCGCTCGCCGTCTCCGGTCCGGGCGGCGAGGACGCCGAGCGCTGCAGCCCATTCGACCGGGAGCGGGGCGTCCCCCTCGCCGCGCTTCGCGAGCGCGCCGACCTCGACGGGGACGAGCGGGCGCTGCGCAGCCTCTACGAACGGCGCTATCTCGGGATCGGGGCGGGGCCCGGGGAGGATCCGGACCCGTCCTGGCGGCGGATCGACCACGACTTCACGGCGCTCGCGGCCGAGCTCGCCATCCGCCTCGACAGCGGGATCAACAACACGAGCCTCGTCCTCGCCTTCGCCCTCGAGGGGACGGGCCGCGTCCTCCTCTTTCCCGCGGACGCGCAGGTGGGCAGCTGGCTGAGCTGGGGCGACCTCGCCTTCGCGGGCGCGGCCGGCCCGGTCACGGGCGAGGAGCTGCTCGCCCGCACCGTGTACCTCAAGGTCGGCCACCACGGCAGCCACAACGCGACCCTGAAGGAAAAGGGCCTCGAGTTGATGGGCGAGGTCGACCTCGCCGCGTTCGTCCCCGTCAACGCGGCGGACGCGCGCAAGGTGCGCTGGAACGAGATGCCGTTCGACCCGATCCTCGAAGATCTCGGCCGCCGCGCCCGGGGCCGCGTCGTGCGCGCGGACGACGCCTGGCTCGCCGCGCCCGACGGGCGCCCCCCGTTCGCCGTCCCCTCGGGCGTCATCCGCGCGGTCCGCCACGCCCCCCGCCCGGAGCCCGACGGCGAGGGCGACGGCCGTCCCTTCTGGGTGGAGCTCACCTTGAGCTGAACCGCCACGCCCCCGACCCGCGGCGAAGCCCCGCCGGACGACTGAGCCGACCCTTCCGCAAGACGCGCCGGGCGCGGGCCGGCCCACGGGAACGAGCAAGGCCGCCCGCGTGGCGGACCCTGCCCGGCGCCAGCCTCGCCAGCGGACGGTCGGCTCCGACGTTCAGCTCCGGCTCGCCGCCGCCGTCCACACGCCCGCGCCCACGAGGGCCCCGCCGCCGAGGCGGTTGAAGGCGCGGACGGCGGCCGGGCGGGTGGCGATGCGCCGGGCGCCGCCGGCCGCGAGGGCCCACGCGGCCGCGTTGAGGCCGGCGAGCGCCACGAACGTCGCCTCCATTGCGAGGAGCTGGGGCAGGAGGGGCGCGTCCGCGTCCAAGAACAGGGGGACGAAGGCGACGAAGAAGGCGATGGATTTCGGGTTGAGCGCGGTCACCACGAAGGCGTGGGCCGTGATCGCTCGCGGCGCCGGCGCCTCGCGGGGCGCCGGCGCCGGGGCGCGCCACATGCGGATGCCGAGCCAGACGAGATAGGCCGCGCCGACGAGCTTCAACGCCGTGAAGAGGCCGGCGGAGGCGGCGAGCACCGCACCGAGGCCGGCCAGCGAGACGGTCATGGCGACCGCGTCGCCCGCGATGACGCCCGGCACCATGGCAAGGCCCGCGCGCCGGCCACGGGCGAGCGCGGTGCCGGCGACGAGGAGCACCGTCGGCCCGGGCACCGCGAGGACGAGGAGCGAGGCGGCGGCGAACGCGAGCCAGGTCTCGAGCGACATGGAAAAACCCTCGCGTCCGCGTGCGGCGGCCGGCCGGCGGACGCGCACCGGGCGGCGGCCTCACCTTCGCCGGGCGGCGGGGCGCCGGCAAGGGCCGGCGGGTCCGCGTCAGCGGCCGGTGGCGAGGGTGGCGCCGTAGAAGTCCCTGTCGCCGGTGACCTCGGGGCCGATCCACGGGGCCTCGGGGACGGGATCGTCCGGGCCGGACAGCTCCACCTCGGCGATGACGAGGCCGGCCTCGGGGTGGGCGAACTCGTCCACCTCGACGGCGACGCCCCCGACCGGCACCACGTGGCGCCGCTTGTCGATCACCTCGCCGACCGCGAAGGCCATGAGGGCACGGGCCTGCGCAAGCGGGAGCGGGAACTCGATCTCCGTGCGGGAGAGGTCCGCGTCGGCGCTCTTGACGGTCATGGTGGCGCTCTCCTCGTCCACGATCCGCACGCGCAGGCTCATCCGGTCGTCGGAGAGGAGGTAGCCCTGGCGGATGTGCCGGGTGGAGGCGACGGCGGGCCGCCAGTCCTCGCCGGTCACCACGAACTTGCGCTCGATCTCCCGGTTCGAGCCGCTCGCCCCGTCCCCGTCCCCGCCGCCGTCCGCGGCGGCGGCCGCCGCCTCGGCCGGGTCGCGTGTGTCCGGGCGCGCCTGCCAGGCCTCCCACAGCGCCCCCATGCGCTTGGCCGCCGCGCCCGCCTTGCCGGAGAAGGCGCGGGCGGCGAGGGCGAGCGCCGCTGTCTGCAGCTCCTCCCGCCGGCGGCGGGCGAGCGCGGCAAGGTCCTTCAGGACGTCCCGCTCGACGCCCGCGCGGGACAGGCGGCCGATCTCCTCCTCGAAGACGGCGAGGTCGTGTTCGTCGCCCAGGAGGTCGCCGAGCCGGTCGAGCTCGTCGTCGAGGGCGGCCGTCACCGCCGGCCAGACCTCCCGCAGGAGGCGGACGTGGTACCAGTGGTACTTGGCGCGCTTGCGCAACTCGTGGAGGTTTTCCGCCGCCGGCTCCGCGCGGGCCGCCTTCAGCGCCTTCGCACCGCGCTTGAAGGTCTTTTCGTACCCGCCGGCGAGCGCGGCCGCGCCCTCCGCCTCCAGCGTCCATGCCTTCGCCCGCTTGCGCGCCTCCTCCATGGTCTCGCGGAAGAGGGCGAGGCGGGCGTCCACCAGTTCCCCCTCCCCTTCCACGGCGCGCTTCCTCTCCACCAGGTGGTCGCGCACGGGCTGGAAGCGGGCGGCGTCGAAGTCGCGGCCGAAGCGGGCGGCGAGGGCGTCGTAGGTCTCCACCATCACCGCCGCGTCGCGCACGCCCGACAGAAGGCGCGCCGCGTCGCGGAAGGCGGCGTTCTCGTCCGCGTAGGCCGGGAAGGCGGGGCGCACGAGGCGCAGGAGGCCGCGCAGCTTCTTGCAGCGCTTGCGCACCTGGTGGACGGTCTCGGTCCGGTCGATCCCCTCGTCGTCGATCTCCGCGAGGGCCGCGTCGATCTGGGATTTCGCGACGCGGCGGACGCCGTCCGTCACGGCATCGTCGCCCGTCTTCAAGCGGTAGGACATGGCGGCCTCCGAAAAGCGTACTGGTTGCGCCTTTCGGTGGAAACTGCGTCGCGCCGTCGCCGGTTCCGCTGGTCGACAACTGGGCCGAAGGGGAGGCGCGGCGCGGCCCCGTCAGAGGCGGGTGACGCGGAAGATGCGCCAGACGATCCAGACGGGCACGACGACGGCCGCGCCCATCAGGCAATAGCCCGCCCCCGCGCGCACGGTGTCGAGGCTCAGGGTGGCGAGCCAGGCGATCCGCCCCTCGATCCAGGCGACGATGTCGCCCGGGTGGATCCCGAGGACGCTCATGACGACGCCCGTGACGAGGGACAGGACGGCAAGGCGCAGGAGCACGCCGGGGACCGACCCGCCGATGATGCGCTCGATCCGCCCGCGCCCGTCGCCCACGGTCCGCTCCGGCATGGCCCGTTCCGGTTGCATCGCCCCTCCTTCCCGTTCCTCCGCTCCGCCACCGCCACATAGGCGCCCGCCGCGCCCGCGTGAAGGCGCAGGCGGCCGATGCCTTTCCTTGTTCGGGCGGGGCGCGGGTAGTAATCCGGTCGCAGACAGACAACGCGTCGCTGGAGGAAACGATGTCCACCGCCACCCCGCTCTGGCACCCCTCGCCCGAGGCGGTCGAGACCGCCGAGATGACGCGGTTCGAGACCTTCGTGGAGGAGCGCACGGGCCGCGCCTTCGACGGCTACTTCGACCTCCACGCCTGGTCGGTCGACGACATCCCCGGCTTCTGGGATGCCTTCTGGGACTACGCGGGCGTCGTCGGCGACAAGGGGGCGCGCGTGCTCGCCGACGGCGGGAAGATGCCCGGCGCCCGCTTCTTCCCCGACGCCCGCCTCAACTACGCGGAGAACATGCTGCGCCGGCGGGACGAGGCGGACGCGCTCGTCTTCCGCGGGGAGGACAAGGCGGCCTCCCGCCTGACCTTCGCCGAGCTCCACGCCCTCGTCTCGCGCCTGCAGCAGTTCCTGAAGGACGCGGGGGTGGGCGTCGGCGACCGCGTGGCGGCGATGATGCCCAACATGCCCGAGACGGTGGCGGTGATGCTGGCGACGGCCTCCCTCGGCGCGACCTTCTCCTCCGCCTCCCCCGACTTCGGCGAGCGCGGCGTCCTCGACCGGTTCGGGCAGATCGAGCCGAAGGTGTTCGTGGTGCCCGACGGCTACTGGTACGCGGGCAAGCGCATCGACGTCGGCGACAAGGTGGTGGCCGTGGCCGCCGCGATGCCCTCGGTCGAGCGGGTCGTCGTGGTGCCCTACCTCGGGGAGGCGGAGGCGCTCGCCGCCCGCGTGTCCGGCGGGACGACGCTGGCGGACGCCATCGCCCCCTACGAGGCCCGCGCGGTCGCCTTCACGCGGGTGCCGTTCGACCAGCCCCTCTACATCCTGTTCTCCTCCGGGACCACCGGCGTGCCGAAGTGCATCGTCCACTCTGTCGGCGGGATCACCCTGCAGCACCTCAAGGAGCACATGCTCCACAGCGGCAACGGGCCGGGCGACCGGGTGTTCTACTTCACCACCTGCGGCTGGATGATGTGGAACTGGCTCGTCTCCGCCCTCGGGGTCGGGGCGACGGTGCTCCTTTACGACGGATCGCCGTTCCATCCGGACGGGAACGTCCTGTTCGACTACGCGGCGGACGAGAAGGCGACGTTCTTCGGCACCTCCGCCAAGTTCATCGACAGCGTGAAGAAGGCGGACCTCCACCCGTCGCGGACCCACGACCTGTCGGCGGTCCGCACCATCGCGTCCACCGGCTCGCCGCTCGCGCCGGAAAGCTTCGAGTTCGTCTACTCCGACGTCCGCCCGGACGTGCACCTCGCCTCCATCTCGGGCGGGACGGACATCTGCGCCTGCTTCGCGATCGGCGTGCCGACCCTTCCCGTCCACAAGGGCGAGCTGCAGGCGCCGGGCCTTGCCATGGCCGTCGACGTGGTGGACGAGGCGGGCCGCCCCGTGCGCGGGGAGAAGGGTGAGCTCGTGTGCACCCGTCCGTTCCCGTCGATGCCGGTGATGTTCTGGAACGACCCGGAGGGCGCGAAGTACCGCGCCGCCTATTTCGAGCGCTTCCCGGGCATCTGGTGCCACGGGGACTTCGCGGAGATCACGCCGACCGGCGGCTTCGTGATCTACGGCCGCTCGGACGCGACGCTGAACCCCGGGGGCGTGCGGATCGGCACGGCGGAGATCTACGCCCAGGTGGAGCAGATCCCCGAGGTGCTGGAGGCCCTCGCCATCGGCCAGGAGTGGGACGGGGACGTGCGGGTCGTCCTGTTCGTGCGCCTCGCCGAGGGGGTGGAGCTCACCGAGGAGCTCGCGAAGGCGATCAGGACGAAGATCCGCACCGGCGCCTCGCCCCGCCACGTGCCGGCGCGCATCGTGGCGGTGGAGGACATCCCGCGCACCAAGTCGGGCAAGATCACCGAGCTTGCGGTGCGCGACGTGGTCCACGGCCGCCCGGTCAAGAACAAGGAGGCGCTGGCGAACCCGGACGCCCTCGACCTCTACCTGGACCTGCCGGACCTTCGCACCTGACGGCCCGCCGCGGCCCGTCCCGCGGGCGGGCCGCGGCACGGGCGTCTACAGGATGTTGAGGATGACGAGGAGGAGGAGCGTGTAGGCGAGGACGCCGCCGAGGATGTAGAGGAGCTCCCGGTTGGCGCCGGCCGAGGCCTTCAGCACCTGCGTTCCCTGGTAGATGAGGTCGGGCCAGGTGTAGGATACGAAGTCGCCCTGGGTCATGATGGCGATCGGGCGGTTGTCCTCGTCCACCACCGGCAGACGGCGGAACCGCTCGTTCGACATGATGCGCAGCCAGTCGATCAGGTCGTCGTCCATCCGCGCCACCCGCAGCTGCCGCGTCATGATCTCGCCGAGGGTGGTCGTCTTCGGGTCGCGGCCCTTGTCGAGGAGGCGCGTCATCAGGTCACGCTCGGTGACGATGCCGGAAAGCTTGCCCGCCTCGTCCACCACGATGATGGAGCCGTAGTTCTTCGCGCTCATGGCCGAGATCGCGTCGGCGACTGGGCGCTCCGCCGTCATGGCGAGGGGCTCTGGCTTGGAGCGGAACTCCGGCCGGTCCTTGATCTTCACGGGAAGCGTCCTCCCTTCCAGGTTGGACGGCCCGGCAGCACGCACCTTGCCCGCCGGCCGGGCCGCGGCCCCTTGAAGCATAGGGCGCTCGGCCGACAATCCACCCGCTCGGCGGGCGGCGCCGCCCGAGGGCTTGCGCCAGCCGCCCCGCTCGGCGAGGGAAGGGGCCGAAACGGCGGGAGAGGACGCGATGGCGGGCGAGCGGGTCGGCGGAAGCGGGGAGCGGATCCTCGTGACGGGGGCGGCGGGGCAGGTCGCCTCGTCCCTCGTGGAGCGAGGCGGCCAGAGCCACCACGCGATCTGCGCGATGGGCCGCCCGCAGCTCGACCTCACCGATCCGGCGACCGTCGTGGCCGCCGCCGAGGCCGTCCGGCCGACGGTGATCGTGAACGCGGCCGCCTACACCGCCGTCGACAAGGCGGAGGAGGAGGAGGCCGCCGCCTTCGCGGTCAACGCCGACGGGGTGGCGGCGCTCGCGCGGCTTGCGGCGGAGCGGTCGATCCCCCTCGTCCACATCTCCACCGACTACGTGTTCGACGGCCGCCTCGACCGCCCCTGGCGGGAGGACGACCCGACGAACCCCGAGAGCGCCTACGGCCGCTCCAAGCGCGCCGGGGAGGAGGCGGTGCGCGACGCGGGGGGCCCCGCCCTCGTGTGCCGCACGGCCTGGGTCTACGGCCCCTTCGGCGGCAACTTCGTGAAGACCATGCTGCGGGTGGGCGCGACCCGCGACCGCCTCACGGTGGTCGACGACCAGTACGGGAACCCGACCGCCTCCCTCGACATCGCGGACGCCATCCTCGCCCTCGTGGACGCCTGCGGCCGCCTCGGCTGGCCCGCGCCGGACGACCAGATCCTCCACCTCGCGGGCACCGGGGAGACGAGCTGGTGCGGCCTCGCCCGGCACGTCTTCGCCGTCTCGGGCGAGCTCGGCGGCCCGGTCGCGGAGGTGGAGCCGATCCCGACGAGCGCGTGGCCGACGCCGGCCCGCCGCCCGGCCAACTCCCGCCTCGACACCGCGCGCCTGTCGAGCCGGTACGGCATCGCGCTGCCCGACTGGCGCGACAGCGTGCGCGCCACCGTCGCCCGCCTCCTCGCCGAGGGTTTTCCAGTCACCTGACCGTCCCCGTCTTCGGCCGCTCCGCCGGACAGGGGCGAAGCCGGCGACACTACGGCCCGGGCGCGCTCATCGCGGGCCGGCCGCCCCAGCGGCCTAACGGTCCCTGAGCACGGTTTCGGGCGCCTCACCCTCCTCCACCCAGGCCTCGAGGGCCGTCAGGAGGTCGAGGTCGGACTGCTCGATGCCGCCCGGCCCTTCCAGGATGCCGCAGTGGTCCATGCCCGGGATCATGAAGAGGCGCACGTTCTCCTCGAGGGCGTCGCGCCCCCCCGCGGCCTCGGCCGCGGCCTCGAACCACTCCACCGTCTTGAAGGGTGTCACCAGCGGGTCCGCCCAGCCGTGCCAGACGATCATGCGCCCGCCCGCCTCGCGGAAGGCGGAAAGGTCCGGATCGTCGGCGTTGTAGATCCCGGCCATGAACGCCATGCGGGCCGGATCCGTCTCGAGGTCGAAGTGGAGGGGCGACCAGCCGGGGCCCGGGTCGTCCGGAAACGCCATGTGGGCGCCGAACGCCGCCGTGAAGCCCGGCAGGAAGGGGGCTCGGCCCTCCGGCGTCCCGGTCAGCCACAGCCACCAGAACGGCTCCGATCCCTCGGGCACGCCGCCGGGATAGAGCTGTTCGCCCGCCGCGTTGCGCGGTCCCTCGCGCCATTTCTCGATGACGCCGCGCTCGGCCTCTGTGAGGCAGTCCGGCCCGCTCTCGCCCGCCGGGCAGGCGATCGCGGACAGATCCACCTTGCAGGCCCGCGGGTCGGCGATGACGCCGTCCTCGGCGCCGTCGGCCCCGTCGCACTGGGCCATCACCGCGTCCCCGATCAGCTTCTCCTTGCCCGGCTTCAGGATGGTCTCGCCGTCCTCGTCGGTGTTGGCCTGGATGAGGAAGGAGAACTTGGTGCCGACGAGGCCGGTGTAGTCCATGGCCGGGGCGCCGGCGATGATCCCGTCGAACATCTCCGGGTAGGTGAGCGCGGCCCGCTGCGCCATCCGCCCGCCGGTGGAGCAGCCCTGGAAGTAGGCGCGCCCCGGCCCGTCGCCGTAGAAGGCCGACGCGAGCGCCCCCGCCACGCGGTTGGTCTCGCCGATGGAGCGCCATCCCCAGTCGCGCTCGGCCTGGAAGTCGTGGTGGGCCCAGAAGGCGTCGGCGACGCTGGTGCCGTGGTGGCCACCGTCGGAGGTGGCGGTGGCGTAGCCGCGGCGAAGGCCCGGCCCCATGGCGTTGATGAACCCGCCCGACCGGTCCGCCCGGCCGAGAACCCCGCAAAAGCCCCCGCAGCCGGTCTGGTAGAGCTTGCCGTTCCAGCCCTCGAGCGGCAGGCGCACCTCGATGCCGATCGCCGGCAGCGCGGTCGCCCGCACCTCGCAGTAGGCGGGAAGCGTCTCGGCCGCCGGCACGACCCGGGCGGACGTCACGCGGGCGCCGTCGATGACGGTGGCCCGCAGGGCCTCGCACCGGGCGCCGGGCTCGTCCTGGGCAAGGGCCGGCGGCGCGGCGAGCAGCACCCCGGCGGCGAGCGCGGCCGCCCCGCCACGGACCGCGACGGCGAATGGCATCTGGTCTCCTCCCTCGGTCTTTTCCCGCGTCCCGGCGGTTTCGGAAGAGGTTTCCCCGGCACGGGGCGGCCGGTCAACGGGAAAGAGCGGCCCCGGGCGTGCCTTGAGGGTCGGGGGCGGCGGGGCGGCGTGCGGGAGCGCGCCGCTCGATCAGGACGGGAAGCGTGTCGCCCGGCCTCAGGGTGCCCCGGCTCTGCGGCTTCACCACGTGGCGGGGCACAGGGCGGAAGGAGAAGGCGTCCGCGAGGAGGGACAGGCTCACCATCGCCTCGGTGAGGCCGAACATCATGCCCGGGCAGATGCGCGGGCCGATGGCGAAGGGGATGTAGGCGTACTTTCCCGGCCGCTCCCGGCCCGGCAGGAAGCGCTCGGGCACGAAGGCGTCCGGCCGCGGCCAGATCTTCGGGTTCCGGTGGAGGAGCCAGGGGGCGACGATCACCTGGTCATCGGGCGCGATGGCGACGGGGCCCACCTTCGCGTGGCCGATCGCCTCGCGTCCGAGGAGCGGCACGGGCGGGTAGAGGCGCAGCGTCTCCTCGATGACGGCGCGGGTGTAGGGAAGGCGGGCCATGTCGTCGCGCGTCGGCGGGCGGCCGGCGAGGACGCCGCCCAGCTCGGCGGCGAGCGCGGCCTGCGCCCAGGGTGCCTCGGACAGCATGTGGATCGCCCAGGCGAGGGTGTTGGCGGTCGTCTCGTAGCCCGCGAGGAAGGTCACCATCGCCTCGTTGCGGATCGCCCGCTTGTCGAACGGGCGGCCGTCGGCATCGGCCGAGCGCAGCATCTGGGCGACGAAGGAGGCCCGCCGGTCGCCCCCCGTCCCCTCCTCCATCAGGCGGTCGATGAGCCCGTCGATCACCCGGTGGATGCGGCCGATGGCGCGCGTGGCGCCCGGCCGCGGCAGGCGCGGCACCCAGTCCGGCAGCTTCACGAGGGAGGCGAGGTTGAGCCGGTCCATGTGGCGCTGGAAGTCGGCGAGGCCCGCGACGATCTCGGCCGTGTGCTCGCGCCCGAGCGCCGTCCCGAACAGCGCGCGGGAGACGATCTCCGCCCCGAGGTTGCCAAGGTCGGCGAGGACGTCGACCGGCGCGCCGCCCGCCGCCGCCTCCCAGCGGGCCTTCACCTCGAGGGCCGCCTCCACCATCACAGGAAAGAACTCGGGCGTGTTCCTGAGGTGGACGATGTGGGCGACGGCCGGCCGCCGCGCCTCCCAGACCGGCCCGTCGGAAGTGAAGAGGCCGTCGCCGATCAAGGGCTCGAACGCCTGCCGAAGCTGCGGGCTCTTCCTTTGCAGCGCCGCGTGGTGGACGACGAACGCCTCCCGCACGAGGTCGGGCGCGTTGACCACCATCACCTTCCGGCGGAGCGCGCGGAACGTGAAGTGGTCGGCCGAGAAGGCGGCGTCCGGGAAGATCGACAGGATGTCGTTCGCGTACATGACGAGGCCGCGGAGAGGGCCGGGCGGCGCGGCCGGCCGCGCCACGTGGGGCGGCACGTAGACGGGAACGTCCGGGAACGGGTCCGTCATGCCGCCTCCGGGGCGGCGGCGGCCGTGCGCGCGGGCGCGCCGTCGGAAAGGCCCCACAGCTTCAGCCGGTCGAGCATGTACCAGTGGGAAAGGTTATCGATGACCGCGGGCTCGAAGCGCAGGGAGAGATCGCGGGCGATGGCGGCAAGGCCCGCCGCGCCGTCCGGATAGTCGGCGACGTCGAGGGGCTCGAACCAGACCGCGCGGAAGCGGGCCGGCCCCTCCCTCAGGAAATGGCCGGGCAGGATGAGCGCGCCCGTGCGCCGGGCGAGGGAGACGGCGATGGAAAGGTTGCAGCGCGGGTGGAGGGGGCGGCCGAACAGGGGAAAGCGCACGTCGCCTTCCGCGGGCTCGTCGATCAGGATGGCAAGGTTCGCCGCGCCGCCCTTCAGGAGCTGGAGCATGCGCTTCACCGCCGTGTGGCCGGGCGGGAAGGCGTAGGCGTTCGCCTTCTGCCGCAGCCGCCAGACGATGCGGTTCTCGAACCGGTTCGGCTGGGGCATGTAGACGCCGAACCAGTCGGCGGTGCCGGCCACCTCCTCGCGCACCAGCATCCGGAAGGAGGCTTCCCAGGAGGCGAGGTGGACACTCGCCACGATCACCGGCCGTCCGGCCCGGCGCACCGCCTCGGCGTGTTCGGCGCCCGCGAAGGAAAGGCGCCCCGGGTCCACCAGCCGGTCGACCTGCGCGAACTCGGCGAGCGTCCTCACCGTGTTCTCCCACCAGGCGCCCGTCAGGGCGCGGCGCTCGTCCACCGACAGGTCCGGGCTGAGGCGCGCGATCGCCGCCTCCATGCGGCGCTGGGCGAGGGTGTTGCGGTTGAGATGGCGGAAGAGGGGGGCGATGGCCGCCCCGGTCGCGGAGGTGGCGTCCACGGGAAGGGCCGCGAACAGGGCGTGGAGGACGTTGCGGCCCACCCCGACGGCGACGTCCCGCCCGTAGAAGCGGCGGGCGGCGGCGCCGGCCGGCCCGCCACGGACGAGGGCGGCGACCGGCGGGGCCGGCGGCTCGGGCGGGCGCGTCTCCTCGAAGGGAACGTCGGCGAGCCTCACGGCGCCCCCTCCCGGCGGACGAGGCGCATGGGAAGGCGCTGGCCGGGCCTGAGGGTCAGCCGGCAGACGGGGCGGACCTCGGTGCCCGGCGACAGGGCCGGGGCGAAGCGCTGGGACAGGAGGACGAGGCAGACGGTGGCTTCCAGGAGGCCGAACGCCATTCCCGGGCAGATCCGCGGGCCGATGGCGAAGGGCACGTACTGGTACTTGCTCGGCCGCGGCGCGCCCGGCAGGAAGCGCTCGGGCACGAAGTCGTCCGGCCGCGGCCACAGGGTGGCGTTGCGGTGGAGAAGCCACGGCGCGACGGCGACGAGCGCGCCCTCCGCCACGTCCTTCTCGCCGAGCCGTGCGTGCGTGATCGCCTCCCGCCCCAGGATGGGAACGGGCGGGTAGAGGCGCAGCGTCTCCTCGATCACGGCGCGGGCGTAGACGAGGCGCTCCATGTCGGCGAGCGTCGGAACGCGGCCCGACAGCTCCCGGTCGATCTCCTCGAACAGGCGCGCGCGGGCCCACGGCGCCTGCGACAGGAGATAGAAGGCCCAGGCGAGGGTGTTCGCCGTCGTCTCGTGGCCGGCCATGAAGATGACGATGGCCTCGTTGCGCACCGCCTTCCGGTCGAACGGCCGGCCCGACCCGTCCCGGGCGGCGAACAGGCGCGCGATCAGCGCCCCCTCTCCTTCCGCGTCGCTCGCCGCCTCGTCGCGGGCGTCGGCGTCGCCGGCGAGGTAGCGGTCGATGATGCCGTCGATCACCGCGTGGATGCGGCGGACGGCAAGGTGGGCGAGCGGGCTCTGCCAGCGCGGCACCCAGGCGGGAAGGCCCAGCATGTCGGGGACGGCGAGCTGGTCCACGTGGCGCTGGTAGCGGGCGAAGCCGCGGATGATGCGGCTCGTGTAGCGCCGGCCGAGGGTGCGCCCGAAGACGGTGCGGGAGATGATCTCCGCCGTCAGGCAGCCCATCTCCTCGAGGACGTCCGCTTCCGCGCCCGCGCCCCGCTCCTCCCACTGCCCGCGCCACTCGAGCGCGGTCTCCACCATGACGGGGAAGAAGGTCGGCAGGCGCCGGGCGTGGACGATGGGGGCGACGGCCGCTCGCCGGTCCCGCCAGAGGGCGCCGTCGGACACGAACAGCCCGTCGCCGATGAGGGGGCCGAGGGCGCTGCGCATCTGCGGCGACTTGCGCTGGAAGGCCTCGTGGTTCTCCTGGAAGGCTTGGCGCACGAGGTCCGGGCGGTTCGCCACGAAAACCTCGCGCTTCAGCATGGTCCAGTGGCTCAAGGGCCGCTGGTAGGCGTTGGCGGAGAAGGTGGACAGGATGTCCTTCGCGAACAGGCGGATCGCCTCGAGGCCGACCGCCTGCTTCGGCCGGCGCGCCCCGCGGGGGGGCGTGAAGACCGGAACGTCGGGAAACGCCGCGCCGTCCGCCTGCTCTGCCGCCTCGCCCATGGGATCACCCGCCGCCGCGCGCGCATGGGCGCGCCGTCGCGGGCCTACCACGGGCCGCGCGGACCGGAAAGGCGAGCCCTACCAGCGCAGGAAGACCCAGGCGAGGACGGCCGCCGCGATCGAGGCGGCCTCGGCGGCCGGCAGGAAGGGCATCCACCGCTGGTAGCCCTCCTCGGTGACGTCGCCCACCGAGTAGGCGGCGAGGAAGGTGGTGGTCAGGATGGACAGGACCACGATCCACGCCTCGGTGTAGATGAAGGCGAAGATCACCATGCTCGCGCCCGCCGCCAGGGAGACGGCCGACAGCACCGTGCGGGCGAGGCCCGGGGGCTCGCCGCGCTTGCGGGCGGCGAGGTTCATGTGGACGGTGGCGTAGCCCGCCGCGAGGCACACCCACAGGGCGAGCACGGTGAGGATGTCGAGAACGGTGATCATCGGGCCCGTCGCCTTGCCGGAGGAAACGCGGGCGGCCCGCCCGCTCCCGTCCGGTTAGCCCGGGCCCGGCGCCGGCCGCAAGGGCCGCCGCCCGGCGTTCTGCGGCCTCAGCCGTCCCCGTCTCCGTCCCCGTCCGCGGACGCGGACCCGGGGGTGCGCATGTCGGACGGCGCGCGCTTCGTGACACGCGCCGGGCGGTCGATGTCGAAGGTGCGGCCCGCCCGGCCCGAGCGGACCACGTCGGCGAGGATGAGGGCGTGGCGCGGCCCGACGCGGGCGGCCTCGCCACGCACGGCGATCATCGCGCCGCGGGCGAGGTCCATGCCGCGGGTGTCCTGCCCGATGTCACCCACCACGTGGCGACCGTCGCCCGTGTCGATCAGCACGAGGACGTTGGGCGTGGCGACGCTCTCCACCGCCACCGGCATCCAGCCGACGACACGGCCCCGCTCGCGCCGGTACTGGGACGGGACGCCGCGGTCGGCCCGCGTCTCGGTCGCCTCGCGCGCCCCGGCCGCCGCGTTCGCCGTGCGGCCGTTCTCGCCGCCCTCCTCCTGCGCGAGCCCGGCGGGTGCGGCGAGACAAAGGGCCGCGAGCGCCGCGGCCATGGTCGTGAACCCTCGCATGGCGTGTCTCCTGTCGTGCGTCACGGCTTCGTCAGTCGAGAAAGAGCTCGTCCTCGGCATAGTACCGGTCGTAGCGCAGGTGAGGCAGATACTCGTAGCCGGCGGCCTCGTACTCGTCGGCCTCCTCCTCCAGCTCGTTGTAGTAATCTTCCGTCGCCTCGCTGACGAGGTAGGTGTCGTCGAGCTCGTCGGTGCGCTCTTCCATGTAGTCGTAATAGCGCTCGGTGCTCTCGTAGCGCGAAGCGGCGCCTGCGCCGTAGGCGTAGCCGCCGCCAGAGCGCAGCCCCTCCATGTCCTCGTAGTCGTAGCCCGCCGCCACTGCCGGCGGGAGGGCGAGAAGGGCGCCCGCCAGGGCGAGCGCGAAGAATGTCCGCATCATCGGTCGGTCTCCAGTCGCCGCGGGCCCTCGCACGGCCCGTTCACGGCGCAAGGCGCGGGCGGCGCGGATCGTTCCCCGCTTGCGCCGCATTGCCCGGCCGGCGGGCGAGCGGATGGACGCCCCGCCCCGGCCGGCGCACGCTCGCGCGGGCGGCAGGCCCGCCGACACGGAAAGGAATTCTCATGGAACGGGTACTTCTCATCACCGGCGCGTCGAGCGGCATCGGCGAGGCGACCGCCCGCGCGGCGGCGGCGGCTGGCTGGCGCGTGGCCCTCGCCGCCCGCCGGACCGACCGGCTCGAGGCCCTCGTCGAGGAGATCGGGACGGACCGGGCCCTCGCCCTCCCCTGCGACGTCACCGACTTCCAGGAGCAGGTGGCGACGGTGGCCGCGACGCTCGACCGCTTCGGCCGGATCGACGCGGTGTTCGCCAACGCCGGCCGCGGCGGGGCGCCCGGCGGCTTCTCCGCCGCGCCCGTGGAATCGTGGCGGTCGATGGTGGAGGTGAACGTCCTCGGGCTCGCCTTCACGCTGCGGGCGAGCCTCGCCGCCCTGAAGGAGAGCGCGGGCCACGTGATCCTCACCGGCTCGGTGGCGGGCCGGCGCGCCCTTCCGGGCTCCATGTACTCGGCCACCAAGTGGGCGGTGACGGGGATCGGCTACAACCTCCGGGAGGAGCTGCGCGGCACGGGCGTCCGCGTCACCCTGATCGAGCCGGGCATGGTGGACACGCCCTTCTTCGACGAGCCGAAGCCCGACGCCCTCAGGCCGGAGGACATCGCCGACGCGGTGGTCTACGCCCTCTCCCGCCCCGCCCACGTGGACGTCCACGAAATGCTGGTGCTGCCGACGCCCCCGCGGGAGGGGACGGCGTCGGGCTGACCGGCCGGGCGCGCCGCGCGGGCGGGCCGCCCCGTCTCGTCCCGCGCCGGACGGACGGTCCGCCCGTCACGGGGCAACGGCCGCGCGCGGCGCGCACGCGTGCCGTCCGGGGGCAGGGCACGGGGCCCCGGGAGCGGGTGCGGCCGGAGCCTCGGCCGACGGCGGCGGCGGCCCGACGGCGGTCCCGACGGTCTTCCGCCCGGACCGACGCTCCGCCGCGTGCCGCGCCAGGCGCCGCGGGACGGACGGTGCCGTCCGCGGGCTGCCCGCGCCCCACGGACCACGGCGGAGGCGTCGTCGCCCGGCCCGGACGGCGGGGGCCGGCCTAGCGGCCCTTGACCGTCACCCGCTCGATCTCCTGGCGGACGAGGCGCTCCACCGTCTCGGGAAGGTGCGCGTCGAGCCACTCCTTCAGCATCGGCCGCAGCATCTCGCGAACGAGGTCGTCGAGCGTTCGCGGGTCCTGGGCGATGAGGGTGCGGTGGAGCTGGTCGAAGGACTGGCCGACGCTCGCCCGCGCCCGTTCCGACATCATCGCCTCCTCGCCCGTCCCGGAGGGGGCGCGCGGCGCGGCCTCCCTGTGACCGTTCGCGCGGGGCGAGTCCTCCCGGTGACCGTTCGCGCGGGGCGCGTCCTTCTCGCCGTCACGGCCGGCCTGGGCGGCGTCCATGCGGATGATCGTCTGGTCCATCGCTTTCCTCTCGGGGCAGGCCGGCTCCCGGCGCGGCGCGGGGCGGGCCGTGTTCTGGTCGGGCCTCGGCGGGTCGGTCGGAGCGGGGAGCGCGGCAGCCGCCTCGGCCGGGGCGGCGAGCAGGGCCTCGCGAATGCTGCGCTCCACGAGGGTCGGCAGGGCCTGCGCCCGGGCCGACGACGGGGGGCGCTTCGGCTCGCTGGCCGGCGGGCGGGCCTCGCCGGGCGGCCCCTCGGGCGCCGCCGCCTCCTCCTCGGACAGGATGCGCCTGATCGACTGCAGGAGGTCCTCCATGGTCTCCTCCCCGCGTCTTGCGGCCTCGGCCATCGCTTTCCTCCCCGCTCGTCGCCACGGACGGAACCGCCCCGCCCGAATCGGCATCCCGTGCGGCAAGGCTAGCAGCCGCCGCCCCCGCCCGCCGCGCCCGGCCCGCGTCATCCACGGGAAAGGGCGCGGGCTCCACAGCTTCCGGTTGTCGCGGGCGCGTCCGTCCGGCCTTGCGGGGGAAGGTGGGGCGGCCTAGGGTTTCGCCGCGCGGGGCCGGGCGGTCGCCGGAGGACAGGGAGGACCGGCCATGGACGAGATCCGCGAGACGGCGCCGCTTACCGTGGACGTCGTGTCCGACGTGATGTGCCCGTGGTGCTTCATCGGCAAGCGGCGGCTGGAGCGGGCCCTCGCCGATGCGCCGGAGCTGCCCGTCGAGGTCGCCTGGCACCCCTTCCAGCTCGATCCGACGCTGCCGCCCGAGGGCCGGGACCGGCGCGCCTACCTGGAGGACAAGTTCGGCGGGGCCGAGGGCGCGCGGGAGGTCTACGCGCAGATCGAGGCGGTGGGGGCGGAGGAGGGCATCGCCTTCGCCTTCGACCGGATCGAGCGCTCGCCCAACACGCTGGACGCCCACCGGCTGATCCGCTGGGCCGGGATCGAGGGGGCGCAGGACCGCGTGGTGGAGCGCCTGTTCGAGATGTACTTCCTGGAGGGGACGAACCTCGCCGAGCCCTCGAGCCTCGTCGCCGCCGCCGTGGACGCCGGCATGGACGGCGCGGTGGTCGAGCGCCTCCTCGGGGGCGAGGCGGACAAGGACGCCGTGCGCGGCGAGATCGAGGCCGCCCAGCGCATGGGGATCACGGGCGTCCCGTGCTTCATCGTCGACGCGCGCTACGCCGTCGTCGGCGCCCAGCCCCCGGAGGTGCTGGTGGACGCCATGCGCACCGCCCTCGCCGACCGGCCGGCCGCCGGCGCCTGACCCGCCGGCGCCGACGCCTCGTCGGCCGGGCCGCGACGGCTCCCCGGCACCGGCGCCCGATCCGACGGGGCGAGACCGCCGCAGCGACGGGGCGCACAAGCCGCCCGACCGCGTGGCGGCCGGTGGCGGGTGCCACCCCGTCGGCCGGGCGGCCACGGCTCCCGGCCGCCGGCCTTCGAGCCCACCGACCTTCGAGCCCACCGGAAACCGACGCCGCGTCGACACGTGCCCTTCCCCGGTGCTGGCGGCCGGGGCCGAGGCCCCGGCGCGCTGGCGGATGCGGCCGTCACCGCGCCGCGGTCCGGGGCCTTCCGCTCGCCGCCGCGCACCCGGGCCTTTCCGGCCGGAACGCGCGGCCGTGACCGGCGTCACTGGCAGGCGGCCCGAGCGCGGCCACTTCCGCTTCCAGCCACCCGCCCTCGCGGTCCGCCGGACCGCGGGCGGCACCGGACCCACTTGTGCGGACGGAACGTCATGTCGCTCACCGGCAAGGATCTCGTCTCCTGGGGCATCCCCTCCGGCCCCCATTTTCCCGCCGCGCTGGCGGCGGCGCGCGCCGTCCTCGACGCGGGCGGATCGCGTGCCGAGGCGGAGGCCGCCGCGCGGGAAAAGGTGCCGCCGCCGAAGCTGCGCGCGAAGGCGGCGCCCGCGCCCTTCACCGTCAACCTCGCGCCCGAGGACGCGGAGGACTGGGCGAACCTCGCCGCCGTCGAGCGCGACATGCGCCGCCTCATGACGCTGCCGACCGTGACCCGCGGCGCGGTCATGCCGGATGCCTGCCCGGCCGGGGTCATCCCCGTGGGCGGGGTCGTGGAGACGGACGGGGCGATCCACCCGGGCTTCCACTCCGCCGACATCTGCTGCTCGGTGATGGCGACCTTCCTGCCCCCGCGGACCGATCCCGCCCGCCTCCTCGACGCGGCCCACGCCACCACCCACTTCGGCGGCGGCGGGCGCGCCCCGGGCACGCGGGTGCCCATGCCGGCCGCGCTCGAGGACGCCTTCGCCGGGAACCCGCTGACCCGCCCCCTCCTCGTCGACGCGGCCGCCCACTTCGCCACCCAGGGCGACGGCAACCATTTCCTGTTCGTGGGCCGGCGGCGCTCGGACGGGGCGGTCGCCCTCGTCACCCACCACGGCTCGCGCCGGCCGGGCGCGCACCTCTACAGGGAGGGGATGCGCCTTGCGAAGGCGGCGACCCGCAGCCTCGCGGACGGCATCCCCGACGCCCTCGCCTGGATCCCCCTCGACTCCCCGGAGGGCCGCGCCTACTGGGACGCCCTCCAGATCCTGAGGGAGTGGACGAAGGCGAACCATCTCGCCGTCCACGACAGGGCGATCGCCGCGGCCGGCGTCGCTGGCCGGCCGGTCGATTTCGTCTGGAACGAGCACAACTTCGTCTTCCGGCGCGGCGGCCGGGTGCTCCATGGCAAGGGCGCGACCCCCGCCTGGGGGGAACACGCGGCCGACGCCGACCCGCGGGGGCGGGTGCTCGTCCCCCTCAACATGGCCGCCCCCATCCTCGTCGCCGTCGGGTCGGACGCGGCCGGCGGCCTCGGCTTCGCCCCCCATGGGGCGGGGCGGGTGCGCTCGCGCAGCGCCCATGCCCGCGACTTCGGCGAGGCCTGGGGCGCGCAGGAGCTCGCCTCCCTCCGCGAGGCGGGCCTCGACATCCGCTTCTTCCACGGCACGCCGGACGCGACGGAGCTGCCGTCCGCCTACAAGGGCGCGGCGGCGATCGAGCGCCAGACCCGCGACTTCGGCCTCGCCACGATCGACGACCACATCGACCCGTTCGGCTCCATCATGGCCGGCAGCTGGTCTCGCGAGCCCCTCGATCCGGCGGCGGACGCGCCGGACGGGTGATCCCGCGAGGGGGACGGGCCTTTCTCGCCCGCGCCGCCCTGCCGCGCCCCTGCGGGGCCGGTCGCCCGTCTCGACGGCGTCGCCGGCGGCGGTCATGATGGGGCGGGGTCCTGCCCACGGGGACCGCGCGGACGAGGAAGGGGAGGACCGGCCGATGGACCTGGGGCTCGCGGGCAAGCGCGTCGCCGTCACCGGCGCGAGCCGCGGCATCGGCCGCGCGACGGCCGAGGCGTTCGCCGCGGAAGGGGCGCACGTGATCGCCATCGCCCGCTCGGCGGCCGACCTCGACACCCTCGACGCTGGGCCCGGCCGGATCGAGCCCTGGGTGATGGACGTGACCGACCCGGCCCTTTCCGGGCGCATCGAGGCGGAAGGCCGGCTCGACGTCCTCGTCAACAACGCGGGCACCAACCGCCCCGCCCCCGTCACGGAGGTGACGGACGAGGACTTCGAGGCGATCCTCGACGTCAACGTGCGGGCCCTCTTCCGCCTGTCGCGGGCGGCAGCGCGGACCATGACGCGGGCGGGCGAAGGCGTCATCGTGATGATGAGTTCCCAGTACGGCCACGTGGGCGCGGCGGGCCGAAGCGTCTACACGATGACGAAGCACGCCGTGGAGGGCCTCACCAAGGCGATGGCGGTGGAGCTCGGCCCGAAGGGCGTGCGGGTGGTTGCGGTGGCGCCCACCTACATCGAGACGCCCCTCACCCGCCCCCTCCTCGCCGACCCGGCCTTCGGCGCCTGGGTCCACGGAATGCTGCCCGTGGGGCGCGCGGGCGTCCCGGAGGATGTGGCGCGGATGGTCCTGTTCGCCGCCTCCCCGGCCGCGCGGATGGTGACCGGCACCAGCCTGCGCGTCGACGGGGGGTGGACAGCCAGCTGACGGGCCCCGTCCTCGCCTGCGCACACGCCGCTCGCTCACCGCCCATGGGCCGCAAGGGCCTTGCGCGACCGCGACTTTCGAGGCTCGCGCCGGGCACGGGCCGCGTCAAGGCACGCCTTCGGCTTTCCACCTTGACCCGGCCCGCGCCCGGCGCGCTTCTGGAAGGGTCGGCTCCGCCGGAATGTCGGCAAGGCGTCTCACCACCGGAATGGACCGGAGAGGTGCGCGAGGCGACCCGGTGGCCCCGGGGACCTGCCGCTCGGGACATGGCGGAAGGCGCTCCAAGGGCCTGCCGTGCCCGCGCTGGTCAGCCGCGGTAGACGCAGAAGTGGTAACGGCCGTCGTAGCCGAGGTAGTAGCCCGTCTCGGGATCGAACGAGCGATAGCGGCGCGCGCACCAGGCGTACCACTCCGGCGTCCAGGGGGCGTAGGGCCCCGCACCCGCCACCACGACCCGGTCGTCCACCGCCGCGTCCGCCGCGATGGTGATCGCGGCGATCACGCCGAAGGCCGGGGCCCACCACCACAGGTCGTCGTACCAGTAGTACCAGCCGTCGTAGGCCTGCCGCCAGTAGCGGCCGCGCCAGACCCGGCGGGGGGCGATCCAGCGGGGCTCGGCGCGCCAGAAGCGGCCGCGGCGGTAGTGGCGATAGCCGCGGCCCGGCGGCCGGGGCCGCGCCTGCGCCGGGCCGCGACGGATCGCGCGTCGCGCCGCCCGCGATTCGCCGACCCGCACCAGCCGGTCGCCCGGACCGCGCCGGTAGACGGGGCGATCGACGTCCCTGCGGAGGCGACGGGCCGCATCCACCCGGCTCACGCGGTCGCCGGGGCCGCGGCGATAGACGGCCTGCCCCGCAGCACGCGGGCGCCGCTGGCGGTCGACGATCACGCGGTCGCCCGGGCCGCGCCGGTAACGGGCCCGGTCGGCGAGGACGGGCCGGCTGCGGGCCCCGTCCACCCGCATCAGGCGGTCGCCCGGGCCGCGGCGATAGACGGGCCGCGCGGCGGCCGACCGGCGCGGGGCCCGACGGGCGGCGCTCACCCGGTCGCCCGGTCCCCGGCGATAGACCGGCCGCGCCGCGACGGGGCGGCGAGCGGCCGCACGAACGGTGGGCGCCCGGCCCCCGGGCCCCCGGCGGTACGCCTGCCGGGGCCGCGCCGCCGGACGGGCCCCGGCCGGGCGAGGGACGAGCGGACGCACTGCCGGGCGCCGGCCGGCCCTCGCGGCCGGGCCGGGGGCGCGCCGGGCCGAGCGAATGCGCGCGCGTTGTGCGCGGGCGGCCCGCGGGCGCTGGAGCTGCCCGCGCGCCGTGCCGGCGCGGGCGCCCGCGCGCACACCGCCGGCGCGGCCGGCCCGGTAGCCACCGCCCCGGCGCTGGACCTGCAGAAGGGGCCGCGCGTCCGCCCCGTCGAGGGAGACGGACGCACCGGCGGACGGCAGCGCCGCCGCTGGCTGGACGAAGAGGAGAAAGGATGCGACCGCAAGGGCGATCGTCGAGAACACGGCCATGGCGCGTTCCTCCCTGCCGCGCCCCCCGACGCGGGAGGAAGGCTTCACCGGGAAGCCGACCCGCGCCTTGCGCAAGATCAAGGCGCACAAGGAGGAATAGGTTCCTGACCCGTCAGACGTCGAGGTTGGCGACCTGGAGGGCGTTCTCCTGGATGAACTCCCGCCGCGGGTCCACGGCGTCGCCCATGAGGCGGGTGAAGATGTCCTCCACGTCCTCGAGGTCGGTGATCTTCACCTGCAGGAGGGTGCGCTCCTCCGGGTCGAGGGTGGTCTCCCACAGCTGGTCCGCGTTCATCTCGCCGAGGCCCTTGTAGCGCTGCAGCGCGATGCCCTTGCGGCCCGCATCGTAGACGCTGGCGACGAGGGCGCGGGGCCCGTGGATCGGCACCGTCCTGTCCTTGCGCATCAGGATCGCGGGCTCGCCGTAGATCTCGTGGAGGTGCTCGGCCTCCCGGGCGAGGCGGCGGGCGTCAGCCGAGCCGACGAAGGCGTCGTCGATGAAGGTGGCCTCCTTCACCCCGCGCAGGGTCCGCTCGAACAGGAGGCTGCCGTTCTCCGCGACCGTGCCGGTCCAGCCCCGCTCGTACTCCTCGGCGAGCATGTCCATCCGGGCGGCGATCCGCGCGGCGGCATCGGCGGCCGCGTCCGGCTCGGCGAGGGCGTCGGGCGCGAGGGCGCCGGCGATGGCGGCCTGCTCCACGAGGTCGCGGGAATAGCGGGAATGGATGCCGTCGAGGACGTTGCGGACCTCCCGCGCGCGGGCGACGACGGCGGCAAGGTCCGGCCCCACCAGCACCTCGCCCGAGGCGAGGCGGAGCGAGGTGTCCTCGAGGCCCGAGGCGGCGAGGTAGTCCTCCAGAGCCTTCTCGTCCTTCAGGTACTGCTCGGACGAGCCCCGCCGCACCTTGTAGAGGGGCGGCTGGGCGATGAACAGGTGCCCGCGCTCGATCAGCGGCTTCATCTGTCGGAAGAAGAAGGTGAGGAGCAGCGTGCGGATGTGAGCGCCGTCCACGTCCGCGTCCGTCATGATGACGATCTTGTGGTAACGCAGCTTGTCCGGGTCGAACTCGTCGGGGCCGATGCCGGTGCCGAGCGCGGTGATGAGGGTGCCGATCTCGTTGGACGAGAGCATCCGGTCGAAGCGGGCCCGCTCCACGTTGAGGATCTTGCCGCGGAGCGGCAGCACGGCCTGGAAGGCGCGGTTGCGCCCCTGCTTGGCCGAGCCGCCCGCCGAATCGCCCTCCACGATGAACAGCTCGGACTTGCCCGGGTCCCGCTCCTGGCAGTCGGCGAGCTTGCCGGGCAGGGACGCCACGTCGAGGGCGCCCTTGCGGCGGGTGAGCTCGCGCGCCTTGCGGGCCGCCTCCCGGGCGCTCGCCGCCTCCACCACCTTGGAGACGATGGCGCGGGCGTCGGACGGGTTCTCCTCGAGCCAGGTGGCGAGCGCCTCGTTGACGATCCCCTCCACCACCGGGCGCACCTCGGAGGAGACGAGCTTGTCCTTCGTCTGGGAGGAGAACTTCGGGTCCGGCACCTTCACCGACAGGACGCAGGTGAGGCCCTCCCGGCAGTCGTCGCCGGTGAGGGAGACCTTTTCCTTCTTCAGGACCCCGCTCGATTCGGCGTAGCCCGTGATCTGGCGGGTGAGGGCGCCGCGGAAGCCGGCGAGGTGGGTGCCGCCGTCCCGCTGGGGGATGTTGTTGGTGAAGGCGTGGACGTTCTCGTGGTAGCTGTCGTTCCACCACATGGCGACCTCGACCGTCACCCCGTCCCGCTCGCCCGAGACGGCGACGGGGGCGGACATCAGCGGCGTCTTCGTCCGGTCGAGCCAGCGCACGAACGCCTCGAGGCCGCCCTCGTAGTGCATCACGTCCTCGCGCCGCTCCACGCCCCGCTCATCGGTCAGCGTGATCCTCACGCCCGAGTTGAGGAAGGCGAGCTCGCGCAGGCGGCGCTCGAGCGTGGCGTAGTCGAACTCCACGCTCGAGAAGGTATCGGTGGACGGCAGGAAGCGCACGGTGGTGCCCGTCTTCCCCGCTGCCTCGCCGACGACGGAAAGCGGCGCCTCGGCGACGCCGTGGCGGAATCGGACGAAGTGGACCTTGCCGTTGCGGTAGATGGTGAGGTCGAGCTCGGAGGACAGCGCGTTCACCACGGAGACGCCGACCCCGTGGAGACCGCCGGAGACCTTGTAGCTGTTCTGGTCGAACTTGCCCCCCGCGTGGAGCTGGGTCATGATGACCTCGGCGGCGGAGATCCCCTCGCCTTCGTGCAGTTCCACCGGGATGCCGCGGCCGTTGTCGGTCACGACGACGGAGCCGTCGGACTGGAGGGTGACGGTGACCGCGTCGGCATAGCCCGCGAGGGCCTCGTCGATGGCGTTGTCCACCACCTCGTAGACCATGTGGTGCAGGCCCGAGCCGTCGTCGGTGTCGCCGATGTACATGCCCGGGCGCTTGCGCACCGCATCGAGGCCCTTGAGGACCTTGATGGACTGCGCGCCGTACTCGGCGCCGTCGCGGGGGACCGGGGCGGAAGGCAAGGGCTCGCTCTGCAAGGGCGTTTCCCGATTCGTGACGGAAAGGATGGCCGATCATACAGCGCCGCGCCGGCCGCGGACAGGGCGACGCACGCCATGCACAAATAGGCATTCCCTGCCGAAATTGTAACCTTTGCCGCGCATTGCGGCGATGGGCGGCCGGTCAGGGAGCGGTGGCCGACGTCTCGCCCGCGAGGGGCACCGGCAAGGCCCCGTTGCGGGTGAAGGCGATCGCGCGGCGCGTGCCGCCCGAGACGGCATCGGTCACGTCGAGGCCGAAGCCGAGCACACGGTACACCACCGCCGGGCCGCCGTCCGCTGGCCGCAGGATCTCGTGGACGCAGCCCGCGTTGCCGCACAGCCCGAACTCCACCGGCTGCACCGCGAGCAGGATCTCCCCGATCCCGTCCGCCGGCACGTCGAGGTCGAACTGCTGGAGGACGACCCCGTCCCGGACCTTCACGGCAACGCCGTGGATCTCCTCGAGGTAGGCTCTCAGCCCCGCCACCGCGTCCGGGTCGATGGGGCTGCGCGGCGGCAGCGGCGGCGCCGTCGCCTCCCGCGCCGCCTCCACCACGGGGGCGCAAGCCTCCATCACCCGGGCGATCTCGTCGGACGAGCCCGCGAGCGACAGGGGCAACCCGTTGCCGCTTGCGTGGAAGTCGATGGTCATGGCGCGGCCGCGGCGCATGGCGGCGAGGAGGTCGTCGTGGCGCGCGGGGTCGTAGAGGTCCACGAGCACGTAGTTGACGCCGTGCTCCGGGCCCACGGGCACGAGGGGGAGCGTTCCCGCGCTGCGGCCGTCGATCCGGATCGCGGCCGAGACCGCGCCGGTGGCGTCGGCGGTGGTGGACAGCCAGGCGAGTTCGAGCCCGCGTCCCTTGCCGCACCTGAGCGCGAGGCACTCGACGTTGACGTCCGTCGGGTGGCAGACGGCGGTGCCGATGCCGTAGAGGAGCGGCGCCCAGCCGTCATCCTGGGCAGCCGCCGCGGCGAGCGACAACCCGACCCCGCGGCGGCGGCGCCGACGAGGCGGGCGATCCGGGCGATCCGGGCGATCCGGGCAAGGCCCATGGGCTCCCTCCCCTTCGTTCGTCCCGCCGCCGTCAGGGGCGGCCGGGGCCGTCGGTTTCCGTGCCCGCGTCGCGCCCGAGGCCGTCGAGGAAGGCGCGCAGGGCTTCCGGCGTGTCGATGTCCGCCCGGGCCGCGGCGCCGATCTCCACCTCGGCGACGGCCTCCGGATAGGCCTCGAAGAGGACGCGGCCGCCCGTGTCCCCGCTGATCTCCATGAGCTCGGCGAAGAAGCGGGACGACCACAGGACCGGGTTGCCCCGCTTGCCGCGCACGGTGGACAGGACCACGTGGGCCGCCGCGTCCCCCTCGTGTGTCTCGATCAGCCGGTCCACGTCCGCCGCCGACACCTGCGGCATGTCCCCGAGGAGGACGACGGCGGCCGCCACGTCCTCCGGCAGGGCGCCGATGCCGGTGGCGAGGGAGGTGGACAGCCCCTCCGCGAAGCGCGGGTTGTGGCGGATGGTGACGGGAAGGTCGGCGATCGCCTCCGTCACCGCCTCCGCGTCGTGGCCGGTGACGACGACGACGGGGCTCGCCCGGCTCTTCAGCGCCGCCTCCACGGCGTGGCGCACCATGGGCTTGCCGTCGATGTCGATGAGGAGCTTGTTGCGCGCGCCCATCCGGCTCGACTTGCCGGCGGCGAGCACGACGGCCGCCGTCTTCCCCCCCGCCCGGTCTTCCGGGGCGGGCTCGGCCCGCGGCTGGGGCCGGGAGACGATCTCCATGAGGAGGCCGCCGACGCCCATGCCCGTGATGTCGCGGGCGGTGACGGGAAGGTGCGCGAGGAAGCGGTCGAGCACCCAGTCGAAGCCGTTCTCCTTCGGGCTGCGGGCGCAGCCGGGGGCGCCGATCACCGGCTTGCCGGCGACCTCGCCGACGAGGAGGAGGTTCCCCGGGTCCACCGGCATCCCGAAGTGGTGGACGGTGCCGCCCGCCGCCTCCACCGCCGCCGGGATCACGTCCCGCCGGTCCACCACCGCCGAGGCGCCGAACACGACGATCACCTCGTCCGGCCCGGCCGCGAGACGGGCGAGGGCGTCGGCGAGGGCGCGGGTCTCGTGGGCCACCCGCTCGTCGGCCGACACCTCCGCCCCCGTCCCCGCGAGCCGCTCGCCCAGGATGCGGACCGTCTTGTCCACCGTCGCCGTCTTCAGGACCGGCAGGAGGGTGGAGACGGCGGCGACGCGCCGCACGCGGAAGGGGGCGAGGCGCACCGCGGGCCCGCTCGCCGCAAGATGCCGCTCGGCCGCCGCCATCGCCTCCGGGGCGACGGCGAACGGGATGATCTTCACGGTCGCGACCATGCGGCCCGCTTCCACGCGGCGGAAGGCCTCGAGGGTGGCGATGGTGAGGGACGGGTCGATCCGGTTGAGCCCGTCCACCGCCTCCCGGTCCACGAGGAGAACGCCCGCGCCGTCCGCGAACAGGTTGGCGCGCCCCGTGAAGGCCTCCGCGACCATGACCCCCGGCCCCGCGACGGCCGCGGCGAGGCGGGCGGCCGCCTCGTCCTCGTGGACATCGTCCGGGGCGAGGACGGCGGCCACCACCCGCTCGAGCCCGTCGGCGGCGAGCCGCTCCACGTCCGCCGCCGACAGGCGCGTGCCCTTCTTCACGGTGCCCGAGGCGCCGCGATGGGTATGGGCGAGGATCGCCCCCTCGGCCGTCTCAAGGGGGATCTCGTCGAAGATCATGGGGCGCCTCGTCCGTGTCAGGCGGCGGTGGCGGGGGCGGGCGCCGGGGCGGCCGCGCCGCTGCCGAGGCGGCGGGCCGCGATCACCTCGGCGAGCACGGCGACCGCGATTTCCGCCGGGCTCGCCGCGCCGATGGGAAGGCCGATTGGCGCGTGGATCCGCGAGAGCGCCTCCTCCGGAACGCCTTCGGCCAGGAGCCGCTCGCGCCGCTTGCCGTGGGTCTTCCGGCTGCCGAGGGCGCCCACGTAGAAGCAGTCCGCGGCGAGCGCGGCCTTGAGCGCCGGGTCGTCGATCTTGGGGTCGTGGGTGAGGGCGGCGCACGCGGTGTGCCGGTCGAAGGCGAGGTCGTCCATCACGTCCTGCGGCCACTCGGGCAGGAGGCGGACGCCGGCGAAGCGCTCCTCGGTCGCGAAGGCGGTGCGCGGGTCCACGATCAGGACGTCGAAACCCGCGGCCGCGGCCATCGGGGCAAGCGCCTGGGAGATGTGGACCGCCCCCACCATGACGAGGCGGGCGGGCGGCACCGACACGTTGAGGAAGAGGTCCCGCTCGCCGGGCCTTGCGCGGCCGGACTTGCCCGAGCGCAGGCGCCCCGCGATCTCGGCGGCGAGCGCCGGGTCGTCCCGCTCGAGGGCGGGAAGGTCCGCCTCCTCCACGAGGCGCTCGGGCCCGCCGGACAGGTCCGTCACGAGGACCGCGGCGCGGCGGGCCGCGCGGGCCGCGTTGAGGCGCTTCAGCGTGTCGACCTTCATGGGGCTCCCTCCCCGTCCGCACCGCGAGCCTTTCGCGCCCTCGCGCCTGCGTCAAGGCCGCCGGGCGCGACCCCGCCCATCCGCCCCGCGAGGCCCTTCAGGAGGAACGGCAGGGTGAAGATGGGGATCTGGGCGAGGGCGAAGAAGAACCACACCCGTTCGGGCAGCGCCATGATGCCGAGGGCGGCGACGAGGAGGCCGATGTTCCGGTTGCCGGCCGCGTAGGCGATCACCACCGCGTCCGCCCCGTAGCCCCGGCGGAAGACGGCGTAGGTGAGCGCCATCTGGAAGAGGGCGAGGCCGTAGGCGAAGGCGAGGAGGCCGAGGATCATGCCCGGCCGCTCGATCGCCGCGGCCCGGATCCCGTCCATGGAGCCGACCCCGAACCACACCATGAAGAAGATGGCGAGGCAGTCGAACACCGGCCGCCCCGCCGCCACCCGCTCCGGCCCGGCCACGCGCCGCACGGCCGTCGACAGGACAAAGGCGAGGCCCACGATGAGGGCGAGGCGGAAGGCGAGGTCGCCAGGGGTGAGGGGAAGGTCCGGCTCGATGAAGACGGTGGCGACGAGGGGCGCGGTGAGGGGCACCATCGCCTGGGCGAACAGGACGACGGCGAGCATGAGCGCCGCGTCGAGCCCCATGATCGCCGCGATGGTGGGCGCGGAGATGAGCGGCGTCGGCGCCGTCACCAGGAAGATCATGAGGAGGATGTCGGGGTCGCTCTCCTGGAAGCCGAGGAGGATCGCCGCCGACAGGATGATGGCGGGGAGCGCCACGCAGATCCACCCGTCGGCGAGGACAGCGCGCACGGGCTGGCGCAAGCGCCGGGCGAGCGCGGCCGGGTCCACCTGCAGGAAGGCGAGCGCCATCAGGATGAAGATGAGGTAGGGCAGCGTCGGCCGGACGAGCGCCGCAAGGTCCTGGAAGGCGATCCCGATGACGGCCGCCAGGCCGACGACGGCGGCCGCGTTCTTCGACACGAGGCGGACGATGGCGGCGACGGGCGCCGGCAGGTCTGGCGGCATCGGCGGGCGGATCCCCCGGGGGCGGCGCCGGTCCGGAGGGAACGGCTCGCCGGCGAGGCTGCCCGCCACGGCCATGCCGGCGCAAGCGCCGCGCCGGCATGGCCGCCCTGCCGGGCGTGTCCCCCGCGGCCTCGCGGGCCGGTGGTCAGGCCGCCGGGGCGGCCTCGCGGGCGGCGACGGCGGCGATCACCCTCTCGCAGAAGGCCGGCAGGTCGCCCGGGTTGCGGCTGGTGATGAGCCGCCCGTCCTCGACGACCTCCTCGTCGACGACCCGCGCGCCCGCGTTCTTCAGGTCCGTGCGGATCGAGGGGTAGGCGGTGACGGTGCGGCCCGGCAGGATGCCCGCCTCCGCGAGGAGCCAGGGCCCGTGGCAGATCGCCGCCACCACCCGGTCCTTCTCCACCATGCCGCGGACGAACGCGACCGCCCGCTGGTTCACGCGAAGGAGGTCCGGGTTGATCTGCCCGCCCGGGAGGACGAGGGCGTCGTATGCGTCGAGGCTCTCCACGTCGTCGATCGTCCGGTCGACGGTGAAGGCGTCGCCCCAGTGGTCCTTTTCCCAGCTGCGGATCTCGCCGGCCTCGGGCGAGACCACGTGGACGGTGGCGCCCGCCCTCTTCAGCGCCTGCATGGGCTCCTCGAGCTCGGAGCGCTCGAAGCCGTGGGTGGCGAGGATCGCGACGGTCCTGCCGGAGATGTCGTGCTCGGCCATCGGTCTGTCCTTCCTTGATTTCCGGGGCGGCGGGCGCGGGTTCGCGTCCGCCGGTCCCCGCCCAATCCCGCCCGGCCGGACCCGTTCCCCGCGCCCGGAGCGCGGTTGGACGGACGGGCTGGGGGGCGCTATCGGGGGTGGTTGCGGTGAGGGAGTACGCCATGGACGGAGCGAACGGACGGGCCGGCGCGGGAACGCGGGCGATCGTGGTCGGTGCGGGGATCGTCGGGGTGTCGGTGGCGCTCCACCTCCAGCGCCGCGGCCTCGCCGTCACGCTGATCGACCGGAACGCGCCCGGCGAGGCCACCTCCTACGGCAACGCCGGCGTCGTCGAGCGGGACGGGGTGGTCCCGATCACCTTCCCCTCGTCCCTGTCCGCCCTCGCCGCCTTCGCCCTCAACCGCACCTCAGCCGCCCACTACCACCTGGCGGCCCTCCCGGCGGTCTGGCCGTGGCTGATGGCACTGCGCCGCGCCTCCGGCCCGCAGGCGCTTGCCGCCTACGCCGCGGCCTCGAGCGCCCTCGAGGCGCTGGCCCTTCCCGAGCACAAGGCCCTCGCCGGCCCCGCGGGCGCGGCCGCCCTCTTCCGGGAGACGGGCTGGCTGCGCCTCTTCCGCACCGAGGCGGGCTTTCGCGAGGCCGAGCGCACGTACCTGCCGCGGGCGGCCGAGCACGGCATCCGCCTCGAGGCGCTGACGCCCGAGGCGGTGACGGCGGAGCTGGAGCCGAGCCTTTCACCCCGCTTCCACGCCGCCGTCTTCTCGCCGGAGACCGCCTCCGTCGCGAGCCCGGGCGAGGTGACGAAGGCCTACGCGCGCCTGTTCGCCGCCGAGGGCGGGCGGATCGCCACCGGCGAGGTGACGGGGCTGTGCGCGGCCCCCGGCGGCGGCTGGCGGGTGGCCCTCGCGGACGGGGCGGCCCATGGGGCGGACGTCGCCGTCGTCGCGGCGGGGCCGTGGGCGATGGACCTCCTCGCCCCCCTCGGCTACCGCCTGCCGCTCGCGGTGAAGCGGGGCTACCACCGGCACTATCGGCCGGTGGGCAACGCCAGCCTCGCCCGCCCGGTGGTGGACATGGAAAAGGGCTTCGTCATCACCCCGATGAAGGACGGGATCCGCCTCACCACGGGCATCGAGTTCGCCCGGCGCGACGCCCGGCCGACACCGGTGCAGCTCTCCCGCGCCCATGCCCTCGCGGAAGACCTGTTCCCCCTCGGCGAGGCGGTGGAGGACGCGCCGTGGATGGGCGCCCGGCCCTGCTTTCCCGATTCCCTGCCCGTGATCGGTCCCGCGCCCCGCCACCCGGGGCTCTGGCTCGCCATCGGCCACGGGCACCTCGGCTTCACCGAGGGGCCGGTCACCGGGCGGCTCCTGTCGGAGATGATGACGGGGGCGCCGACGGTCGTGGACCCGCGCCCGTACCGCGCGGACCGGTTTTCGGGCTGACGCGGGACCGTCGACGGGCCGTCCTTCCACCGGACGGACAGGCGGTGCCGCGGGCGCCGGGCCTTATCCGTCCCTCAGGGGGAGGGACGGGGTGTCCTTCACCGTCGCCACCACGATGCGGGACTGGACGTCGGACACGAGGCCGCCGTCGAGGAGCTTGAGGCGCAGGAAGTCGTCGTAGTCCTTGATGTCCTCCGCCACCACCTTGATGAGATAGTCCACCGCGCCGGTGATCCGCTCGCAGATCACGACCTCCGGCCACGCCCGCATCAGGCCGTCGAACGCCTCCATGTTCTCCCGGCTCGGCAACGCCAGCTTCACGAACGCGTAGGCCACGAACGACAGGCCGACCTTCTCCCGGTCGACCAGCGCCGTCACCTGCCGGATGACGCCGCTGTCCTTCATCTTGCGGATGCGACGCCAGCACGGCGTCTGGCTGATCCCGACCTCCCGCGCCACGTCCGCCACCGACAGCGACGCGTCCCGCTGCAGGACCCTGAGGATCCGCACGTCGGCAGGCTCGAGAAGAATCGTTTCGCCTCTGACCATGAATGAGGACCATTCTTGCGCAACAGGCACCGTCGGCGCCTTCGTTAGCACGGAAATTTCCCGTCCGGCAGAGTATCTTTCGAGTGGCGCGGTTCCGTGGGGACCGCTCCCATGGATCGCATCGGCCGGCCAAGCTGGAGTAGCCAATGACCGTCCACCTGCGCGAGGTTTCCCTGGACGACAAGTTCGCCGCCACGGAGGGCCGGGTCTATCTCACCGGCATCCAGGCGCTCGTGCGCATCTCCCTCGACCGGATCCGCCTCGACCGGAAGGCCGGCTGGAAGACGGCCGGCTTCTGGTCGGGCTATCGCGGCTCGCCGCTCGGCGGCGTCGACCAGGAGCTCGGCCGCGCCCGCCGCCACCTCGACGCCCACGACATCCGCTTCACGCCGGGCGTCAACGAGGAGCTAGGCGCGACGGCCGTCTGGGGCACCCAGAAGGTGACCCTCCACGGCAAGGGCTCGCACCACGAGGGCGTCTTCGGCATCTGGTACGGCAAGGCGCCGGGCGTCGACCGGGCGGGCGACGTCCTGAAGCAGGCGAACGCGTCCGGCACGGCGGAGAAGGGCGGCGTGCTGGCGCTCGCGGGCGACGACGCGCTCGCGAAATCCTCGATGCTGCCGGCCCAGAGCGACTTCGCCTTCCTCCATTTCGAGATGCCCTTCTTCAACCCGGCGGACCTGCAGGACGTCCTCGACTACGGGCTGCACGGCCTCGCCCTGTCGCGCTACGCCGGGCTCTGGTCGGGCATGATCTGCCTTGCCGACACCATGGACGCCTCGGGCATGGTGTCGGTCGATCCGGACCGGCTCGCCTTCGCGATGCCCGCCGAGTTCGACCCGCGGCGGGACAACGAGGTGAACCGCCCACTCCTCCTCAAGAACCGCCTCGAGACCGAGCGCATCCTGCGCGACGTGCGACTGCCGGCCGTCGCGGCCTACCAGAGGGCCAACGGTCTCGACCGGGTGGCGTTCGGGGCGCGCCGCCCGCGCTACGGGATCATCGCCACCGGCAAGGCCTACCGGGACCTCCGGCAGGCCCTCGACCTCCTCGGGATCGACGAGAAGCGCGCGCGGGCGATGGGCCTTGCCATCTACAAGGTGGCGATGCCCTGGCCGCTGGAGCCGACCGGCCTTGCCGAGTTCGCCCGCGGCCTCGAGCGCCTCCTCGTGGTGGAGCACAAGCGCCCCTTCATCGAGCCGCAGGTCAAGGAGCAGCTCTACGGCTGGCCCGCCGACGTGCGCCCGCGCATCTGGGGCAAGCGGACGCCCGAGGGCGCGCCCTTCCTGTCCGACCTCCTGGAGCTCGCCGTCCAGGACATGATCGAGGCCCTCATGGGCTTCGTGCCGGAGATCGGGGCGGACCCGGCGGTGGCGGCGGTGGCCGAGCGCCTGGTGATGCAGTCGGCCTGGGCGGCCGGCCACGCGGAAAAGGCCCAGCGCACCGCCTACTTCTGCGCCGGCTGCCCCCACTCCACCTCCACCGTGGTGCCCGAGGGGTCCCGCGCCCTGCCCGGCATCGGCTGCCACGCCATGACGGAGATCAACGACCGCACCACGGACGGCACGATCGCCATGGGCGGCGAGGGCGCCACCTGGGTCGGCCAGGCCCCGTTCGCGCGGGACGCCCACGTCTTCGCCAACATCGGCGACGGCACCTACTACCACTCCGGCATCCTCGCCATCCGCCAGGCGGTGTCGGCGCAGGTGCCGATCACCTACAAGATCCTGTTCAACGACGCCGTCGCCATGACCGGCGGGCAGAAGGTGGAGGGGAACCTCACCGTGCCGGCCATCACCCGCCAGCTCGAGGCCGAAGGGGTCGGCCGCGTCGTCGTCGTCACCGAGCGGCCCGAGATCTACGAGGGGGCGAACGACCTTGCGCCCATGGTCCCCGTCGTCCACCGGGACGAGCTGATGGGCGTGGAGAGGGAGCTCGCCGCCTTCCCGGGCGTGTCGGCCATCGTCTACGACCAGACGTGCGCGGCCGAAAAGCGCCGCCGCCGCAAGAAGGGCGCCTACGAGGACCCGGACCGGCGCCTGTTCATCAACAAGCGGGTGTGCGAGGACTGCGGCGACTGCTCGGTCCAGTCGAACTGCATCGCGGTCGAGCCGGTGGAGACCGACTTCGGCCGCAAGCGGGCGATCAACCAGTCCACCTGCAACAAGGACTATTCCTGCGTGAAGGGCTTCTGCCCGTCCTTCGCGTTCGTGGAAGGGGCGGCCTTGAGGAAGGCGGAGGCCACCGGCTTCGACCCGGCCGCCCTCGCCGCCCGCCTGCCGTTGCCGGAGCGGGCGCCACTCGCCGCCACCCACAACGTCCTCGTCACCGGCATCGGCGGCTACGGCGTCACCACCGTGGCGGCGGTCCTCGCCATGGCCGGGCACGTGGACGGGATCAACGCCTCGACCCTCGACATGACGGGTCTTGCCCAGAAGAACGGACCCGTCACCTCCCACCTGCGCTTCGCCCCGGCCGGGCGGGACATCGAGGGCCCGCGGGTGCCGCCCGCGAGCCTCGACACCCTCCTCGCCTCGGACATGCTGGTCGCGGCCAACGGCGAGAGCCTGTCGCTCCTCGACCGGTCGCGCACCCTCGCGGTCGTCAACACGAAGGTGCAGCCGACGGCCGAGTTCGTCATGAAGCGCACCCTCTCCTTCGACGCCGCCCGCATGGAGCGGACCTTGAGGGAGGGCGCGCGGGACGTGATCGCGGTGGACGTCGCCAACGCGGCGGAGAAGCTGTTCGGTGACACCATCTTCATGAACATGATGCTGGTGGGCGCCGCCTTCCAGAAGGGCGGGCTGCCCCTGTCGCTGGAGGCGATCGAGACGGCGATCCACCTCAACGGCGCGGCGGTGGACAAGAACCTCGCCGCCTTCCGCGCGGGGCGCGTCCTCGCGGCGGACCCGGCAGCCGTCGAGGCGGCGATCCCGCAGCGGGAGCGCCCGCGCGACATGGGGCTCGGCGAGCGGATCGACTTCCTGGCCGAAGAGCTCGCCCGCTACCAGGACGGGGCGTACGCGGAGCGCTTCCGCCGCACCGTCGAGAGGGTCCGCGCGGCCGACGAGGCTGACGGCGACGGCTCCATGCGGATCGCCCGCGCGGCGGCCGAGGCGCTCTACCGGACGATGGCGTACAAGGACGAGTACGAGGTCGCCCGCCTTTACGCCGACCCCGCCTACGAGGCGGAGCTCCGCGCCACCTTCGCCGATCCGAAGAAGGTGAAGGTGATGATGGCGCCGCCCATGATCTCGCCCATCGACCCGGCCACCGGGCGGCCGAAGAAGCGGGCGTTCGGCCCCTGGGTTTTCCGCGCCTTCCGCGTGCTCGCCCGGATGAAGCGGCTGCGCGGCACCGTGCTCGACCCGTTCGGCCGCAACCCGGAGCGGCGGGCCGAGCGGGCCGAGATCGCGCGCGTGGAGGAAGACCTTACCCGCGTCGCCGAGGCCCTCGGCGAGGGCCGCGGCCACTACGGCCTCCTCCTTCAGATCGCGGGCCTCGGCGGGCGCATCCGCGGCTATGGCCCGGTGAAGGAGGAGAACCGCGCAGCCGCCCACGCCGCCCGGGCGGACCTTTACGCCCGCCTCGCGTCGGACGAGAAGCCCGCGCCCCGCGGCACCGTCCTCCTCGACGCAGCCGAGTAGCGCGGCGGCGGCCCGGTCAGTCCCCGTCGATGAGGCCCGCGCCCGCGCCCCGCTCCCGCGACAGGTCGGTGGCGGGGACGAGAAGGCGGGCGGCGAGCCCGTCGAGGGCGGCGTGGACCTTTGCCTCGACGGGGACGCCGTCGGTCGGCACCGCCAGCCGTCCGGGCAGCGCGCCCGTGAAGGGGCGGCACGTGAAGGTGCCTGCCGCGAGCGGCCCCTCCCCTGCGACGAGGAAGACGGCTCCGTCCACCGCGACGACGGCCGGGCCGTCCTCCGAGGCGAGCGCGCGGCAGCGCCCGTCCCCGGCCGCGGCGAGGTAACCCGCCACGATCTCGGGAACATCGAGGGCGAACAGCACGATATCCTCCGAAAAGGCGAGCGCGAGATCCGCCGTGGCGGGGCCGGCGAGGCAGGCCGAAAGCCCCGCCTCGGGGTCGGCGGGCACCATGCGCCAGGCCGTGCTCTTGCGCTCGGCGGAGGGCGGCGCGGACCGCCCGTCCCCGAGGGCGGCGAGGGCGCGGGCGGCGAGCGCGGGCCCGTCGAGGCGGGAGGCGGACAGGACCCGCACGGCGCTGCCGAAGTCCTCCGCGACGCCGACGGCGACACCCGCCCCGCAGGCCGCCTTGCGCGCCAGCGTCTCCACCTCGTTGAGGGACAGGATCATGCCGCGCCGAGCGGGGCGAGCACGAACCAGTCCTCCGCCGAGGCTCGCTTCAGGTCGTCCGGCAGGGGCGCGCCGGCGAACAGGGTGATGCGCGTCCAGCGGTCGGACCTGGGGTCGAAGCGGCAGGCGCCGAAGAACGACAGCTTGCAGCGCAACAGGTCGACGGGCAGGCAGGTCTCGCCCACCAGGTTGTCCCGGATCTCCGCGTAGGGGTGGCGCGCCGTGGTCTGCACGCGGCGGATGGCGTGGCGCAGGTCCGGCCGGCGGAGGGCCAGCTCGGCCACCCTCGCCCCGCCCGGCCAGTTGTCGAGGGCGGTGGCGAGCGCCTGGACGCGGGCGGCGATGTCGAACGGCATCTCCCGGTCGGCCCCGGGCTCGGCATGGCGGCTGCCGAGGCGCGGCTCGAGCTTTTCCTCCGACACGTACCAGAAGAGCGCGCTCTCGGCCGGGTCCGACAAATCCCGCTCCAGCGCCCAGGCGTAGTCGCGCCGCAGGTGCCGGGCGAGGTCGGCAAGGCGCATGGCCGGGTCGATCCGCGCCCCTTCGGGCGGCGCGCCCATGGTGGCGGGAAGGTCGTCCACCCGCTCCGGCACGATCTCCACGAGGAGGCTCGCCGCGAGCTCCTGGGCGTCGGGGGCGAGCCCCTCCTCGGCGAGCTCCATGATGGCGTCGAACGGGCGGTCGGCCTTCATGACGTCGATGGAATCGATCCAGTCCTCGAGCCGGGAGAGGTCCTCCCCGAGGCGGGCGATCCGCGCGCTCTCCCGCGCGTCGTCCACCTGCCACTCGCCGACGTGGGCCGTCGCGAGCCGCAGGAGCTCGCGGAAGCGGGCGATGCGGAAGTCCTCCGCCGACGGGGTCGCGCGGGCGCGGGCGATCGCCGTCTCCCGTGCCGCGATCCAGTTGTTGAGGAGGATCGGGTGGTTGACGAGGAAGGGCGCCATCCCGAGGCCGGTGGAGTTGCCGATGCCGAGGCGGCGGCGCACGTCGTCGGCGAGCGGCACCGCCGTCTCGGGCGCGCGCATGCGGGCGATGTGGTCCACGATCTCGAAGGAGAACAGGCGGATCAGGTAGACGGTGAGCATCTCCGCCTCGAACGGGCCCGTGAGGTCGCCCGCCGCCTCGAGGCGCGCCCGGTCGGCGATGCCGAACTTGCCGTTGCCGTAGACCGCCGTCGTGCGCATCAGGTAGCCGACCTTCGCCACCATCGCCGCGTCCGGCTGGCGGCCCTCGGCGAGGCGCTCCACCACGTGGTCGAAGAAGCGCACGGATCGGTTGGCGCGGGAGAGGGTGAGGTCCGAGGAAAGGTAGCGGGCCGCCTCCTGCCGCGGGGCGGCGGCCGACAGGCGCTCGATGTCCGCCCGGGTCGGGATCCCCTCGAACAGGACGAAGCTCGCGTCCCACGCCTCGGCGATCACCCGGTCGGAGCGCTTGTCCGGGTCGAGGGCGGTTGAGAAGGCGACGAGGGAATAGACGGCGCGTGGTCCGCGGGCCTCGATCACGAGGTGGCCGTAGCCGTTCCCGTCGAGGGCGCGGCGGGCGACGGCCACCTGCCAGCCCTCGTCCCGCATCCGCCGCATGAGCGTCGGCATGAAGCTGAGGCGCGTCGGGAAGAAGCTGCCGAGCCGGGAAAGCCGCATGACCGTGTCGGGCGAGCGCAGGGGGACGGGCGCGGAAAGGCGCTCCGATGCCTCCTCGGCGTCCGGCATCTCGATCGGGGCGGCGGGGCTCGTCTCCATCAAGGTCCTCCGGCGTCTCTTCGGCGGCAAACAAGAGTCGTGCCGGCCGCCTCCCGCCTCATGCGCCGCGGCGGGTCAGCTCCTCCATCGCGTCCTCGCGGGTGCCCTCCGCCGCCCCGAAGGAGGTCCGGAAGAACGCCAGCCAGTTGCCCCCCATGATGCCCGCCACCTCTTCGGGGGAAAAGCCCCGTGCCGCAAGAGCGTTTCGCAGATGCGGAAAATCCCGGTTGTCGCGAAACCAGTCCGGCTGGGGCGGAAAGCCGGCGGCGGACGCGCTGCCCTCGCCGTAGTCGGTCTCCTTCGACCAGCGCCCGTTGCGCATCCACTCCACGACGGTATCGGGCTGGTCCTGGCAAAGGTCCGTGCCGATGCCGATCCGCTCCACTCCCATGAGGTCCGCGGTGCGGGCGACCATCTCCGTGAAGGATGCGATGGTGCAGGCCGGGCCGTCCTTGAGGTGGTGGGGGTAGAGGGAAAAGCCCAGCATGCCGCCGCTCTCGCCGAGCGCCTTGAGGACGGTGTCGGACTTGTTGCGCTTCGCCCCGTGCCAGAACGCCGGATTGGCGTGGGTGACGGCGATGGGGCGGGCGGAGGCCTCGATCGCCTCGAGGGTCGAGCGCTCGGCCGAATGGCTCATGTCGACCACGAGGCCGACGCGGTTCATCTCGGCCACCACCTGGCGGCCCATGCGGGTGAGGCCGGTGTCCTCCGCCTCGTAGCAGCCGGTCGCGAGCAGGCTCTGGTTGTTGTAGGTGAGCTGCATGAAGCGCACGCCGAGGGTGTGCCAGACCTCCACGAGACCGATGTCGTCCTCGATCGGCGAGGGGTTCTGGAACCCGAAGACGATGGCGGTCCGGCCCGCCCGCTTCGCCGCCAGGATATCGTCCGCCGTGCCGGCCTGGCAGATCCGGTCGGGCAGGCGCTCGAACCAGCGGTTCCAGGCGATCACGTTGGCGACCGCCTCGCGGAAGAGCTCGTGGTAGGCGATCGTCACGTGGACCGCGTCGACGCCCCCCTCCGCCATCTCCCGGAAGATCTTCTCCGACCAGTTGGCGTACTGCAGGCAGTCGATGGTGAGGGGCGTGTCCTTGTCGTGCATGGGCGGTCCGGCGGTCAGTCGGCCGGGCGCCCGGCGAGGTCGAGGACGACCCGGGCGAGCTCCGGCGAGTGGGGCTCGGGACGGATGTCGAAGCCCAGATCGCGGCACATGGCAAGCATGCTCGTGTTCTCGAGGAGGACGTCCCCGTAGATGCGCGAGACGCCCGTCTCCTTCCCGTAGGCGATGAGGTGGCGCATGAGCGCCCAGCCGATCCCGTGGCCCTTGAGGTCGGAGCGCACGATGATGGCGTACTCCCCCTCCACCCGGTCCGGATCGCAGTTGAGGCGCGAGACGCCGAGGAGCGCGCCCGTCTCCGGCTCGAGGGCGACGAAGGCGATGTCCCGGGCGTAGTCGAGCTGGGTGAGGCGGGCGAGGAGCTCGTGGCTCCAGGTCTTGTGGGGGGCGAGCATGCGCATCCTGACATCGTGGCCCGTCAGCCGCTCGAAGAAGGCGGGGTAGAGCGCCTCGTCGTCCGGGCGGATGGGGCGCAGGAAGACCCGCTGCCCGTCCCGCACCTCCACCGTCCGCTCCCACTCCGAGGGGTAGGGGCGGATCGCCAGCGACCGGTTCGGCCCTTCCTCCCCGACCCGGGACAGGTCGAGGGTGGCGCGCCCGTCGAGGGCGACGACGCCGTCCGGCCCGGCGAGGAGCGGGTTGATGTCGAGGGCGGTGACGGCCGGGCAGTCCACCACCACCTGGGACAGGCGCACGAGGGCGAGGGCGAGGGCATCGACGTCCGCCGCCGGCCGGTCCCGGTAGCCCGCGAGGAGGCGGGAGATGCGGGTGCGGCCGATGAGGTCCTTCGCGAGCAGGAGGTCGAGGGGCGGGAGCGCCACGGCGCTGTCGGCCACCACCTCCACGGACGTGCCGCCCGCGCCGAAGACGATGAGCGGCCCGAAGACGGGATCGGAGGTGACGCCGAGGATGAGCTCGTGGGTGTTGCGGGTCGTCACCATGGGCTGGAGGGTGACGCCGTCCACCCGCGCGTCCGGCACGCGGTCGGCGACGCGGGCGAGCATCGCCTCCATGGCCGCCCGGGCGTCCGCGGCCGAGCGCACGTCGAGGACGACGCCTCCGACATCCGACTTGTGGGTGATGTCGGGGGAGAGGATCTTCACCACCACCGCCCTGTGGTCGGCGAGGAGGGCGGCGGCCTTCTCCTCCACGTCCTCGAGGGTGGCGCGGACCGTGCGGGTGACGGGCATGCCGAAGGCCGCGAGGAGCTCCTTCGTCTCGTCCTCCGACAGGGTGGCCCGGCCCTCGTCCGCGGCCCCGCGGATCACCGCGTCGGCCGCCGGAACGTCGGCCGAGAAGCCCTCCGGGAGGCGCGGCGGGGTGCGCATGAGGGCGGTCTGGGCCTCGGACCAGCGGGTGAGGTCGCGGAAGGCGCGCACCCCGTCGGACGGGCCCTGGTAGCTCCCGATGCCGGCCGCGCGCAGGCGCCGCCGGGCGGAGGCCACCGTCTCCTCCCCGAGCCACACGGACAGGACGGGCTTGGGCCGGCGGTAGCGGGCCGCGTCCCGGTGCTGCTCGAAGGCGGTGACGAGGGCGCCCGCCGCCTCGGAGGCGGAGGCCAGCGCCGTCGGGCAGTTGAGGGCGAGGAGGGCGTCGACGTTGGGGTCCGCCAGCATCGCCGCGGTCGCCGCCTCCCAGCGCTCGGGCGGCGCGTCGCCGATGATGTCGACGGGGTTCGCCTTCGACCAGGTGGGCGGCAGGAAGGCGTCGAGGTGCTCCATCGTCTCCGGGGCGAGGTCGGACAGGGTGCCGCCGTAGTCCTCCAGCCGGTCGACGGCGAGGACGCCCGCCCCGCCGCCGTTCGTCAGGATCCCGAGCCGCGCTTCCTTGAGGGGGCGGAAGCGGGAGAGGGTCTCGGCGGCGTCGAACAGCTCCTCGAGCTCGGTGACGCGCAACAGGCCCGCGCGGCGGAAGGCGGCGTCGGCCGCCGCGTCCGCCCCCGCGAGGGCGCCGGTGTGGGTGGCTGCGGCCGCCGCCCCCTTGGCGTGGCGGCCCGACTTGACGACGATGACCGGCTTCACGCGGGCGGCGGCGCGGGCGGCGGACATGAACTTGTCGGCCCGCGTCACCGTCTCGAGGTAGAGGAGGATCGCCCGCGTCTCCCCGTCGCCCGCCAGCACGTCGAGGCAGTCGGCGACGTCCACGTCCGCCATGTCGCCCAGCGAAACGATGCGGGAAAAGCCGATGCCGCGGGCCGCCGCGACGTCGAGGATCGCGGCGATGAGCGCGCCCGACTGGGACAGGAGCGCCACGTTCCCGGCCGCGGGCGCGACGTGCGAGAAGGACGCGTTGAGGCCGAGGCGGGGGACGAACAGGCCGAAGCAGTTGGGCCCGACGATGCGGAAGGTGTGGGGGCGCGCGGCGTCGAGCATCGCCTGGCGCAGGCCGTTGTCGGCGTTGAGGCCGGCCGTGAGGCACACCGCCGCGCGGGTGCCGCGCGCGCCGAGCTCGCCGACGAGGGGCGGGATGGTGGCGGGCGGCGTCGCGAAGACCGCAAGGTCCGGCGGGTGGGGGAGCGCGGCGACGTCCCGGTAGCAGGGAAGGCCGTCCACCGCGTCGTACTTCGGGTTCACCGGCCACAGGGCGCCGCCGAACTCCGCCTCCCGCAGGTTGTCGAGGACGGTCCGGCCAAGGGAGCCCTCGCGCGGGGATGCGCCGAACACGGCGATCGATTCGGGCTCGAACAGCTTGTCGAGGTTGCGGATCGTCATGGCTTCCCCTGCCCCCTTGCGCGTTGCCGTCGGCGCGCGGCCGGCCCTTCGTGCCACCAGCTGCCGTTTGCGGCAATGCCGCGGACGCTCAACCGGTTCGCCGGGCGATGAGGCGACGCACGGGCGGCGCCTGGCCGAGAAGGATGAGGAGGATCGCCGCAAGGAGGGCGAGGGAGAGCGGGCTCGTCACGATGCCCTCGAGGAGCGCGGCGAGGCTGCCGCGCTCGGAGATGATCGCCCGCCGCCAGTTCTCGTCGATGAGACGCGACAGGATGACCCCGAGGATGACGGGCGCGACGGGAAAGCCCGCCCGGCGCATCCCGTAGCCGAGGAGGCCGAAGGCGAGCATCCAGCCGACGTCGGCGACCGCGTTGTTGATGGCGTAGGCGCCGACGACCGACAGGAGGATGACGCACGGGATCATCACCGTCTTCGGGACGGCGACGAGGGCGGTGAAGATCCGCCGCCCGGTGAGGCCGAACAGCAGGAGAAAGAGGTTCGCCGCCACGAGCGCGCCGACGATGAACCAGAACATGTCGGGCCGCTCGATCATCAGCATGGGCCCCGGGTTGAGGCCGTGGATGAACAGGGCGCCGATCATGACGGCCGTCACCGCGTCCCCCGGGATGCCGAGGGTGAGCATGGGCACGAACGCACCGCCGACGGCCGCGTTGTTGGCCGCCTCGGGCGCGACGAGGCCCTCGTAGGCGCCGGTGCCGAACGGGCGGCTCGGGGCGCGGACGGAGCGGCGGGCGTGGTCGTAGGCGATGAGGGCGGCGATGTCCCCGCCCGTGCCGGGGAGCGCGCCGACGCCGACCCCGATCCCGGCCGAGCGCAGCGTCAGCGGCAGGTGGCGGCGCACGAGCCGCCAGGGCGGGACGATGCCGGCCACCTTCTGGCGGATCGCCGGGCGGCCGATGTCGGAAAGCTGCACCAGCGCCTCGGCGACGCCGAACATGCCGATCATCACCACGATCGGCGAGATCCCGTTCCACAGCGCCACGACGCCGAAGGTGAAGCGCTCCTCCGCCGTCAGCGGATCGAGGCCGACGGTCCCGATGAGGACGCCGAGCCCGCCCGCGAACAGGCCCTTGGCGAAGGACCCGCCCGACAGCGAGCCGACGAGCAGGAGGCCCATGAGGGCGACGAGCAGGTAGTCCCGCGGCTGGAAGGTGAGGGCGAACTCGGAGACGGCCGGGGCGGCGAAGGCGAGGACGGCGATGCCGACGAAGCCGCCGATGACGGAGGCGACGGTGGACAGGCCGATGGCCGCGCTCGCCTCGCCGCGCTTGGCGAGCGGGTAGCCGTCGAGGGCGGTCGCGATCGCGGCCGGCGCGCCCGGGATGTTGAGGAGGATCGCCGTGCGCGCCCCGCCGTAGACCCCGCCCATGAAGATGCCGACCATGAGGGCGAGGGCCGCCTCCACCTCCCACCCGAAGGTGAAGGAGATGAGGATCGACACCGCCATGGTGACCGACAGACCCGGAATGGCGCCGATGTAGATGCCCGCCGCCGTCCCCGCCGCCACGAGGGCGAGGAGGACCGGGTCGGTGAAGGCCGACAGGAAGGCGCCCGCCTCGCTCACGGCCCGGCCGGCCCCCCGAAGAGGCGGCCGAGGGCGTCCTCCACGGCGGCGATGATCTCCCGCTCCGGCACGATCCCCTCCGGCAGCACCACCTCGAAGACCAGGCGGAAGACGGCGTAGACGAAGGCGAGGGCGAGGATGGTGATGGCGGCGGCCGAGACCGGCCGCCCGGGCGCGAGGAACACGATCGCCGGAAACAGGAAGAGGGCGGCCGCGGGCAGGAAGCCGAGGGGCTCGAGGAGGACGGCGAGCAGGACCGCGAGCGCCCCGATGCCGACGAGGCGGCGGGTGGCCGCCCCGTCTCGCGGCGCGGCGGCCGTTCCCGCGGCGCGGCGGCGGCGGAAGGCTGCGAGCTGCGAGCGCAAGGCGAGGCCCGCCCCCGCCACCATCGCGAGGCTCGCCGCGAGGGGGACCGCTCCCGGGGAGGACAGGCTCGACAGCCCCGCGATGCGATAGGCGGTGGCGAGCGCGGCGAGGGAGAGCGCGAGGAAGGCCGCGGTGAGGGCGAGCGGGAGGACGCTCCCCTCCCCCGCCGCCTCGGCGGGCTGGGAAAGGGGGAGGTCGTCCTCGAGGGGGTCGTCGTTCGGGCTCACGTCGGGCTCGGGAAAGGGGGCCCCGGCGGGCGCCCCGCCCGGCGCGCGGCCGGGCGGGGCGCCATCCGGTCAGGGCCGGGGGATGCCGAACTCTTCCGGCGAGCGCTTGGCCGCGCCCGTGTCCTGCATCACCCAGGAGGTGACGGAGCGCCACTTGTCGAGGAAGTCGGCGGCTTCCTCGCCGGCGATGTTCATCATCACGTTGCCGCGGCTTTCCATGAGGTCCTGGAACGCCTCGTCGGCGGCGGCGGTCTCGAAGGCCTCCACGAGGGTCGCCGTCACGTCCTCGGGCGTGCCCTCCTTCACGAACACGCCGTAGAACGGGCCCCAGGGCAGGAAGCGGGCGAAGTCCGGGTAGGCCTCCGTCACCGGCGGCACGCCCGGAAGGGCGTCGACCGGGGCGGTGTCGACGACGGCGAGCGCGCGGGCCCGGCCCGAGCGGATGAGCTCGGAGGCCGCCGACAGGCCGACGGGCATGAAGTCGACCGCGCCGCCGAGCATGGCGGTGAGGCCCGGCCCCTCCCCGTCGAACGGGACGGCGGTGACGGGAAGGTCGACCACGGTGCCCATCATGGAGCCGACCACGTGGGGAAGGCCGCCCGGTCCGGTCGCGCCCATGCGCAGGCTGCCGGGATCGGCCTTTGCGGCCTCGACCAGCGCCTCGATGCTCTCGTAGGGCGAATCGGCCGGCACCACGACGACGGCGATGCCGCGGGCGATCACGTTGACCGGGTAGAAGTCGTCGTAGTCGATGTCGGCGAGGCCGAGCACCTTGTGAAGCTGCGGGTTTTCTGCGCCGAACAGGAGGGTGTAGCCGTCGGCGGGCTGGGTTGTGACGAAGCGGGTGGAGATGGCGCCCGTGCCGCCCGAGCGGTTCGTCATCACGATGTCGCGGCCGAGCGCTTCCTCCGCGTGGGGCTGGATGGCGCGGGCCACCGTGTCGGTCGCCCCGCCCGCGCCCCACATGATGACGCCCTGGAGGTCCTTTTCCGGGAACTCGGCGAGGGCGGGCGTCGCCACGAGGGCGGCGGCGGCGAGGGCGAGCGCGCGCGCCCGCCTGAAGGGTGAAGCGATCATGGGGCCTCCCGTGGCCGGCGACTTCGGCCGGCGTCGCATTCTCGTTGGTTTCGTGCCGGCGGGCCGGCGCGCGGTTCTTGGCGCGGCCGGGGCGGCGCGTCAATCGCGCGGACCCGCGGGCCGGGGGCGGGGTTCGCCGCCTGCGGCCCGGCGCCGCGGCAGGGGGCGGGACACCGCCGACCCCCCGGCTATTCTTCGGTCTGTGACGCCTTTTGCCGAACCGTGTTCTGTTTTCGTGGCGAACGATCCGCGGCCGGACGCGTTGTCGGGCGAGTTCGGGAGTTGAGGGCACGGGCACGGCGAAGTCCCCGGCGGCGATCCGCCGCGGCAGACATGTCGATCGCGGCGAACAGCGGGCGCGCGACGCCCTGGCGCGGGCGGGGAAGCCGCATCTTCAGGAACGACGGGTACCGCCCGAAGTAATCCCCGCGTCAGCCACGCGGGCTAACCTCGATCAATGGCCCGTGCCGGAGCTGTGGCTCGCGCCACGAGGCACGGCCGCCGGCACGCCGCCGGCCGAGACGATGGAGAGGCTGATGATTCTTCCGACCACCCTTCGCCCGGCCGTGCGGCGCGCCCGCTCCGCCGTCCCGCGCCGCCACGCGGTGCCGGTCCTCGCCGGCCTCGTGGCGGCGTTCGCGTTCTCCCCCGGCCCGGCCGGGGCCGGCCTCGTGTGCGGCGAGCGGGACAAGATCGTCGCCACGCTGGAGGACCGGTACGGCGAGAGCCGCCGCGCCCTCGGCATCCAGAACGACGGCAACCGCGTGATGGAGCTCTACGCCTCCGACAAGGGCTCGTGGACCGCCGTCGTGACCGACACCAAGGGCCGCGCCTGCATCCTCGGGGTCGGCGAGGCATGGACCGAGTTCGAGCCGGAGCCCGTCGGCCCCGCGGCCTGAAGCGGCCGGCCCCCGCCCCCCGCCCCCCGCCTTCGCCGTCACTCGGCGGCGGAGGCGTAGCTGGTGACGAACTGACCGGCCGTCTTGTCGTTGAGGGGCCGGCCGAACAGGGCGCCGGTGGCGAGCTCCACCCCCGCCCCGTAGAGCTCGATCGCGTCGTGGGGCGTGTCGACGCCGCCGGCCATGACGGTGAGGTCGAGCTCGCGGGCAAGGCCCACCAGCGGCTTCAGGACGCGCGACCGCCGCCCGCCCGGCCGCTGCACGGTAAGGCTCTCGTCGATCCTGACCCCCTCCACCGGCAGGCGCTCCAGGTAGCCGAGCCAGGTGGAGCACTTGCCGAAGTCGTCGAGCCACAGCCCCGCGCCGACCTCCTTGAGGCGGCGCATGAGCTGGACGGCGAACTCCGGGTTGTCCGCCACCACCATCTCCGAGACGGCGAGCTGGAGGGCGCCCGGCGGCAGGTGCGCCCGGGCGATCACCGCCTTCATGTCCCCGATGAGCTCGGAGCGGAACGGCCCGGAGACCGGCACCGGCGCGATCAGGAAGGTCTCGCTCCCGTCCTCGATCCAGCGGGACAGGGCGTGGGCGGCCCGCTCCATCACGTCGAGGGCGAGGGGGGCGGCGACGCCCTCCCTCTCGGCGAGGGCGAGAAGCTCCCGCCAGGCCATCGGCCCCTGGAGCGGATGGTGCCAGTGGGGGACGAGCGCGAGGGCCACCGCCTGGCGGTCGTCGAGGCGCATGACGGGGCGGTACTCGAGCTTCACCTGCCCGGACTCGGCCGCCTTCTTCAGGTCCCGCGACAGGGAACGGCCGCTCATGTTGAGGCGCCGCATCAGCGGGTCGAACGTCTCTCCCCGGTCGCCGCCCTGGCGCTTGGCGCGGCGCATGGCGAGCTCGGCGTTCTCGAGGATCTCCTCGGGCGTGTCGGCCTCGGTCTTGATGGAGGCGATGCCGAGGGAGGCGGTGACGAAGATCTCCCGCTCGCCGAACTCGATGCCGATGCGCACCTGCCGCCGCACCGTCTCCACGAACGTCGAAAGGTGCTCCGGGTCGAGGTAGACGAGCATGGCGAACACGTCGCCCGGCAGGCGCGCGAGGCTGTCGTGGCCCTTGAGGAGACGGGACAGGCGCCGCGCCACGGTGAGGAGCACCGAATCGCCCACCGACAGGCCGAACTCGTCGTTGACGTCGGAAAACCGGTCGAGGTCGGCCACCACCACGAACAGCCGCTCCGCGGTCGTTTCGTTGGCCCAGGCGCGGGCCATCTCCACCCGGTCGAGGAAGAGGTAGCGGTTCGGCAGGCCCGTGAGGTTGTCGTAGACCGCGTTCTGGAGGAGGCGCTCCTCCACCGTCTTCGCCTCGGTGTGGTCGAGGAGGGTGCCGACGCACCGCACGATCTCCCCGTCCGAGCCCATCACGGGCCGGGCGCGCAGGCGGAACCAGCGGAAGTGGCCGTCCACGCCGCGGAAGCGGAAGAGGTCGCAGATGCGCCCCCGCCGCTGCTCCACCAGCGTGTCGAGGGTGGCGCGGAAGCGGTCCCGGTCCTGGGGGTGGATGACGGCGAGCCACTTCTGGGGAGAGCCCTGGAGGGCGCCCGGCGACAGGCCGAGCCAGACCTCCGCCTCCACCCCGCAGGCGATCCGGTCGCGCGTCACGTCCCAGTCCCACATGATGTCGCCCGAGCCCGCCAGCGCGAGGGCCCGCTGCTCGGCGTCGTCGATCACCCCGCCGATGCCTGAGGCGCCCGCGAAGGCGTGCTGCAGCACCGTGAAGCCGATGAGAAGGACGATGAGGATGAGCCCGCCGTCGAGCGCGGGCTGGACGATGTCGTTGTCCACCTCCCCGGCGATGGCGAGGCCCGCCCCCAGGATCCACACGAGGAGGAGGCTCCAGGTGGGGATCAGCATGATCGCCCGGTCGTAGCCCTTGAGCGCGTAAAAGCCCACGAGCACGAGGCCGAGGACGCCGACGAGGCCCATGGAGATGCGGGCGATGCCGGCGGCCATCGGCGGGTCGAGGACGGCCCACACGGCCATCCCCACGAACAGGGCCGCGACGGCCACCGTCGCGTAGCCCCAGCGGGCGTGCCAGCGGTGGAGGTTGAGGTAGGCCGTCAGGAACAGGGCGAAGGTGAGGACGAGGAGCACCTCCGCCACCGCGCGGAACACGATCTCCTCCTCCACGCGGCTGCGCAGGATCTCGGCGAGGAAGGACAGGTCGATGAGGACGTAGCCCAGCACCACCCAGGCGAGGCCCGCCGTCGCCATGAACATGAGCGTGCCCTTGAGGAGCACGACGACGGCGAAGAAGACGGCGATGAGCGCGGCGATGCCGAGCACGATCCCCTTGTAGAGGGTGTAGGCGTTGAGGCTGTCCCGGTAGGCGCCCGGCTCCCACAGCCGGATCTGGGGGATGTCCGCGCTCGCGAGCTCGACGACGTAGGTGACGATCGTGCCGGGGTCGAGGGTGATGGAGTAGATGTCCGCGTCGAGGCTCGGCACCCGGTCGGGCGGAAAACCCTGGCTCGGGGTGATCGCCTCGATCCGTGCCGCGCCGAGGTCCGGCCGCCAGAAGCCGGACCCGACGAGACGGTAGCGGGGGACGACGAGGAGGCGGTCGATCTGCTCGTCGCCCGGGTTGGCGAGGGCGAGGACGGCCCAGTGGCGCGTCTCGTCCGACTTCGGCCGCACCTCGATCCGCCGCACGATGCCGTCCGCGCCCGGCGCGGTGGAGACCTGCAGGCGACCGCCGGCCTCGGTCGTCATCCGCTCGAGGAAGGGGGCGAGGTCGATCGCCGGCGCGTCCTTCGGGACGGGCACCGCCTCGAGCGCCCGCGCCGCGGTGGCCCCGAGGAGGGATGCGACGAAGACGAGCGCCATGAAGACGAGAAGGCGCACGCCGCGGCCAGGGCCCGCGCGCCCGGGACGGAGACGTCCCCCCTCACGTGTCATCGGGCCATGGCGGTCAGATCCGCTCCGGGACGGTCGCGCCCGGCCCGTCCGCCACCCGCTCGCCGACGGGATCGTCGGCGAGGAGGGCGAACAGGACATGGTCGCGCCAGCGTCCGTTGATGCAAAGGTAACGCCTCGCATAGCCTTCCTTCTGGAAGCCCGCCTTCTCGAGCAGCCGGATCGACGGCGCGTTCTCCGGCAGGCAGGCCGCCTCGATCCGGTGCAGCTTCAGCGTCCCGAACACGTACGGGATGACGAGGCGCACGGCCTCGCTCATGTAGCCCTGGTTCGCGTACGTCTCGCCCATCCAGTAGCCGAGGGAACAGGACTGGGTGACCCCGCGCTTCACGTGGGCGAGCGTGAGCCCCCCGATCAGCGTGTCACTGTCCCCCAGAAACAGAAACAGGGCGTAACCGTCGTCCTCCCGCGCGTCCCGCTGGTAGCGGCGGATGCGCCGGCGGAAGGCCATGCGGGTGAGGTCGTCGGACGGCCAGGTGGGCTCCCACGGGGTGAGGAAGGCGCGGCTGTCGCCCCGGACGCGGGCCCACTGGGCGTGGTCGGAGATGAGCGGCGTGCGCAGGTAGACGCGCTCGCCCTTGAGGAGGGTCGTCTCCTCCGTGCCCGGTGTCGCCCTCAGGAAGCCGATCGACACGCCTGTCCGTCTCCCTCCCGCCGTCAGCCGGCGACCGGAGCGGCCGTCGTGCCGCCGAGCCGTTCCGCGACCGCCTCCGCGTCCGGCACGGCGGCCCCCGCCCCGACCACGGCCACTGTCGGCAGCCCGGCCGAGAACGTCTCGGCAAGGTGCGCGCGCACCCGCCCCGCGTCCACCGCCTCGATCCGCTCCACGAGCTCGTCCGGCCCGATGACGCGGCCGTGGACGAGGAGGTGGCGCGCCATCATGCCGATGCGGGCGGCGGACGATTCCCGCGCCATCAGCAGCCCGCCTTCAGCTGCGCCCGGCCGCGGGCCACCTCGTCCTCCGAAAGGTCGCCCGCAGCGGCCGCGAGCTCGTCCAGCATCAAGGTCGCCAGGGCCGCGACGTCCTCCTCGCCGGTCGCCGCGTGGGCGGCCATGACGCCGGTGTCGGAGAACGCCCAGTGGAAGGCCGACACCGAATAGCACAGGCCGCGGTCCTCCCGCAGGCTCTGGAACAGGCGGGAGGACATGCCGCCCCCCGTCACCATGGCACAGACCTGGGCGGTGAAGTAGTCGTCCGAGGCGAGCGCCACCCCCGGAAAGCCCACGATCACCTGCACCTCGTTCGCCGCCCGTCCGTCGCGCACCGTGCCGCCGGTGTAGCGGGCGGGCGCCGCCACCTCCGCCCGGCCGGCCGGAAAGGCGTAAAAGCCCGCCTCGGCCGCCTTCACCACCTTCTCGTGGTCGACGGCGCCCGCGGCGGCGAGCACCATGTCCCCCGCCCGGTAGCGGCGCGACAGGTACCCGCGGAGGTCCGCCGGGGTGAAGGCGCGCACGGTCTCGCGGGTGCCGAGGATCGGCCGGCCGATCGCCTGGCCCGTCCAGGCCGCGGTCGGGAAGGCGTCGAAGACGAGATCCTCCGGCACGTCCTCAGCCGCCCCGATCTCCTGCAGGATGACGTGCTTCTCCCGCTCCAGCTCCTCCTCGTCGAACAGGGGGTCGGCGAGGATGTCCGACAGGATGGAGATGGCAAGCGGCACATCCTCGGCCAGCACGCGGGCGTAGTAGGCGGTGGTCTCGGTGGAGGTGGCGGCGTTGAGGTCCCCGCCCACCGCCTCGATCGCCTCGGCGATGTCCCGGGCGCTGCGGGTGGAGGTGCCCTTGAAGGCCATGTGCTCGAGGAGGTGGGAGATGCCGTGCTCCCCCTCCCCTTCCGCGCGCGAGCCCGTCGCCACCCACACGCCCACCGAGGCGCTCTCCACCCCCGGCATCCGGTCGGTGACGACCGTGAGGCCGCCCGGAAGACGCGTGATTTCCACCGTCATGCCGTGGCCCCGGCGCTCTCGCGGGCGCAGGCGCGGCTGTTCGCCCGCACGAAGGCGGCGACGGCGGCGGTGTCGGCGGGCAGGCGCGTGATCCGCTCCTCCCGGTCGAGGAGGTCGGCCATCGGCTCGGGGAGCGCGGGTCGCACGCCGCAGGCCGCCTCCACCGCGTCCGGAAACTTCGCCGGGTGGGCGGTGGCGAGCACCACCTTGGGGATGTCGCGGGCGATGCCGGCGCGGCGGGCGGCGGCGACGCCGACGGCCGTGTGCGGGTCGATCACCTCGCCCGTCTCGCCGTGGACGTCGCGGATGGTGGCGCGGGTTTCGTCCTCGTCGACGCGGGCGGCGGCGAAGTCCTGCCGGAGGGTGGCGAGCGCGGGCGCGGGCAGGGTGAAGGCGCCGTCCCGGGACAGGTCGTCCATCATGGCGCGGACAGCGTCGGCGTCGCGGCCGAGGAGCTCGAACAGGAGGCGCTCGAAGTTGGAGGCGACCTGGATGTCCATGGAGGGCGAGGACGTGGGCCGCACCGAGCCGACCCGGTAGGTGCCGGTCTCGAGGGTGCGGGCGAGGATGTCGTTCTCGTTGGTGGCGATCACGAGGGGGCCGAGGGGAAGGCCCATGCGGCGGGCGACGTCGCCGGCCAGGATGTCGCCGAAGTTGCCCGTGGGCACGGAGAAGGCGACCGGCCGATGGGGCGCGCCGAGGGCGAGGGCCGCGGTGAAATAGTAGGTGGTCTGGGCGACGATGCGGGCGAGGTTGATGGAGTTGACCCCCGTCATCCCGACGTCCGTCCGGAAGGCGGCGTCGGCGAACAAGGCCTTCACGATGCGCTGGCAATCGTCGAAGGTGCCGTCGACGGCGAGGGCGTGGACGTTGTCGTCGGGCAGCGTCGTCATCTGCCGGCGCTGCACCTGCGACACGCGCCCGTGCGGGAACAGGATCACCATGTCGACGGCCGCGCGCCCGCGGAAGGCATCGGCGGCGGCCGCGCCCGTGTCGCCCGAGGTGGCCGCGATCACCGTCGCCCGCCGGCCCTCCCGCCGCAGGAGGTGGTCGATGAGGCGGGCGAGGAACTGCATCGCCACGTCCTTGAAGGCGAGCGTCGGCCCGTGGAACAGCTCGAGCAGAAAGAGGTCCGGCCCGATCTGGACGAGGGGCGCCCGCGCCGCGTGGCGGAAGGTGCCCATCGCCTCGCCGATGAGGCGAGACAGGACCTCGGGCGAGGGGTCGCCTCCCGCGAACGCGCCGATCGCGGTCTCGGCCACCGTCTCGAACGGGGCGCCGGACAGGTCCGCGACGGCCTCCGGCGACAGGCGCGGCCACGCCTGCGGGACATAGAGGCCGCCGTCGCCGGCGAGGCCCGCCAGCACGGTCTCGGGGAAGTCGAGGGTGGCCGCCCGCCCACGGGTGGAGATGAAGCCCACGCCGATCGTCCTTTCGCTTCTGGAGCCCGGACGGCCCGCGCCCCTCGACCGGTGCCGTCCCGCCGGCCGCCGGTTTGCGGCCCGCGCCCGCGACCGGTCAAGGGGCGCGGGCGGCGCGGCCGGTCCGTCCCCGCGCCTCAGGCCCGGCCGGCGGCTCCGGTGAGGAGGCGCTGGTCGATGCCGATCTTCTGAAGCGCGCGGTCATACTTGTTCTCGAGGTCGCCGTCGAACACGAGGGACATGTCGGCCGGGCATGTCAGCCACCCGTTCTGCGCGATCTCCTGCTCCAGCTGGCCCGGCGCCCAGCCGGCGTAGCCGAGGGCGAGGAGGGCGTGGCGCGGGCCCCGTCCGGCGGCGATGGCGCGCAGGATCTCCACCGTCGCCGTCAGGCACACGTTGTTGGAGGTGACGATGGTGGATTCCTTGAGGTAGAAGTCGTCCGAATGGAGGACGAAGCCCCGGCCGGTCTCCACCGGCCCGCCCTGGTGCACGCGCGCGCTGCGGGCGCGCGCGGGCAGGCGGATCTCCTCCCCCTCCCCGATGATGCCGAGCTGGTGGAGGAGCTCCTCGAAGGAGACGTTGTCCGCCTCGCGGTTGACGATGATCCCCATGGCCCCGTCCGCCGAGTGGGCGCACAGGAAGATCACCGTGCGCTCGAAGCGCGAGTCCCCCATCGTCGGCATGGCGATGAGGAGCTGCCCCTCGAGGAAGCCTTCGCTGATCTGTGTCATGCGGCGCGTCCCACCATGGGGCCGGCGCCCCGTCGGCGGGGCCCGGCCGAACCGTCCCGCCGGCACGCGGCCGACGGCGAGGCGTGAGGTTAGCCGCTTCACCGCGCCGTGTGAAACGGAAATGCCCGGCGGCGGCGCGGCACCCCGCCGCCGCCGGCCGGCGCACCGCCCCGCGCCCGCGGGGACGGCCGGGCGGGGGGCCGCCCGGCCGGGACGCCTCACTCGCCGTGGCGCATCATGTCGCCGACGTTGAGGAGGATGAACTCGGTGTCGTCGGCCTTGCCCATCTCCCGGCCCGTCGAGAACGGCAGGTTGTTGTCGTTGGCGACGATGATGTGGGTCCCGTCCACCATGTCCACGTCCTCGATGGTCACGAACGGGAAGCGGAAGGTGCCGCCCTCGCCCGCCGTGGCGCCGGTGCGGGCGATCCCGTCCGGGTCGTCGATGTTCATGAGGTCGACGTAGGCGAGCTTTTCCACCATCTCGCCCTCGCCGCCGGAGGGGATCTCGATCAGCCACACGCGCTTGAAGCGGGCGGGGCTCGTGAAGCAGTCCGAGCGCGCCTCGCCCTCCGGGCAGGCCATCTCGGGCACGCCCTCCCCGCCGTCCCGCTCGATGACGAGCCCGCGGGTGTCGGAGATCATGTTGAAGTCGCCGATGAAGTGGCCGGCGTCCTCGAGGGGAAAGCGCCAGTGGCGGCCGGTCCACTCCCGGGCGGCCGGGTCGAACTCGAGCATCCGGAGGAACGCCGTGCCGTCCTCGCTCTCGAAGGCGCCGGCCGCCGCGTCCCACAGCGGGCCTTCCAGCAGCGGGTAGAGGCGGCTGCCGTCGGGGGCGGCGGCCATTCCCTCGTAGCCGCGGGAGCGGCGTACCTCGAAGGAGACCTCGCCCGGCGTGGCGGGCATGCGGGTGGCGTGGTGGTCGGGCGAGGTGAGGGTGCGGCCCTCGTGCTCGGTCTCGGTGATGAAGACGACGCGGCCGTCCATGTCGGTGGCGAACAGGTACGGGCCGAACTCGTCGCCGAACCACAGGAGGTCGCCCACGGGCTGGACCGATTCGATGTCGAAGTCGGCGCCCGTCAGGTAGCGGCTGTCGGTGAAGCCGTTGACGATCGGGAAGGGCAGCACCTTGTCCGGGTCGGACAGGTAGATGGTCTCGAGGATCGCCACGCGGCCGCTCTCCCAGTCGGGGCGGATGCGGTGGGCGATCAGCATGGCGTCGGCGGAATTCGCCTTGGAGCCGAAGCCGTTGTCCTGGAGCGCCAGGTACTCGCCGTCGCCCAGGTGCCTGATGCCGGAGAAGCCCTGCACGGGCTGCCCGGCGAACGGCAGGAACATGCCGGTGCCGCGGGGCGCCTCGGCCGGGGCGAGCCAGGTGCGGCCCTCGTGGACGCCGACCCGCTCGGTGAGGGTGTTGCCGGGCCCGGCGAAGCGGCCCGACAGCATCAGCGCGCGCGGCGCGTCCGCGGGCGGCACGAGGAAGGTGGCAGCCGGAATCAGGGCGTGGCCGGCGAGGGTGGCCGGATACGCCTGGGGCTCGGCGGCGGCGGTGGCGGTCCCGGCGAGGGCCGCGGCGACGAGGCTCGCCGCGAGGGCGATCGGCGTCCGTGTCATGGGCTTTCTCCTCCTCCTTTGGGGGCACGAGGCCGTTAGCCGCCGTCGATGACAGGACCATCAAGGTTCGGTGTCGGGACCGTGACGCGCCCGTGGCCGGCCCGGACGACCGTTAGCCGGCGCCGGACGCACGCCGCGGGCGGCCGTTCGTCCCCGCTGGAGCGGGGCGCCTCGCCGGCCGGCCGCGGCGGGTCAGGCGGGGCGGAGGCCGACGAGGCGGCGGATGTCGTCCGCGCTCGCCCCGTCCGCGCGCAGGGCCGCCAGCGAGGCGGCCCCTTCCGACTTGGAGAGCTTGCGCCCCTCCCGGTCGAGGATCAGGCGGTGGTGGCGGTAGCACGGGGCGGGCAGGCCGAGGAGCGCCTGCAGCAGCCGGTGGACCGCCGTCGCCTCGTAAAGGTCCCGCCCGCGCACCACGTCCGTGATCGCCTCGGCGGCATCGTCCACCACCACGGACAGGTTGTAGCTCGCCGTCCCGTCCTTGCGGGCGAGCACCACGTCCCCCCAGCGGGCGGGGTCGCCGGCGACCCTGACAGGGCGCGCGCCCGCCGCCTCCGGATCGCGCTCGGACCAGTGGAGCGGGCCTTCGAGCCGGGCGAGGGCGGCCGCCATGTCGAGGCGGCGCGCGGGCGGGACGCCGGCGGCGCGGCGGGCGGCCACCTCCTCGGGCGACAGCACCCCGTCGTCGCCGCGAAGGCGGACGGCGCCGTCGGGGTCCCGGGGGAACGGCCGGCCCGCGGCCTCGGCCGCCTTCGCCGCCCCGGCGATCTCGCGGCGGGTGGCGAAACTCTCCTTCACGAGGCCCATGGCGGCGAGGCGGTCGATGGCGGCGCGGTAGTCGCCCCGATGCTCGCTCTGGCGGCGCACCGGCTCCTCCCACCGGCAGCCGAGGAAGGCGAGGTCGTCGAGGATCTGCGCCTCGAAGGCGGGGCGGGCGCGGGAGGCGTCGATGTCGTCGATGCGCACGCGCAAGCGCCCGCCCTCGGCAAGGGCGAGGTCGTGGTTGAGGAGGGCGGACAGGGCATGGCCGAGGTGGAGCGGCCCGTTCGGGCTCGGCGCGAATCGAAAGACGGGTCGGGGCGTCAAGGCGCTCATTTCCGGTTTCGGGCGCACGATGCTAAACCACGGGTCATGGGACGGATCGAGACCCTCGCCGACGTCGCCGACGCCCTCGCCCACCTGAAGCGGGTGGATCCGCGGCTCGTTTCCGTCCACGCCGCGGCCGGCGAGGTGCCCCTTCGCCGCGGCCCGCCGGGCCTTGCCGGCCTCATCCGCATCATCGTCGGCCAGCAGGTCTCGGTGGCGAGCGCCCGGGCCATATGGGGCCGGCTCGAGCCCGTGATCGCGCCCCTAGACGCGGCCGCGATCGCCGCCCTTCCCGACGAGGACCTTGCGGCGCCCGGCCTCTCCCGGCCGAAGATCGCGGCGGTCCGCGCGGTCGCGGCGGCGGTCGCGGACGGGCTCGACCTCGAGGCCCTCGCCACGCGCCCGCGGGAGGATGTCCACGCCGCGCTCCTGCCGATCCGGGGCGTCGGGCCCTGGACGGCCGACATCTGGCTGATGTTCTCAGCCGGCCACCCGGACGTCTTTCCCGTCGGGGACCTGGCGCTCCGGCAGGCGGCGGGCCACGCGCTGTTCGCGGGCGAGGTGCCGCCGCCGGAGGCGCTGGCGGCGGAGGCGGAGGGCTGGGCGCCCTGCCGGTCGACGGCGGCGCGCCTCCTGTGGGCCTGGTACGGGGCGAGGCGGGGCGGCCGCGCCGCGCTGCCGGCATGAGCGCGCCGCTCGAGGCGGAGCGGGCGGGGCCGGCCGCGGGCGGCACGGCGGACAGCCTCATCGTCCTCGTCCACGGCTACGGGGCGGACGCGACCGACCTGATGCCGCTGGCCGGCCTTCTCGCCCACCGCCTGCCGCGGACGGCCTTCGCCGCGCCCCACGCGCCCGAGCCGTGCGCCGTCGCCCCGGCGGGGCGCCAGTGGTTCCCCCTCACCTTCACCGACCCGTCCGAGATCGTGCGCGGCGTCGCGGCGGCGCGGCCGCTCCTCGAGCGATTCGTCGCGGACGAACGCACCCGCCTCGGGCTCGGCGCGGAACGCCTCGCCCTCCTGGGCTTTTCGCAAGGGACGATGATGGTGCTCGCCACCGGCCTCCTCGCGGCCGCCCCGCCGGCCGGGATCGTCGGCTTCTCCGGCCTCCTCGCCCTGCCGCCCGGGGCGGAGAGCGAGGTGAAACCGCGGCCCGTCCTCCTCGTCCACGGCGCGGACGACGCGGTGGTGCCGGCGGACGGGACGCGGGCGGCGGCCGAAAGGCTCTCCGCCCTCGGCTCGCCGGTCGAATGGCACGTGGAGGCGGGCCTTGCTCACGCCATCTCGCCGTCGGGTCTCGACAGGGCGGCCACTTATCTGGCTAACTTGTTCGGGGGGTGAGGAATTCGTCCATGGAGGACCGGTCGCGGCGGCTTCACACAAACGTCATCATGCCCGAGGATAGTGGCGCCGCCAGACCGATCCCGAGGATTCGTCAAAGGCCGGAGGTCGAGGCTTGACCATCGCGGTATCACCCGACGCGCACCCGACGCTGGTGCTCAACGCGGACTACCGACCCCTCAGCTACTATCCGCTGTCGCTGTGGTCGTGGCAGGACGCCATCAAGGCGGTGTTCCTGGACCGGGTCAACATCGTCTCGGAGTACGACCTGAAGGTGCGAAGTCCGAACTTCAACATGCCGATCCCGAGCGTCGTCTCGCTCAAGACCTACATCAAGCCCGCGCGCTACCCGGCCTTCACCCGCTTCAACGTCTTCCTCCGCGACCGCTTCGAGTGCCAGTACTGCGGCAGCGTCGAGGACCTCACCTTCGACCACCTCGTCCCCCGCTCCCGCGGCGGCCTCACCACCTGGGACAACGTCGTCACCGCCTGCTCCCCCTGCAACCTCAGGAAGGCCAACAAGTCCTGCCGCGAGGTGGAGATGTTCCCCCGGCAGCACCCCTTCCGGCCCACGGTGCAGGACCTCCACAACAACGGCCGGCTGTTCCCGCCCAACTACCTCCACGAGAGCTGGCTCGATTTCCTCTACTGGGACACCGAGCTAGAACCCTGAGCCCGCCGGCCCGCCGGCACTGGCCAGTCCACCGCCCCCCCCTCGTGCCGCAGGGGGCGCCTGCCGCTCCCGATCCCGCCCCGGCCGGTCCCGGCCAGTCCCGGCCCGTTGGCTGCCTTGGGCGGGCGGCGGGCGCCTGCCTTGAACGAATTCCCCCCTCGCCTCCCGCTCGCGAACGAAGGGCGCCGCGACGACCGCCCGACGCGATTTTTCGCGCGGATCAGAACCAACCGGCCTTAGGAATAATTCCCGTCGCGTCCCACCCAACGAAGGAGGACCGACATGACGACCCTTTCCAAGGCCCGCACCGGGGCGCTCCTCGCGACGATCGCGGCCGTCGCCCTTCCCGGCGCCGCCGCCGCAGCGACGTCGGCCGAGACCACGACGGCGCTCAACCTGCGCACGGGGCCGGGCCCGCAATACGAGATCGCGACCACCATGCCCGCGGGGGCCGACGTCGCGCTCGGCGGCTGCGAGGCGTCCGGCAACTGGTGCCAGGTCAGCTGGCAGAAGTACGACGGCTGGGCGTCCTCCCGCTACCTGCGGGCCGCGGTCGGCGGCGAGACCGTCGCCGTGCGCGAGGGCTACGGCTCCTTCCCGACCGTCACCTTCGACCGCGACACCGCGGTTGCGACGGCCGGCGGCGCGGTCGTCGGCGCGCTCGTGGGCGGCCCGGTCGGCGCCGTCGCGGGCGGCGCGGCGGGCGCTGCCTACTCCGAGCTCGACGATCCGCCCGACCGGGTCGACACCTACGTGCGCGAGCGGCCGGGCGATCCGGTCTACCTCGAGGGCGAGGTCGTGGTCGGCGCCGGCGTGCCGCGCGAGGTTCAGCTGAGCCCGATCCCGCAGTACGATTACCAGTACGCCTACGTGAACGGCCAGCGCGTGCTCGTCGACCCGGACACCCGGCAGATCGTCTACGTCTACCGCTGATCCCGGCCCCGCCGGACAGCGCGGCGACCCCTCGCGCCGTCGCCCCTTGCGGGCGGCGGCGTCTCCGTTCGGCTTGTCGAAGCCCGTCCCGATCCCCATCCTGAAGGCAGGGCGCCCCGCGGCGCCAGGGCTCCATCGGGGTGCGGGACAATCTGATGTTCGATCCGAAATCGCTGCTCGACCAGTTCCTCGGCGCGCAGGGCGGCCAGGCCGGCGCAAGCCCGCCGGCGACGCGGCCGGGCGCCCAGCCGCCGGCCGCCGGCGTCCAGCCGCCCGCGGCGGGCGGCGCCGGCGCGTCCGGGCTCCTCGAACAGGGGCAGGCGTTCCTGAAGGGCCAGGGCGGAAGCCTTGCCTCCGGGGCGCTCGCCGGCGGTCTCGTGTCCCTTCTCACGAGCTCCAAGAAGGGGCGCAAGTTCGGCAAGAAGGCGGTCACCTACGGCGGGCTCGCCCTCGTCGGCGCCCTCGCCTACCAGGCCTACCGCGGCTACCAGCAGCGCCAGGGCGCGGGCGCGGTGCCCGCCTCGCCCGCGACGCCGCCCGTCGCCACGATCCCGGGCGCCTCGGTGCCGCAGACCGGCACGCCCCGCGCCGAGCCGGAGCTGCTGCCCCCGCCGGCCGACTCGCCGTTCGCGCCCGAACGGGCGCCGGGCGGTCCGGACGCCTTCGCCCGCACCATCCTGAAGGCGATGATCTTCGCCGCCAAGGCCGACGGCCACATCGACGGGGAAGAGCAGCGGCGCATCTTCGCCCGGCTCGACCAGCTCGGCCTCGGCATGGAGGAACGCGCCTTCGTGATCGAGCAGCTGTCGGCGCCCCTCGACATCGAGGCCCTCGTCGCCGAGGCGGCGACGCCCGAGGCGGGCGCGGAGATCTACGCCGCCTCCCTCCTCGCCATCGACCCCGACGGCCCGGCCGAGAAGGCCTACCTCGACCTTCTCGCCCACCGCCTCCAGCTCCCGCCCGAGCTCGTGGAGGAACTGCGGCGCGCCGTTGCCGAGGCGGAGGAGGTCTGACCCCCCGTCGTGGGGCGCTCCGCATCGCCCCCTCCCCGCCCGGCGCGGGTTGGGTCGGCGCGGCACCCGTGCCGTAGGGGGGCGCGGGACGCGTCCCGACGGCTGCGGACGGCGTCGCGTCGCGCGCGGCCATGGCCGCTCCCATCCGCCGCGCGTCCGGTCATCCACGGTACGGACAAGGCCGCCCTTCCCCGGGGCGCCCGGCGGCGACGGCGGGCAGGCCGGGCCCGGCCTCGCCACAGTCGCGGCGACACCGCCGGTCGCCCCTCGACCGGACGGCGGGAGAATCACCCGAAAGCAGCCGGTCGTGGAGGCCGCGCCCGACAGGGCATCTCCGCCCGCACGGCCGACGGGACCGCCGTTCTCGTCCGATCCCCGAAGCTCATCCGTCTCCCGCCCACGGTGGAGGCGCGCCCCCGGCGGGGTGCCGACAAGCGCCTCGCGGGGGAAGGACGCCGTTCGCGCGGACGGCGCACACCGCCTGGCCGACCGGGGCGATGCCGAGGCGATCCGTCCGGCCCCGGGGAGAAGGGCTCGGCGAACCGTTCGAGGCGGACCCGGACGGGTGCGTCCCCCTTGGCGAGCGGGCCGAAACGCCCCCGGGCCGTCGCGCTCGTCGAGCCCATCCGACATGGCGGTCGGAACCGACCGCGCCGCCGTGGCGTGCGAGGAAACGGTCGTCGCCGCCGGCCCGTGGACCCGGACCCTGTGGCACATCCTGCAGCTGCCGCCCACGATCCCCGTGCGCGAGCCGGACGGCGCGCTCGACGAGGACGTGCCCATGTGGCGCTTCGTGCAGCTCGAGGAGGGCGCAGCTTCCCGAAGGCACGCTCGCGCAACGCTCGCGAGGGCGCGCACGAGCCAGCCGTTGCGCGCTGAAGCTCGAAAGGGCGAAGCGGGCGAAATGCCATCCTTCCCTCCTCCCCGCGGCCGGCCGAGCCAGAGCCGCCGCCGCCCCGGACCCGCGCGACCCGCCATCCCCACGCCACAAAGCTGATGTTCGGAACGCCCCCCGGCGCCGGGAGCGGCCGCCGGCGACGACGAGACGGGCGGCCGACGGCGCCGCCGGGAGACGACCATGACGCAACCACCCACCCCGGGAGCGGGCGGGAGCGCGGCCGGCGCGGCGATCGCGCCGGACGCGTTCGACCTGGCGAGCCTGCCGCCCGCCTTCTACGCCGACCCGTTCCCGACCTACCGCCGCCTGAGGGAGGAGGCGCCCGTCCTCGTGCTGCCGTCGGGCGACGTGCTCCTGACGCGCTTTTCCGACTGCGAGAGGGTCTACCGCGATTCGGCCGCCTTCTCGTCCGACAAGCGGGCGGAGTTCGCGCCGAAGTTCGGCGAGAGCCCCCTTTACGAGCACCACACGACGAGCCTCGTCTTCAACGACCCGCCGCTGCACCTGCGCGTGCGCAAGCTGATCCTCGGCGCCCTGCGGCCGCGGGCCATCGAGCGGATGGAGCCCGGCCTCCTCGCCCTCGTCGACCGGCTGATCGCACAGATGGCCGAGAAGGCGGCGGGCGGAGCGACGGTGGACCTCATCGCCGACTTCGCCGCGGCGATCCCGGTCGACATCATCGGCAACCTCCTCGCCATCCCCCACGCCGACCGCGGGCCCCTGCGTGGCTGGTCCCTCGCCATCCTCGGCGCCCTCGAGCCCCGCCTCACGGAAGAGCAGCTCGCCCGGGGGAACGCCGCCGTCACGGCCTTCCTCGCCTATCTCGAGGGCCTCGTCGCGGACCGGCGGGCAAGGCCCGGCGACCCGGAGACGGACGTCCTCACCCGCCTCATCCGGGGCGAGGAGACGGGCGAGCGGCTGAGCGAGACGGAGCTCCTGCAGAACTGCATCTTCATCCTCAACGCCGGGCACGAGACCACCACCAACCTCATCGGCAACGCCCTCGTCCTGTTCGGCGAGGACGTGGCCGCGCGACGCCAGCTCATGGAGGCGCCGGATCTCGTGGAGAGCGCGATCGAGGAGTGCCTGCGCTACGAGAGCCCGAACCAGCTCGGCAACCGCGTTGCGACGCGGGCGGTGGAGATCGGCGGGCGGCGCTTTCCGGCCGGCACGCGGGTGACGCTGTGCATCGGCGCGGCGAATCGGGACCCGGCGGTCTTCCCCGACCCGGAGCGGTTCGACGTCGCCCGCGCGCCCAACCGGCATCTCGCCTTCGGCGCGGGCATCCACCAGTGCGCGGGCCTGAACCTTGCGCGGCTCGAGGGCCGCACGGCGGTGATGCGCTTCCTCGACCGCTTCCCGGACTATTCGCTCGCCGGGCCGCCGGTGCGGGGCGGGCGGGTGCGCTTCCGCGGCTTCGCCTCGATCCCGGCCCGCCTCTTTCCCTGAACGGTGGTGCTCATCCCTTCTGCGGGGGCTTTGCGCCGGGCGGGGCGGCCTTGGCGCCCGTCCTCACCTCCCGCGTGCCGAGGGCGTCGGCAAGGCGCGCCTTCGCCGAGCCCGGCCGCAGGGGCTGCTGCTGGCTCTCGTGGGGCGACCAGCCCGACAGGGAGACGAACTCGAAGGTGGCGCGCAGCCGCCCGTCCGCGTCGGCGTAGCGCTCCGCGTAGATTTCCGCGGCGCGGGCGAACAGGGCGCGGCGGGGCGGCCGCCCGTCCCGCGCGGCGAGCACGTTGGTGGCGCCCATGGCGCGCAGGTCCGCAAGAAGGTCGGCGAAGGTGGCGTAGCGCACCGTGAGGCGGTCGACGTCCACCACGGGGAGGGAAAAGCCCGCCCGCTGCATCAGCGAGGCGAGGCTCGCAACGCTCGCGAACGGCAGGACGCGCAGGTTGACCCCGCCCGCGATCTCGCTCTCGGCGGCGAACAGGCTCGCCTTCAGCTCGTGGAGCGTGTCGCCCGCCGGCACCACCGCAAGGAACAGCCCGTCCGGCCGCAGCGACCGGAAGACCTGGACGAGGGCGCCCGGCAGGTCGTTCACGAGGTGGAGCTGGAGGAGGCTGACGGCGAGATCCACCGAGCCCGGGGCGAACGGGAGCGCCTCCTCGTCGAACACGAGGTCGGGGCCGCTCCCCCGCGGGCCCGCGCTCGCGGTGTCGGCGACGAGGCTGTCGGCGCGGATCACGTGGCCGATGCCCGGCATCGCCGACAGGAGGGCGCTCGCGATGCCCCGATGGCCGCCGAGGTCCACCGCCACGTCGAACGTGCGGGTGACGGTGGCGAGCCGCTCGGCCGTCTCCTCCGCCGCGCGGCGCAACAGGAAGTCGGCGCCCGGCCGCGGCGCCTTCAGCGCGCGGGCCCGCCTGTCCCGCACGAGCGGGCGGTCGATGACGACGGGTGCGCTCATGCTCCTCCCCCCGGTTCGCCTCGCCAGATCGCCCCGCCGCGCCGCTGGACGCAAGGGGCCGCGGCGTTGCAGCGGACGCACGGTGGCGACTTAGGTGGGCATGGCGCGGTGGAAAGCGCGGCGCATGGTTGCCTCGCCGGTTGTGGCGTGTTTGCCTTGCACTACTGGAGGATGCTTCGGGCAGCGCCGGTCCGGGGGCCCGGGAAGGGGGTCGGGGCGGCGCAGCGAGAGCGGGTGGGCCACATGCGCAACGGCGGGGAATTCGGAGGCGACGGGACGACGGACGACGGAGTCCTCTCCGTCGGCGCGTGGCGCCAGCCGCGCGGGGGCACGCCGGTGGCCGGCGAGCCCGATCCGTCCGGCGGGGCGCGGGAGGCGCTGGCGCTGCTCGCGCGGATCGAGGCGCGGCTCGAGCGGCGGGAGACCGCCGAGCGCGGCGGCGCGGGGCGGCCGGGGGAAGACGTCGCTGCTCTCGGCGCGGCGGTGGCCGCCCTCGGCGAGCGGATCGCGGCGCTGGAGGAGGAACTCGCGTCGGCCCGGTCCCTCCTGGAGGCGATCGTCCACCGCGGCGACGGGGCGCCCGATCCCTCGCCGCCGGCCCGGCCGTTCCCGCGGGACCTCTTCCGCATCGCCACGCAGCCCGTCCCCCGCGCGGAAGCCGTGCCGCGGGACGATGTGCCGCGGGACGATGTGCCGCCCTCCATACTCGACGGTCCGCGCGAAGCGGCGCGAACCACCGGCCTGCCGGCCCGCCTCTGGCCCGAATAGGATCGCGCTCGCGGGGCTTCGCCTGCCCCGCATCCGCGGAGGACCCGCCCGCCGACCCGAGGCAGGCGCGCGCGGCGCCGGCGCGGGATCGGTCGAGGCATGGTGTCGGGCCCGAGGCCTTCCTGCCGGATGGGGCGCGGACCCGCGGCGCCGGCGACCCCGGCGACGGCAAGGCCAACCGCCAGGACCGCCCGCGGGCCGGGGCGTCGGCCCGGCATGCGGGACCATGGGAGAAGGAGCGCGGCGACACCTCCGCTCGCAGCCTCGATCGGCCTGCCCGTCGACCCACCGGTGCGTGCACTTCCGGGTCCCATGCACGCCATCGACGGGGACGGCCCGACCATTGCCCGCGACCGGCACGGTCGCCGGTACGGCACCTCGTGCGGGTGCTCCGTGGCGGCGGGCCAGCGCCTCAGTTGAGGCGCTGGCGGACCTGCTCGATGCTGGACTCGGTGAGGCTGGCCGCGACGTCACCCTTGACCTTGTCGCGCAGGACGCTGGCCGCGGCGGCGACGGCAAGGTCGGCGGCACGGCCACGCACCTCGGCGACGGCCTGGGCCTCGGCCTGTTCGATCTTGGACTCGGCCGCGGCGGTGCGGCGGGCCACCATCTCGTCGAGCTTGACCTTCGCCTCGTCGGCCATGCGGGCGGCCTCGCGGCGCGCCTCCTCGACGATGGAAGCGGCCTCTTCCTCGGCCTCGCGCCGCTTGCGCTGGTAGTCGGCAAGGAGGCCCTGGGCCTCCTCGCGCAGGCGGCGGGCCTCGTCGAGCTCGTCCTGGATGCGCTGGGTGCGCCGGTCGAGGGCCTTCAGCACCATGCCCGGGACGCGGAAATAGAAGATGATGACGAAGAAGAGGACGAGGCCGACGAGTGCCCAGAAGGAATCGGACTGCAACATGGAAGGGATCCCCCGTCAGGCGGCGCGCTGGCCGTCGACGGCGCTCGCCACGTCGCCGTCGGACACCTCGACCGGGCTCACCCGCGCGATGATGGCGCGGGCCGCCTCGGCGGCGATCTGGTCCACGTCCGCGAGCGCCCGGTCGCGCATCTCGGCGATGGTCTTCTCCGAGTCGGCGATCTTGGCCTGGAGCGCCCGCTCGGTCTCGGCCTGGCGCTCGGCGATCTCGCGCTTGATCTCGTCCCGCCGCCCCTGGGCGATGGCGTGGGCCTTGGCGCGGGCCTCGCCGAGCTCGCGCTCGTAGGTGGCGATGACCTCGTCCGTCTCGCGCTTCAGCCGGTTGGCCTCGCCGAGGTCCCCGGCGATCCGGTCCCGCCGGTCCTCCAGGATGCCGCCCACCTGGGGAACGATGAGCTTCGACATGGCATAGTAGAGGATGCCGAAGGCGATCGCGAGCCAGAACAGGTGGGAGGCGAACAGCGCCCCGTCGAACGGCGGGAACGCGGCCTCCGGCGGCGGCGCCCCGGTCGCGGCGTCCGTCATCGACCCGGGGTCGGTGGCGGCGAGAAGGGTGGCGGTCACGTGATCCACGGCCGACGCGGCGGCGTGAGGCTCATAGGATCCCGCGGGATCGACGGCCATCGTTCATCTCCAAGCACGGGCCCGGCAGCGCATGCGGGCGGCGTCGGTGGCAGCGGTGGTTGCGGCATGGCACGGGCGCTCCGACGGGTGCCGGCCCCGTGCGCCCCTCGCGCCCCGGTCGGTCGAACCACGGCGCGGCCGCGGGGACCCGGTCGGCCGGGCGAAGCCGCTGCTCGCCGCGCCCGGCGGGGACCGTCGGCGGCGGGCCCGCGACAGGCCCGGCCGCCGGAGCATCATCCGCCGCGTCAGACGGCGAACAGCAGGAGGAGGGCGATCAGCAGCGAGAAGATGCCGAGCGCCTCCGTCACCGCGAAGCCGAAGATCAGGCGGCCGAACTGGCCGTCGGCGGCCGACGGGTTGCGCAGCGCGCCCGAAAGGTACTGGCCGAACATGTTGCCGAGGGCAAGCGCCGCGCCCGCCATGCCGAAGCAGGCAAGGCCGGCACCGAGGAAACGGGCAGCTTCAGCTTCCATGGATGATGCTCCTTGGGTCAGATGGAAACAGGTTGTGGGGAAGGGGCCGGCCCGAACTCAGTGGTGCGTGTGCACCGCGTCGTTCAGGTAGAGGCACGTGAGCACGGCGAAGACGTAGGCCTGCAGGACCGCCACCAGGAACTCGAGCGCCGTGATGGCGACCGTCATGATGAGGGGCAGGATCGCGCCCACGACGCCGACGAAACCGAGGGCGGACATGGACACGACGAACGCCGCGAAGACCTTCAGCGTGATGTGGCCCGCGAGCATGTTGGCGAACAGGCGGACCGACAGGCTCACCGGGCGGGACAGGAACGAGATCACCTCGATCATCGACACGAACGGCACGATCGGCCCCGGAACGCCGGACGGCACGAACAGCTGGAACCAGGCGAGCCCGTGCTGGCGTATGCCGGCGATCACCACCGTCAGGATCACCACCATCGCCAGCGCGAACGTGATGATGAGCTGGCTGGTGGTGGTGTAGAAGTACGGGAACATCCCGAGGAGGTTCGCGAACAGGATGAACATGAAGAGCGTGAACACCAGCGGGAAGAACTTCATCCCGGCCGCGCCGGTCGACGAGCGCAGCATGTTGGCCGCGAACTCGTAGCTCATCTCCGCAAGGTTCTGCCAGCGGCCCGGCACGACCGCCCGGCGCGCGGTGGGAAGCGCCAGGAAGAGGATGACGAGCGCCGTCGCCACGAACAGGTAAAGGGACACGTTCGTGAAGGAAAGGTTCAAGCCACCGACCTCGATCGGGAGGTAGGTCTTGACCTCGAACTGCTTGATCGGGTTCAGCCCGCCGTCTGCTGCAGCCACGAACGTACCGCTCCATGTGAAGGCGCGCGGGCCGGGAGGGGCAGCCCGCGATCAGTGATCCTGGCGCGGTCTATTGCCGGGTTGCGGCGCGCTAATCAACCCCGCCGAGCGCAAAACGTTGAGGACCCCGGCGACGAAGCCGAGCAGCAGGAACACCACCATCAGCCACGGGCGGGTGCCGAGCCCCCAGTCGAGGAGCCAGCCGATCACCCCGCCCACGATGACGGCCGACACGAACTCGCTGCCGAGCTTCACGGCCATGACGTAGCCGGCGTTCTTGCGTTTGGCCTCCTCGGCCGCGATCGCCTCCTCCGCCCGCTGGAGCGCCCCGAGGCGGGCGTCGAGGTCGGCGCGACGGCCCTCGAGGCCGTCCTCGCGCCGGTCGTCGTCGGAAGGGGCCATCGCCGGTCTCCTCGCTCGCCCGCCCACCGATACGCCCCGCGGGCGGCGGAGGAAAGGGTGCGTCAGACCGCCTCGCGCAGCTCCACCGCCGCCTCGAGGGAGACCGACACGAGCTGGGACACGCCCCGCTCGGCCATGGTCACCCCGTAGAGGCGGTGCATGTGGGCCATGGTGATGGGGTTGTGGGTGATGACGAGGAAGCGCGTCTCGGTGAGCCGCGTCATCTCGTCCAGGAGGGCGCAGAAGCGGGTGACGTTGGCGTCGTCGAGGGGGGCGTCCACCTCGTCGAGGACGCAGATCGGCGCGGGGTTGGTGAGGAAGACGGCGAACACGAGGGCGGTCGCCGTCAGCGCCTGCTCCCCGCCCGACAGGAGGCCGAGGCTCTGGGGCTTCTTGCCGGGCGGGCGGGCCTCGATGTCGAGGCCCGCCTCCAGCGGGTCCTCCGCGTCGACGAGCTTCAGCGACGCTTCGCCGCCCCCGAACAGGTGGGTGAACAGGCGCCGGAAGTTGGCGTCCACCGTCTCGAAGGCGGCGAGGAGACGCTGCCGCGCCTCCCGGTTGATGGTCGAAAGGCCCGCGCGCAGCTTGTCGATGGCCGCGACGAGGTCGTCCCGCTCGGCGAGGATGGTGGCGCGGCGGCCTTCGAGCTCGGAAAGCTCCTCCTCGGCGCGCAGGTTGACCCCGCCGAGCCGCTCCCGCTCGGCCGACAGGCGCTCGAGGCGCTTCCTCGTCGCCTCCTCGTCCGGGAGGGGCTGATCGTCCGAAAGGCCCGCGAGGGCGGCAAGGCCCGTGGGCGCCGTCTCGAAGCGGGCCTCGACCTCCGCGACGATCTCGGCGAGGCGCGCGGCGGCGGTTCCGTCGCGCTCCTCGGCGCGGGCGGCGGCCTCGCGGGCGGCGGACAGGGCCTCGACGGCGGCCTTCGCCGCGCGGGCGGTCTCGGCGGCCTCGCCCTCGGCGGCGACGCGGCGGTCCGCGGCGGCGGCGAGGGCGGCCTCCGCCTCCTTCAGTTCTCCGTGGAGGCGGCGGGAGGCGAGTTGCAGCTCCGGCAGGCGGGCGGCGAGGGCCTCCCGCTCCGTCTCGACGGCGGCGCGGCGGTTCTGGAGCGCGTCGCCGCGACCATCGGTCGCGGAAAGGCGCCCGTGCCAGCCGCGGCGCTCCTCGTCGATGCGGGCGCGGCGGCGGCGGCGCGCCTCCACCTGGCGGGCCTGTCCGTCGTGGCCCGCGCGGGCGGCGGCGGCGGCCTCCCGACGGACGGCGAGATCGGCCTCGGCGGCCGCCCGCGCTTCCCTGAGGGCGTCGAGGGAAGGGGCGTCGGCGGCGGCGGCGCGCGCCTCGGCGAGGGCGGCGTCGGCCTCGCCGAGGCGGGTGCGGGCGGCCTCGACGGCCGCGGCGGTGCGCCGGACCTCGGCGGCGGCCGCCTCCGCTGCGAGCTCGGCCCGCGACAGGGCCTCGCGGGCGGAGGATTCGCGCCGCCTCGCCTCCTTCACGGCCTCCCGGGCGGCCTTCTCGCGCGAACCCGCGGCCGACAGGGCCTCGCGGGCGGCGCCGTGGGCCGCCCGCGCCCCCGCGAGCGCCTCCCTGGTGCGGGCGATCTCCCGCTCGATCTCGGCGAGGCGGTTCCGCGCCTCGAGGCGACGGGCGGCGGCGCTCGGCGCGCCGGCGGCGGCCACGAGACCGTCCCACCGCCAGACAGCGCCGTCGGCGGTCACGATCCGCTGCCCCGGCTTCAGCCGCGGGGCGAGCGTCGGCCCGTCCTCCCCCTCCACCACGCCCACCTGGGCGAGGCGCCGGGCGAGCTCGGCCGGCGCCTCCACGAAGCCGGACAGGGGCGCGGCGCCGTCGGGGAGCGGCGGGTCGCCGGTGCCGTCGCTGCCGGTCCAGGCGATCGGGGCATCGGCGGCGACGGGGGCGTCGAGATCCTCCCCGAGGCTCGCGGCGAGGGCGACCTCGTAGCCCGGGCTCACCGTCATCATGTCGAGGGCCGGCGGCGGGCCCTTTCGCCTGTCGCCGTCCTCGCCGAGGAAGCGGCGGGTGGCGCGCGCCTCCGCCTCGTGGGCGGAGAGGGCGGCGGCGCGGCGGGAGGCCTCGGCCTCGGCCGCGCGCTCGGCCTCCCGCGCCGCGGCGGCGGCGGCCTCGGCGGCCGTCACCTCCTCCTCGGCGGCGGCGAGGGCGGCGACGGCGGCCGTGACGGCCTCGGCCTCCGCTTCGGAGCGGGCGGCGCTCGCGGCCGCCCCGGCCCGGCCGTGGGCCGCCTCGGCCGCGGCGAGCTCGGCGGCGGCCTTCTCCCGCGTGCGCTCGGCCGCGGCGAGGGCGGAGGAGAGAGCCTCCGCCCGGGCGCGGGCCTCGGCCTCGGCGGCGATCGCGGCCTTCGCCACGGGCTCGGCCGCGGCGAGCGCCTCGGCCGCCTCCCGGGCACGGGCCTCGAGGGCGGCGAGGCGCTCGTCGGCGCCCTCGAGCTGCCGGTCGAGGTCGTCCGCCTCCCGGTCGAGGGCGGCAAGGGCCTTCGCGGCGTCCTCGGCGAGGGCGCCTTCCCGTTCGAGGTCCTTCAGGACGTCCGCGTGCTGGCGCTCGAGCGCCTTCAGCTTCTCGTTGGCGCGGGTGGTCTCGCCCTCGGCGTGCTGGATGGCCGCGCGGACCGCCTGCAGCCCTTCGTTCGCCTTCGCCTCCGCGTCGCGCGCGCCCGGGACGGCGTGGGCGGCGACCGCCTCGGCCCGGGCCGCAGCCGCCTGGGCCTGCGCGGCCTCGGCGACGCGGCGGCGCGCGGCCTCCACCTCCTGCGCGGCGGCCGTGGCGGCATCGACGGCGCTGCGCCAGCGCACGTGGAACAGGCTCGCCTCGGTGGAGCGGATGTCGGCGGACAGGGTCCGGTAGCGGCGTGCCTGGCGGGCCTGGCGGGTAAGGGCGTCCACCTGCCGGTCGAGCTCGGACAGGACGTCGGCGAGGCGCTCGAGATTCTGCTCCGCCGCGCGCAGGCGCAGCTCCGCCTCGTGGCGCCGGGCGTGGAGGCCGGACACGCCCGCCGCCTCCTCCAGGATCATGCGCCGCGCCGACGGCTTGGCGCCGATCAGCTCGCTCACCTGCCCCTGGCGGACGAGGGCGGGGGAGCGGGCGCCGGTGGACGAATCGGCGAACAGGATCTGCACGTCCCGCGCCCGCGCCGACTTGCCGTTGATCCGGTAGTCCGAGCCCGCGCCCCGCTCGATCCGGCGGGCCACCTCGATGTCGTCGAAGGCATTGAAGTCCGCCGGCGCCTCGCGGGCGGCGTTGTCGAGCCGGAGGGACACTTCGGCGATGTTGCGGGCGGGCCGGCGGCCCGATCCCGCGAAGATCACGTCGTCCATGCCGGTGGCGCGCATGCCCTTGGACGAGGTCTCGCCCATGACCCAGCGCAGCGCCTCGACGAGGTTGGACTTGCCGCAGCCGTTGGGACCGACGACGCCGGTGAGACCCGGCTCGATCACCACCTCGGTGGGCTCGACGAAGGACTTGAATCCGGCGAGCTTGAGGCGAGTGAAGTGGATCACCGGGCCCCTCCCGCGGGGGCGGGCCCGGCGTGCGTCGTCCGGCGGTCTTCGTGCGCGCGCCGCCGCTCGCGCGCGGCGTCAGTCGCCCACGAGCGGGTCGATCTTCTCCGAGAAGGCCTCCAGCGGCTGGTTACCACGCAGCATCTCGCCGTTGATGAAGAACGTCGGCGTCGAGGTCACGCCGAATTCCGACGCGGCCCGATCCTTCACGGCGTTGATACCGTCGAGAAGTTGCTGATTCGTCAAGCAAGCCTCGAAGCTCGCCTGTGTGAAGCCGGCCTGGCGGGCGACCTTGAACATCTCGCCGACGGGATCGTTGGTGCGCGTCCAGGCGGGCTGGGTCTCGAAGAAGACGTCGACCACGTCGAAGTAGCGGTCCTCCGGCGCGCAGCGGGCGAGCATGAAGGCGGCGGCGGCCAGCGGGTCGAGCGGCAACTCCCGCAGGACGAAGCGCACCTTGCCGGTGTCGACGTAGCGCTCTTTCAGGGCGGGCAGGGTGTCGGCGTGGAAGTCGGCGCAGTGGCCGCACGTCATGGAGGCGTACTCGATGACGGTGACGGGCGCGTCCTCCGCCCCGAGCGCCTTTTCCGGCAGCGGGCCCGGCTCGGCGAGCGCCGCCTCGTCCACGCTCTGGGCGAGCGCGGGGGCGGACAGGCCGGCGGCGAGGGCAGCGGCGAGAAGGAGGCGGTGCGCCTGACGGCGGGTGATGTCCACGGGGCGTCTCCTGGCAGGTACGGCGTCGTGCGCGGGCCGTCGCGGGCGCGCGCGGATGGCCCGGACTATGGGGCCTTGCCGCCGCCCTTGCCAGAGCGAGCGTAGACGTGGGCCCCGAGGCGGACGAGGGCCTCGCTCAACTTTTCGTGGGGAACGGCGCCCGCGACCGCCCGCGCGGCGGCGTAGTCGCCGGGTCCGGGCCGGTGCCGGCCGGCCGCCGTCCCGGGCGCGAGCGAGCGGCGCTGGACCAACTTGAGGCGCACCACCGCGCGCCAGCCGAACACCGCGTTGATGCGGTCGATCAGCGCCTCGCCGCCGTGGGCGAGGCGCAGCGCCGCGTCCGGCGTCGCCGCCACCACGAGGCAGGCCCCCGCCTCCGCCGACCCGTCCCGGCGCGGCCAGTCGATCCGCTCGAGCCGCGTGCCCTCTGCGAGGTCCCGCGGCACCACGTCCCGCCATGCGAGCACCAGCGTCGCGTCCGCGAGGCCCCGCTTTCGGCAGGCGGCCGAGAGCTCCGGCGCCACCAGTTCGCCGATGGGACGCGGCCCCCGTCGCCGCGCCGGTCCGTCCGCCATCGTCTCTCCTCCATCGCCCTGCGCGAGCCTAGCGCACCCGCGACCGCGCGGCGATGCCGGCCGCGCCCCCTCACCGCTTTCAACAGGGCCCGCCGTGCGGCGAGGAAGCCCTTGCCAAGGCGGGCCCGCTCGCGCATGGCCGGCGCCATGACCACGATGCCGCGCCCCTCCCGCCGCCGTCGCGCCACCGACCGCCCCGTGCCGGGCGAGGCGGTGGACACGCGCGCCCTCGCCGAGGCCGGGCGGGCGCTGCTCGCCTGGTATCGCCGGCACGCCCGGCGCCTGCCCTGGCGCCTGCCGCCGGGTGCGCGGGAGCGGGCGGACCCCTACCGGGTGTGGCTGTCGGAGGTGATGCTCCAGCAGACGACGGTGGCCGCCGTCGTTCCCTACTTCGAGGCCTTCCTGGAGCGCTGGCCCACGGTGGAGGACCTCGCCGCCGCCCCGGTCGAGGAGGTGATGGCCGCCTGGGCGGGCCTCGGTTACTACAGCCGCGCGCGCAACCTGAAGGCCTGCGCGGAGGCCGTGGTCACCCGCCACGGCGGCGCCTTCCCCGACACGGTGGAGGGGCTCGCCGCGCTTCCGGGCATCGGCGCCTACACCTCCGCGGCGGTGGCGGCGATCGCCTTCGGCCGACCGGCGACCGTGATCGACGGCAACGTGGAGCGGGTGCTCGCCCGCCTCCTCGCCGTCGACGTGCCGCCGAAGGAAGCGCGCCCGCGCCTCGAGGCCGCCCTCGAGGCGATGAGCCCCAAGGGCCACCCGGGCGACTTTGCGCAAGGGATGATGGACCTCGGCGCGACCGTGTGCACCCCCAAGCGGCCCGTGTGCGCGCTCTGCCCGCTCGCGCCTGCCTGCCGCGCCCGTGCGGACGGGACGGCGGACGCCTACCCGGTGAAGCCCGCCAAGGCGGCGCGGCCGAAGCGGACGGGGGCGGCCTTCGTCGCCGTGCGCTCGGACGGGGCGGTCCTCCTCAGGCGGCGGCCGGACAAGGGCCTCCTCGGCGGCATGGCCGAGGTCCCGACGACCGACTGGGAGCCGGGCTTCGACCTCGCCCGCGCCCTCGGCCACGCCCCGTTCCGCGCCGACTGGCGGCGGCTCGACGGCGGGGCCCGCCACGTCTTCACCCATTTCGAGCTGGAACTCGCCGTCTTCCGGGCGGACCTCGTGGCCGGCGCGCGGCCGCCGCGCCTTGCCGGGACGTGGTGGGCGCCGGCGGCGCGCATCGACGAGGAGGCGCTGCCCACGGTCATGACCAAGGTCATCGCGCTCGCCGGCCCCGAGATCGGCCTTGCCGGCCGGGGCGGGCGGCGCGGCCGGAAGGGGGACGGGGGGCCGGCCGACGGTGCCGCGCGGGAGGCGTGCGCGGGGCGCGGACCGCGTCAGCCCGCGATTCGCTCGAGGGGTTGACCGGCCCGCGCGCCGCGCGGGTTCCGGAAGGGTCGGCTCCGCCGGAACGTGCGGCCGTGTCCCGCCACCGAAACGGGACAGGGCACCGGGGAGCGCGGCGCCACGGGCCGACGGGTCGCGCTTCGCGACGGGTGGGCGCGCGTTCGGGCGAAAGGGCTCAGGCGGCGGCGCGGCGGCGCAGCTCCTCCCGCAGGCGGTCGAGCACCACGCGCTCGCCCGACCGCTCCACGTGCCAGAACGTCCAGCCGTTGCAGGCGGGCAGGCTCTGGACCGCCGCGCCCACCTTGTGGATGGAGCCGGCGAGATCGCCCGCCACCAGGCTGCCGTCCACCCGCACCAGCGCCTCCTTCTCGCCGCGCGGGCAGGTGAGTCGCTCGCCAGGGCGCACCATCCCCGCCTCCACCAGCTGGCCGAAGGGGATACGCGGGCGGGCGCGGCGGCCCTCCACCGTCGCGAGGGCCGCGTCCGGCAGGGGCTCCACGGCCGCGACGCGCGCGCGCGCCGCCTCGGCGAAGGCCGCGTCCCTCTCGATGCCGACGAAGTGGCGGCCGAGGGCGCGGGCCGCCGCCGCCGTGGTGCCCGAGCCGAGGAACGGGTCGAGCACCAGGTCCCCCGGGCGCGAGGCGGCGAGGATCGCGCGCCGCACCAGCGCCTCGGGCTTCTGGGTGGGGTGGAGCTTGCGCCCGTCCTCCGCCCGAAGCCGCTCCGGACCCGAGCAGATCGGGATGGTCCAGTCCGAGCGCATCTGAAGGTCGTCGTTGAAGGCCTTGAGGGCGTCGTAGTTGAAGGTGTGGCGCGCCTCCGGCGAGCGGGCCGCCCAGATCAGCGTCTCGTGGGCGTTGGTGAAGCGCCGGCCGCGAAAGTTCGGCATCGGGTTGGTCTTCACCCAGACCACGTCGTTGAGGATCCAGTAGCCGAGGTCCTGCAGCGCGGCGCCGACGCGAAAGACGTTGTGGTAGGAACCGATGGTCCAGAGGGTGGCGTTCGGCTTCATTACCCGTCGGCAAGCGGCGAGCCAGGCGCGGGTGAAGGCATCGTACGCGGCGAAGCTGTCGAAGCGGTCCCACTCGGCGTCGCAGCCGTCGACCCGGCTCTGGTCGGGCCGGGAGAGGTCGCCCGCGAGCTGCAGGTTGTAGGGCGGGTCGGCGAACACGAGGTCCACCGACGCCTCCGGCATCCGGGCGAGAACGTCGAGGCAATCCCCCGTCACGATGCCGTCGACGGGGACCGGGGGAGAGGCGGACCGGCCCGTCCGGATGGACGGACCGGCCTCGCCGTGACGCAGGCACGCTTCCATTGCGACGCAGGACCTCACGCAAATGGCACGGGGACGGTTGCACGGGGTCCCTAAAGCAAGCGTTAAACCTGGCGGCGTTCGGCGTTTACATTACGTTTACCCTTCCCGGAGAGGCGGGGCAGCAGGACGATGCCGGCGACGAAGAAGACCGGGATGACGGCCGCCCCCGCCCGCTGGCTGTCGATGAGGTCCGTGGCAAGGGCGACGAGGAGGGGGCCGGCGAAGCTCGTCACCTTGCCGGCGAGGGCGTAGAGGCCGAAGAGCGCGGTCATGTGGTCGGCCGGGGCGATCCGCACCAGCATGGAGCGGGAGGCGGCGTGGACCGGTCCGAAGAACAGGCCGATGAGGGTCGCCGCCGCCAGCATGGCAAGGTCCGCCGTGGAGGAGAACAGGCCGCCGTCCCGGAGGTCTTCCGACGGGATCACGAACAGGACCCGGTCGGCGGAGATGGACACGACGAGGAGCGTCGTCGCGACCAGGCCGAGAAGGGCGATGCGGACAACCCCGTCGGGCCCGGAGCGGTCGTCGAGGTGGCCGCCGAGGGAGGCGGACAGCACCGAGGCGAGGATGATGAGGATGCCGAACAGGCCGAGCTCCGTCTGCGACCAGCCGAGGATGCCGACCGCGTAGATGCCGCCGAAGGTGGCGAGCGCGGTGAGCCCGTCGCGGTAGAGCATGCTCGCCAGCAGGAAGCGCCACAGGATCGGCACCCGGCGCACGTGGGAGAGGGTCTCGCGGAGGTCCGCGAGGCCATCGGCGAGGGGGCGGCTCGAGGGCTGGGCGGGCCGGCGCTCGGGCACGAAGACGAACAGGGGCCAAGCGAAGGCGAGGTACCAGATCGCGCACAGGGGGCCGACGGCCGCGCTCGCCGCCTCCACGGGCACGAGGCCGAACATGGGCGGGACGCCGAGCGGGGTGAGGCCGCTCGCCTCGTCCGCCCGCAGGAGCACGATCGCGAGGACGAGGGACAGGAGCCCGCCGAAGTAGCCGATGGCGACGCCGTTGCCCGACAGCCGCCCGAGGCGGCCCGGGCGGGCGAGGTCGGCCATCATGGCGTTGGTGAAGACGGTGGCGAGCTCGGCCCCGAGGGTGGCGACCACGTAGGCCACGAGCGCGATCGCGATGGCGTCCCCCGTTCCCGGCACCGCGAGGCCGAGGCCGAGGCAGCCCGCCACGAGGATGGCGGAGAAGGCGAGGATCCAGCCCTTGCGCCGCTGCGTGCGGTCGGCGAAGGCGCCGAGGAGGGGCCCCGAGACCGCGACGATGAAGCCTGCCGCAGCGCCCGCGTAGCCCCACAGGGCCTGCCCCTCAACCGGGTTCGCGGCGAGGGTGGAGGCGAAGTAGGGACCGTAGAGGAAGGTGACGACGAGGGTGAAGAAGGGCTGCGCCGCCCAGTCGAACAGGTACCAGGCCGCGACCGCCCGCCGGTGGGTCGCGTCCGCCGTGCCGTCCCGCCCGTCCGCCGTGCCCTCAGCCAAGGCGCTCGCCACCCGTTCCCGCGGGCGCCGCACAGCGCGCCCGCTCCCATCGTGCCCGCCGCGACGGCAAAGGGAAAGCAGCCGCATGGCCGCGACGCTTGCGCGCCGGCGATCCGGGGCCGCTCGCCCGGCGCACCTCGTCCGCCCGCGCCGGTCCCGGTGCGCCGGAAAGGCGCTCGCCGACGTCCGGGCGGAGCGGACGAGCGCGGAACCGCATCGCGTGCGGGCCGGGTCATCTCGGGCCGGGTGATCTCCTTGCGGACCGGGTGATCTCCTTGCGGGCCGCGTGATCTCCTTGCGGGCCGGGTCCGTCCCTTGCGGTCCGGCGCGGATGCGCGCCACGGATGCCGCCGGAAGCGCCCTCCCCCGCACCGTCCCGTGCCCCGGCGGCCCGACCGGCACCTTTTCCCGCATTCGTCGGCCGCTTTCGCGGTCGCGGGCGTTGACAGCGGCCCCGCCGCGTCGTTGATCGGTCCGGGCGAGGGCCGCGGTCGTCGCCCCGGCCGCGCGAGGCCGGCCGGCGGCCGCGCTGCCGGGCTCGCCGGAGACGGCACCGTCCGGCCCGCACGCCGCGCGGGGACCCCATGGACGTCTACCTGCCCATCGCCGAGATGCCGGTCAACGTGCTCGTCGTGCTGGCGATGGGGGCGGCCGTCGGCTTCATCTCGGGCCTGTTCGGCGTGGGCGGCGGCTTCCTGCTGACGCCCCTCCTCATCTTCACCGGGATCCCGCCCTCCGTCGCGGTGGCGAGCGTCACGCCCCAGATCGTCGCCTCCTCCACCTCCGGCGCCCTCGCCTACTGGCGGCGGGGAGCGGTGGACTTCAAGCTCGCGGGCGTCCTCTTCCTGTCGGGCGCGGTGGGTGCCGTCGCGGGCGCGCAGCTGTTCGCCTTCCTCGACCGGCTCGGCCAGCTCTCCCTCGTGATCTCGGTCGCCTACACCGTCTTCCTCGCCACCATCGGCGGGCTGATGCTGACCGAGTCCGTGAAGGCGATCCTGCGTGCCCGGGCCGAGCGGGCGAGCGGCGTCCCGGCACGGGAGATGCGTCGCGGCGGCCGGCGCGGGCTCATCCAGCGCCTGCCCCTCAAGATGCGCTTCCGCGCCTCCCGGCTGTACATCTCGGTCCTGCCGGTGGTCGCCCTCGGCGCGTCCATCAGCTTCCTCGGCACGCTCCTCGGCATCGGCGGCGGCTTCATCATGGTGCCCGCGCTCATCTACCTCCTCAAGGTGCCGACGACCGTGGTGGTGGGCACCTCCCTCGTCCAGATCATCGGCTCGATGGCCGTCGCCACGGTCATGCACGCGACGGCCACGCAGACGGTGGACGCGGTCCTCGCCCTCGTCCTCATGGTGGGGGGCGTGCTCGGCGCCCAGCTCGGCGCCTCCATGGGGCTGATGCTGCGCGGGGAGTATCTCAGGATCCTCCTGTCGCTCCTCGTCCTGTCGGTGGGGATCCGATTCGCGATCGGCCTCGTGGTGGAGCCGGCGGACCTTTACTCCATCAACGTCCTGGGGGCGGGGCGATGAGACGGGCGCGCGCCCTTCTCCTCGCCTGTCTGACGCTCCTCGGCGTGGCGGGAGCGGTGCGGGCGGAGACGGTGTTCGTCGAGCCGTCGACGCGGGTGGTCAACATCACGTCCAACTTCACCGGCGAGACGGTGACCCTGTTCGGCGTGATCGGGCGGGACGCCCAGACCGTGTCCCGCCGCGGCGGCTACGACGTGGTGATCACGCTCGCGGGCCCCGTCCACCGGCTCCTCGTCCAGCGCAAGGAGCGGATCGGCCCCCTGTGGCTCAACGCCTCGAGCGAGCGCTTCACCGAGGTGCCGTCCTACTATGCGGTGTTCTCGAACCGGCCGGTGACCGAGATCGCTTACGGGACGCTCGCGCGCGAGCTCGGCCTCGGCCTTCACTACGTGGGGCACGGGGGCGAGGTGCGCGGGGTGCGTGCCGCACGCGAGCCGTTCCGCGAGGCGCTGGTGCGGCTCAGGCAGGACGCGGCGCTCTACCTCGAGGACGCGCAAGGGGTGACCTTCGTCACCGCCGACTTCTTCCGCGCGGACTTCCCCCTGCCGAGCTCGGTGGAGGACGGGACGTACGTGGCGCGGGTCCACCTGTTCGCCGCGGGGACGCTGCTCGCCGTCACCGAGACCACCGTGCGCCTCGACAAGGTGGGCTTCGAGCAGGCGATCTTCGCCCTCGCGACGGAGCGGCCGCTCCTGTACGGGCTCGCCGTCGTCGCCCTCGCTCTTTTCGTCGGTTACGTGGGGGGCGTGGTGTTCCGCCGCGGGTGAGGGAGCCTCTCCCTCAGTCGGGGGGCGTGTGCTTGTAGCCGAAGGCCTCGAAATCCTCGGCGAAGACCTTCTTGCAGAAGTGGACGGCCAAGTCCATGTGCCGGCCCGACAATGGCTCGCGGCCCGTCGACTTGTCGAGTGTGCGCGGCACCTGGAACACGTTCAGCGGCAGATCGAAGCGCTCGCTGAGCGCCCGCGCCCACTCCTCGCCGAGGCCTTCCTCATGACGGAACACGGCGAGGCTCGGATGGTAAAAGGCGACCTGCGGGCGCATGTGGTTGTCAAAGGCGTACGGGTTCTTGGCGAGCCGCTTCTCGGCGAGGCGCAGCCAGGAGGGGAAGCGATCGTTGTCGCTCTCGCGCATCATGAACTCGGAGACGAGCCGTTTCGCCGGGTGACGCACCGTCAGGAAGCGGCACTTGAAGTCGTCGATGCGGACGAGCTGCTCGTAGATCGCGCGGTGATAGTGCTGCGGCGAGACGACGAGCCCCAACCGACGCGGCGTCGTGATGTTCAGGTGGGTGGCGTAGCCGTTCGTGCGGAACAGGCGCTTGACGTAGGTCCCCGCGGTCTTCGGGACGTGGACGTAGAAGACCGGGGGCGTCCCGTCCTTCGTGAAGATGGGCATTGCGTGTGATCCTTCGCTCCGTCCGCGTCGGGGGAGGGACGCGTGCGGGGTTGTCCGCGCCAGCGTCAGGCTGCGGCGTAGCCGAACCGTTCGAGCGAGCCGGAGGCTGCCGCGGCGATGGCCTTGATCTCCGGCGCCGGCGCCTCCCGCCATCGTCCGAGCGAACTCGGCGACTGGACGATCCCGGCAGCGCGCGCGAGCTCTTCCTGCGAAGGATCGAGCGCGAGCCACCGGGCGATTCTCTCGACGGTACCGCGGGGATCGGCGCACAGGTCCTCGAGCCGCACGCGCAGGTAGCGCTCGCCGAGATGGCGCTCGGCCCAGTCGGCCGCCTGGCCGTTCACCGCGCTCCACAGCCGGGCGAGCGCCGGTCCGTCCGCATCTTCGGCCGCGGGTTTCGGTGCCCCGAAGAGCGCACCGGAGTGCCTGCGGAACTGGTTGATGTTGGCGGCGAAGGCCATGTCCCGCCCGTCCCGCAGGACATGCAGGAAGCGGAAACCCGGCACCGTTTGCTCGATCACGGGCAGGGTCCAGATCGAACGCGGGCTCTTCCAGCCCCAGCGCGTCTCGCGCGGACA
>CAZJNX010000002.1:0-64207 GCA_964547415.1 uncultured Hyphomicrobiales bacterium
TGTGCAGGATGTCGCGGAAGCCGCGGGTGGTGATCATCCCCACCTCGGCGCCCTTGCGCTCGATCGCCATGTTGGTGGCGACCGTGGTGCCGTGCAGCACGATGTCGATGGCCGACGGCTCCACCTCCGCCATCCTGCAGATCTCGGAGATGCCGCGGACCACGCCCTCGGACTGGTCGTGCGGCGTCGACGGCACCTTGTGGACGTAGATGTGCGAATCCGCGCCCGTCTTCTTCTCGAGCACGATATCCGTGAACGTCCCGCCCACGTCGACGCCAACCCTGATCATGCCGCTCTCCGTTGCCCTTGTCGTTTCGTCTCGTCCGTTCGCGGCCGGTCAGACCGGCAGGTTGCGGCGCATGTGATCGAGCACCTCCTCGAGGCCCATCACGTCGCCGAACTTCGCGTCGATGTCGAACAGGTTCCACTCCACCGCGCCGGCGATCCGGTCCCCGATCCCCTCGCGCACGGCAATGAGGCGGAAGCCTTCGGCGATCCCGTCCTCGATGGTGTGGCGCACGCACGCGCAGGCCGTCACCCCGGTCGTCACGATGGTGTCGACCCCGATCGAGGTGAGATAGGAGGCAAGGTGCGTGCCGTGGAAGGCGCTCGCCTTCTTCTTGACGATCACGATCTCCCCGTCCCGCGGGGCGATCCGCTCGTCGATCGCCGCCGCCTCCGAGCCCGCTTCCAGCACCTCCACCGGGATCTTGGAGGACCACAGGCCCGTGTCGGAATTGGGGCCGCTGGTCACTTCGTAGGCAGTCGTCGTGTAGACGATGGGCAGGCCACGGGAGCGGAAGGCGGCGAGCAGCGCCTGGTTCGCCGGGATGATCGTGTCCATGCCCTCGCACGAAAACGCATGGCCCGGCCGCGTCCAGGCGTTGGCGAGGTCGATCACGACGAGGGCGGGCTTCTTCCCGAAGCCCACGCGGCGCTGGAAACCGCGCGCCCTGTAGACCTCCGAGTTCGCCCGGAAGACCACCTCGAGGGCCGCCTTCAACTCCTCCGGGGTGACGGCGCCGGGGGCGGACGGGTCGGGGTCGGACATCGCTCGGCTCCTTGATCGCAATCTTCGCCGCAGACTAGTGAAGCGGATCTGCCGGCAGTGAGGATACCCGCTATCGCGGGGGCGAGGCCGGCGGCGCGGCCGATGCACCCGCCGTGCCGCATCCTCCGCCGAAGAGCGCGAAACGCAACCACGGGAGAGCCCCTTGGGCACGAACCTTTCGATCGACGAAGCCCGCCTCTGGTCCACGCTGATGGAGACCGCCCGGTTCGGCGCCACCCCGAAGGGCGGCATCCGCCGCCTCACCCTGTCCGACGAGGACCGGCAGGTGCGCGAATGGCTGCGGGAGGCGGCGGAAGCGATCGGCCTGTCCGTCACGGTCGACGCCATGGGCAACATGTTCGCCGTTCGCCCGGGCAAGGACGCCTCGCGCCCGCCGATCGCCTTCGGCTCCCACCTCGACACCCAGCCCGCGGGCGGCAAGTTCGACGGCATCCTCGGCGTGCTCGCCGGCCTCGAGGTCATGCGCACCCTGTCGGACGCGGGCTACGAGACCGAGGCGCCCTTCTGCCTCGTCAACTGGACCAACGAGGAAGGTGCGCGGTTCGCCCCCGCCATGATGTCGTCGGGCGTGTGGGCGGGCGAACTCGACGCCGAATCCGCCCTGTCGGCCACCGACAACGAGGGCCGCGTCTTCCGGGAGGAGCTGCGGCGGATCGGCTACGAGGGGGGCATCCCCATCGGCGCGGTGGGCTTCGCCGCGTTCCTCGAGCTCCACATCGAGCAGGGGCCGGTCCTGGAGGCCGAGGAGCTCGTCATCGGCGTCGTCACCGGCGGCCAGGGCATCCTGTGGTGGGACATGACGGTGACGGGCCGGGACAGCCACGCCGGGACGACGCCCATGCCCATGCGGCGGGACGCGATGGCCGCGCTGTCGGAAATCACCCTCCTCGTGGAGCGGATCGCCCTCGACAACGCGCCCGCGGGCGTCGGCACCGTGGGGGAGGTGCAGGTGCTGCCGGGCTCGCGCAACACGATCCCGGGCACCACCCACGCCCGCGGCGAGTTCCGCCACCCGGACGGGGAGACGCTGAAGGCCATGGAGGCCCGCTTCCTGAAGGAGGCGGGCGAGATCGCCGCGCGGCGGAACGTGGAGGTGGACATCCGCCGCATCTGGCTGAAGGAGCCCGTCACCTTCCATCCGACCTGCGTCGAGGCGGTGGAGGGGGCGACGAAGGCGGCCGGCTACCCCTACCGGAAGATGATTTCCGGGGCGGGCCACGACGCCTTCTACGCCGCCTCGAAGGCGCCGACCTCCATGATCTTCGTGCCCTGCAAGGACGGCCTCAGCCACAACGAGCTCGAGGAGGCCAAGCGCGAGGACTGCGCGGCCGGCGCCCAGGTCCTCCTCGGCGCGCTCCTCGCCCTCGACGAGGCCCTCTCCGGAACGGGCGCGGGCGGGGCGTGACGGCCGTCACGGGCGCCGCGCCCGGCCGTTCCCACATGACCGGCGAGACGACGGGGATGCGGGAATGGCCATCGGGGAGCGGGAGCGGCGCCTCTTCGCCGCGCTGACGGGGCGGATCGACGGGCGGGCGCGGGCCGACCTTCTCGTCGCGCCTCCGGCGGATTCGTGGTTCCTCCTCGCCTGCCGCGACGGGCCGCGCGGCGAAACGCTCCTCGTCGCCGGCACGGACGCGGAAGGGGACCATGCCCTCGCGCTCGTCCCGCCCGGAAAGGGGGCGGACGAGGCCGTGGTCGCGATCGTCTGCGACTGTCCGGAGAACGGGTGGAACGATCTCCTCGGCCGCCGGTGCGCCTGCGGCCGACAGTGCCCGGACCCGGACGCGCCGACGCCGATGGACCGGGGCGTCCTCGCCATCGCCTTCCAGGCCGAGCCGGGGGCACGCGCCATCCTGTGGTCGCGGGGCGACACGCTCGGCATCACGCCGGTGCAGCCGGGCGAACGGGGCCGGTGCGTCATCGTCGACTGGGACGACACCCGCCCGCTCGACGGCTTCGTGGGCATCGCCTTCGACACGCGGACGGCCTTTCCGGTCGAACCGGAGCTGCCCTTCAGCGCCGCCCACGCGGCCGAGGCGTTCGACGCGTTTTGCCGCCTGCCGGAAGGCGCGCCGCCAGGCCCGTTCACCTGGATCGCTCATGCCCTCGAGGAGGCGACCCCGCGGGGGCTCTCCGCGCTCCTCCTCGCCATCCTCGCCGCGTCCGACGCGCGGCGGCACCAGGCGGGCCTCGCCGCGATCGGCCGGGAGACCTTCTGGCGGACCAGCCACGCCATCTACGACCGGCTGGAGCGCGACCCCTCGATCCCGCCGCAGAACCTCCTCGCCGTCCTGTCGGTGGAGCCCCGCTTCGGCTTGTCCGACGGGCTCGCGGGCCGGCGTGCCCGCTTGGCGGCGGCGCTCCGGCAAAGGCTCGGCCTCGCCCCCGCCGGAGGGGGCGGCGCGCCGTGACCGACCTCGCCGCCCTCGACGAGGGGATCCCCCTCGACCTCCTCAGGCCCGATCTCGCTGCGGCGCTCCACCGGGTCCACGTCGGCGCCGCCGGCGCTCTGGCGGAGGCCTTCCGCCTCGTCCACGGCGAGCGGCGGGACGGCCTCGCCGTCCCCGTCGCGACGGCGGCCGAAGAGGAAAGCCTCGCCCGCGGCGTCGTCGCCTTCGCGGCCGGCGACCTCGCCGGCCCCTTCCCCGCCGTCGGCGCGACGCCCGATCCAAAAACGGCCCTCGCGGCGCGCTGGCCCCCGCCCGCGTCTGCCCATTCCGGGGAGCCCGCGCCGCTCCGGGTCGGAGCCTTCGAGGCCGACCACCCGGCCCGGCATCGCGAGGACGCCCCCGGCTTCATGGACGCCGAGGCCCGTGACGACTTCGAGGGCCCCCGCCTGCCGGCGCGATCATCGCGCTGGCCTGCACGGGCACGTCCGGCGCGCGTTCGTCGACGTTCGCCCCCGTCGCCGGCGTCGGCCCCGTCGTGCCTGCCACCCTGTCCGGCGAACCGCCCGAGCGCGACACGCGCCCTCGCCGACGGCGCGCCGCCCCGCGGCCTCGCTGATCATGCCGGGGATCGCGGCCTGCGGCGCGGCGCCCGCGGCGTCGGCCGCCCCCGTCGTCCCCGCCGGCAGCGGGCGGGACGACGGGAGCTGCTGCAACACCCCGTTGCATATCGGCAACGGACCGCCCCGTTAACCGTGCGTCAACCCTCGCGGTTAAGGTCCGCTTAGGCGCCCGGGCCGCACCGTCCGCCCGTCGATGCCGCGCGAGCCCCGAGGGGGCGCGGCGGCTCGAGGGTCCGGAGGCGCGTCATGAACCTTCACGTCGGTAACGGTCTCGATGCGGACGGCGGCGAGGCGCTGCCCCTGCGCGAGGCTTACCTCGAGGCGGTGAGGCTGATCGAGCGCACCCACCGCAGCTTCCTCGACGTGGTGAAGGAGGAGCTCGAGCGCACGGGCTTCACCGACCTCAACAACGTGCAGGCCGTGCTCCTGTTCAACATCGGCGCGGAGGAGCTCGCCCCCTTCGAGCTGAAGCAGCGCGGCTACTACCTCGGCTCCAACGTGTCCTACAACCTCAAGAAGCTGATCGACCTCGGCTACGCCGAACAGCGCCGCTCGGCCGGGGACCGGCGCACGGTGCGCGTGCGCGTCACCGACCGGGGCCGGGCGGTGGTGGAGCGGCTCGAGGCGCTGGTGGCCCGCCAGCTCGCCTCCCTCGGGCCGATCGGCGGCGTGGGCGAGGGCGAGCTCGCCGAGACCATCCGCATCCTGCGCCGCCTCGACCGCTACTTCACCGACCAGGTGCGCTACCGCCTCTGACGGCCGCCGCCCCGGTCAGATCCGGACGTGACGGTGTGGCCGCGGCGCCCCGCCGTGGCCGTGGCTTTCCACCTCCACGCGGGCGGGCAGGACGTCGAGCCGGCCATGGCGCACGCCGCGGGCGTTGACGACGGCGTCGGCGAGGGCGCGCACCTCGCCCACCGGCCCCTTCAGGACCGAGACCTCGAGGCAGTCGCTGTGGCCGAGGTGGACGTGGAGCGTCGCCACCGTGAGATCGTGGTGGTCGTGGTGGGCGCCGGTCACCCGCTGGCCGAGGTCGCGCCGGTCGTGGTCGAAGACGTAGGAGAGGGTCGCCACGCACGGCTCGGCCGGGTCGGCCTCGTCGACGCGGGCGCGCGCCGCGCCGGTCCGCACCAGGTCGCGCACGGCCTCTGACCGGTTGGTCGCGCCGTGGCTCGCCATGTACTCGTCGATCATGGCGACGATCTCTTCGTCGAGGGACACCGTCACGCGCTGCACCGATCGCCTCCCACTCGCCGCCGACGGGTCGTCCGCCGCGCACCTTCCTTGTGCCGCCCGGCGCCACCCCGTGTCCATCCACCGCCGGCCGCCCGCCGCCGCGCCTGTCGACGCCGGCCCGGCGGGGAGGTGTTGCACGGATGCCGCAGCGGGCGGGCATCGGCCCCGGCCACCCCCGCCGCGCCTGCATCGCGCGGCCCGCTCTAGTAGGCTACAGCCCGCGCGGCCCGCGTGGCGGCGGGGCTTCCACCGGCGAGGAGGGGGAGAGGACGGATGCGACGACTGCTCGCGACGATGGCGGCCCTCGCGGCCATTGCCGTCGCCGGCTGCCAGACGGCCGGCGGGGGCGTCGACGGCCGCTGGGCCTCGGACGACGGGGTCTTCGTCGCCACCTTCTCCGACGGCAGCTTCACCTCCCGCCTCACCAGCACGAACGAGGTGGTGGCCAAGGGCAGCTACATGTCGAGCGCGGACGGCCTGCAGCTCACCTGGCTCAGCATCGTGACCAACGAGCAGCGCTCGGCCGTGTGCCGCTTCGTGTCCGGCAACCAGCTCGCCTGCCAGCCGCGCGGCGCCCAGCCCTTCAGCATGTCCCGCATCGCCTGACGCATCGGGCGGGTCGGCCCGGGGAGGCGTCTGCCGAGGCGCGAAAGCGGGCGCGGACCGATCGGGCGCGCCATCCCCTCCCCGCCGGCACGGTGCACCGTCGGCCCGAGGGAATGACGCCCCCGCGGCCGATCGACCCCACGGCGGCGGCCAGCGGTGGCCTGCGGCGCGATGGCGCCGTCGGGCGGCCGGTCCCGGGACGCCGGCCCCGCGGCCCCCGGGGCCGCGGGCGGCCCTGCCGGCCAGCGGGCCCGGTCGCCCGGGGAAGGGCCTTCCGCCTCTCCTTGCGCTTGATGCAGGTCAAGGCGAGGGCGGCACGGGCCCGAAAAACTCCACGCTCGCCCGGACGTCTCGGGCCCGCACGCCCATGGCTCGGATACCATTGTCCGGCGTCGACGGTGCTGGCGGGCGACCGGCGCACCGTGGTAGGATGTCGCAGGTCGGGAAAACCCGGCCGCCGACGGCGCCCTCGGCGAGAGCGGTGCCGCCGGAGAAGCCTCCACCCCGGGTCCGCTGGCGATCCGCCCGGGGGGAAAGAAGGTCGAGGGGAGGAACGGATGGCGTTCGACCGGTTCGGGCCGAAGGCTTCGCGGGCGTGCCGAGGGGAAGGCGACGCCACCACCGCGCCGGGATGCCGGCCATGGCGGTGAGCGGCCCCTCGCGGGACGAGGGCATCCGCGCGCACCTGTCCGAGCGGCAGGAGCCGTACCTGCCCTTCGGCGCGTCCGCTCAGCGGCCGGACACCGCCTGCGGCACGGCCCTCCCGGTGGATCGCGGCCTGCTCGTCCGCCCCCTCGCCGACGGCCTGCTCTCGCCCGCCGTCCTGCGGCCGGGAGCGGGGCGGGACGCCTGCTCCCTCCTGTTCGCCGCCTGGTGCCGGAGCGGCGCGCCGGCACTCGAGGCCGTGCCCGAGCCCGCCGCGGCCCGCCGTGCCGCGCTCGAGCCCGCGGTCCTCGCCGCCCTCGCGAACGCCTTTCCCGCCCGCGGCCCCTCGCACGCACGCGGCGAGGCGAACACCGCCCGGCCGCCCGCCCCCGCCGTCGCCAGCCGCGCGAGGACCGACGGAGCCGCGGTCGCCGCCGGGCGCCTGCTCGCGGCCGTCCTCGCGGAGCGGCCCGAGGCGGTCGCCGCCCTCGCGGACGGGCTGGTGAGCGAAGATCTGTCGCCGGACACGCTCGTCGCCTCCGTCATGCCGGAGGTGGCCGCCCGCCTCGACGAGGCGTTCCGGTCCGACCGCTGCTCCGCCGTCGACCGGACCGTCGGCGTGTGCGCCCTGCGCACCCTCCTCGACAGGCTCGCGAGCCGGCGGCGGATCGCGGCCTGCGGCTCGCCGCTGCCACCCGTCAGGGTCGTGCTCTGGTCCGCGGAAGGGGATCCGATCAGCTTCGCCCCCGCGCTCCACGGCTTTCGCCTGCGCCAGAACGGGGCCGAGGTGGAAACGCTGGAGGGCGCCTCGCCCGCCGCGCTCCTCGAGCATCTGGTGGCGCAGCCGGCCGACATCCTGGTGGTGTCTTGCCTCGAGCCGGCGCGGTGCGGACGCACGGCCCGTCACCTGCAGCAAGTGCGGGAAGCCTCGCCGCTCGCCCTCCACGTGATCGGGCTCGGCGACGGCTTCGAGCCCTTCGCCGGCCACCCGGACGCGGTGGGCCTCGACGTCCTCGTCCACGGCCCCTCGGAGACCCTCGAGGACGTGGCCGCCACCGGCTGCGCCTGCCGCAAGCCCGCATCCCCCCGCGCGGCCGCGAGCCGCGAGGCGCAGACGCTCCACGCCTGAGCGCGGCGCCGCCCGGCGGGGCGGCGAGCGCAGCCGGCCGGCGGGCGGCCCCTGGAGAACCGGCGGGCCGCGCGCCGACGGGAGGCCACGGGCACGATGGCGCGACCCGCCGCGAGAGCGAGACGTCGCGGCGCGCCCGGAAGCCCGCCACCCGGAACGCGCCCGCGCCTGCGGGGTGGTCGGGCGGCCCTCTCCCGCCAACCGGCGCCGCGCGCCGCACGACGGCGCCTTCAACGCGTTGACGCCGTCGCGCCTGCCGGGCGCGAGCGCCGCCTCGCCCGCGACGCGGCCCCAGCGCCGGCCGGCCGCGGACCAGCCTTCGGACCGGTTGCCGGAGGGCGGGGCGGGGCAGCTCGCGCGCTCCGGGCGAGGCTCGCCCCACCTCTTCCCCGGCTCGCCGTCCTCACCGGCACGCGGACGGGGCGGTTCGCGGACATCGAGCGCCCGCGGATCGGGCTCCTGACGGCGTTCGGCTCCTCGAGCGGTTCGTCCGCCACGTTCCGGCGCCAGCACTCGCGGTCACGGCGGTCGGCATCGCCATCGGCTTCGCCGGTGCGCTGGCGGCCCGACCGCTCCGGCCCCCGTCGTCGCGGGGCTGGCGGCCCTCGCCCTCCTCGTCGGGGCAAGCTTCTCCATCGACGCCATCGACGCGCTCGCGGGCATCACGTCCTTGCGGTCGGAGCGGCGCGACGGGCCAGTCCCCTTCGCCGAGGCACGATCCGGCTCGGCGGTCGCGGTAGTGGCGGCGCAGCGTGGCGTGCTGGCCGGTCCCTCGAGGAGCCCACCGCGATCGACGGCCTGCCGGCGCGGCCCTCGCGCCGGTCGAGGCGCCGCCTGCGGGGCCGTCCCGTGGCGGCCTCCCCGCGCGGCGACACGACGTCGTGCCGGCCGCGGCCGTGACGGTCGCCCCGGGCGAGGACGAGCGGCTGGTCGTCGCCGTGCCCGTGGCGGCGAACGTGAACGGGACGTGGGAACGGCTCCGCGCGGATCGACGAGGCGGGAGGAAGCCGGGCTCGCGGCGGTGCGGGGGACGCCGATGATCGCGGAAGCGCGTTCGAGCCGCGCCGCGCGCCGCACCATGCGGCAATCGAGGCGGGGACGGCGGTCTCGATCCTCGGCGACACCCGGTTCGCGGGCTCATCGCCTTCGGTGTCGTCTCCGACGCCGCGCCGCGACCCGCCGGGCGGGAACGGGGGTTCGGCCGCACCCGCTCGCCCCCGCGCCCCGGGAACGGGCTGTCGGCGGGCCTTGCGCGCGCTCGCCCCCCGGGCGCTCTCGCCGCGGCCGGCGCGGCCGCCGCCGCCGTCCTGCGCGAGGGCCGGGACCGCGGTTCCCCCGGCGCCCCCGATCCGCCCCGAACGGTCGAAAAGAAACACCTTTTCCGCCCTGTGGGCGCGGGAACAAATTCCTCTTCCGGCGCTTGACATTCCTCAGTGAGCGAATGCTCCGCCGGGGCCATCCTGCATGCGGATGACGGGCTACCTCCTTCAGGGAAGGCGTCCCGTCCGCCGCAGGGGGGAACGGGCCCTCGCCGTGCGACGGCGGGGGCGGGCGGCCGCGCGCCGCCCCGGGGCCAACAAGGAGAAGCCCCATGCGCCTTTTCGTCGTGTCGAACCGCGTCAGCCTCCCCGGAAGCCACCGGGCCGGCGGCATGGCCGTCGGGATCGACGCCGCCATGGCCTGCCGTGGCGGCGTGTGGGTCGGCTGGAGCGGCGCGCACCCCGAGGACGGCGCTGGCCCCGCGATCCACATGCAGGACGCCGGCCCCCTCACCTACCTGACCGTCGACCTGCCGGAGGACGCCTTCCGCAGGTACTACACCGGCTTCGCCAACCAGGTGATGTGGCCGGCCCTCCACGGCCGACAGGACCTCGTCGCCTTCGAGCGGGCGGACCTCTCCGACTACCTGTTCGTGAACCGCCTGTTCGCCGGGATCGTTGCACGGCGCCTCGAGCCGGACGACGTGGTGTGGGTCCACGACTACCACCTCTTCCCCCTCGCGGAGGCCCTGCGCCGGCGCGGGGTGCGCAACCGGATCGGCTTCTTCCTGCACACCCCGTTCGGCACGCCCGCGTCCCTGCGCGCGCTGCCGGTGCGCGGCGCCCTCGCCCGCTGGCTCGACGCCTACGACGTCCTCGGCCTCCAGACCGAGGCGGACGCGGCGGCCGCCCGCACCTTCCTCGGCGGCGGCCACGACGGCCCCACCGAGCGGCGGGTGTTCGCCGTGCCCATCGGCATCGAGACCCGCAGCTTCGCCGATACCGCCGCCGCGGCCGCCGTCACCGATCCCGCCCTCGCCACCGCGATGAAGGGGATCGCCCCGGGCACGCCGCTCGTGGCGGCGGTCGACCGGATCGACTACTCCAAGGGGATCCCGGAGCGGATCGAGGCCTTTTCCCGCTGCCTCGAGTGCGGCGGGGCGGACAGGCCCGTCCTCGTCCAGGTCGCCGTCCCGTGCCGCACGGGCGTGCCGGCCTACCGGGCCGAGGAGGGGCGCATCGTCGAGGCGCTGAGGGCCGCCCACGAGCGGGTCGGGCCGGAGGCGATCCGGCTCCTGCGCTCCACCGTGGACCGGGCGAGCCTCGCCGCCCTCTACCGGCGGGCGCAGGTGGGGCTCGTGACGCCGCTCCGGGACGGGATGAACCTCGTCGCCAAGGAATACGTCGCCGCCCAGGACGGGGAGGACCCGGGCGTCCTCGTGCTCTCGCCCGCGGCGGGCGCGGCGGCGGAGCTGTCCGAGGGCGCCCTCCTCGCCGACCCGGAAGACGCCGAGGCGGTGGCCCGCGCCGTGCGGCAGGCCCTCGCCATGCCCCTCGCCGAACGGCGGCTGCGCTGGCGGCGGATGATGGACCGGCTCGAAGCGTTCGACGCCACCCGCTGGGCGTCCGACTTCCTGGCGCACCTGTCGGCCGCGCCCGCCGTGCGCCCGGTCCGGCCCCAGCCGCCGGCCGCCGCCGCCCGCCGCCGGCCCGCCGTCCGCCCCCTGCCGGCCGGGGCCCACCGCGCCCTCGTCTCCCGCGGCGCCTGAGGACGCCGCCGACTTTCCTCCCCGGCCTCACGAATCCCTCACGCGCGCCTCACGCCGGGGCGCGCGCGGGCGGTTCGTTCGTCACCGTCACTTGCACGACTGTTGATGACCGAAGGTGAACCGGAATGCCTACCTTCCGGCGTGGACGGCGAACACTTCCCCGGCAAGGCAGGCGAGGAACACCCACATGGTCCAGATAATCAGCGACGCCACCGTCACCACGAAACTCACCTTTCGTAACGAGACCTATCTCGTTCCGGAAGGCGCCCTCATCGCGGCGCGCGGGCCGAGCATCGACGTCGACGACACGGGCATCACCCTGTTCGTCGACGGCACGGTGTTCACGGGCAGCGAGGCCATCGGCTACGGCATCCTCGCGGACTTCCCGGTCGAGATCCTGATCGGCGAGACGGGACGCCTCCTGTCCGGCCGCCTCGACCGGTTCGACTTCATCCCGGTCGAGCTTGCCGCCAGCGGCAGCAACCTCACCAACTTCGGCGAGATCGCCGGCGCGATCGGCGTGCGGGCCGACGACACGAACCGGACGACGATCGTCAACCACGGGACCGTCTCGGCGAACGACGACGGGTTCGCCGCCGCGATCGACGTGGCGAACTCGACGGACGCGACCGTCCTCAACACGGGGACCATCGTCGGGGGCAACGCGGTGTTCGGCGGGAACGTCTCGACGCAGCTCGCGGTCTCCAACGCCGGCGAGATCATCGGCTTCGCAAGCGCGGTCTCCCTCGGCACGGACGGCCATCTCGACAACACCGGCCTGATCGAGGCCGTCCACGGCGACGCCGTCCTCGCGAACGGCGCGACGATCCGCAACACGGGCACCATCCTCGCCGGCAGCGCGCCGGGTGCGGTGGCGATCCGCTCCGGCGGCGAGGGTGCAGACGACGTCTTCAACGGGGGCACCATCGTCGGCGACGTGTTCCTCGGTGGCGGCGACGACGCGCTGTCCGGCCCCGGCACCATCGCGGGCCGCGTGGAGGGCGGGACGGGCGACGACATCGTTTCGGGAAGCGAGGCGGCAGACGACTTCTCGGGCGAGGCGGGCGACGACACGCTCGGGGGCGGCGGCGGCGACGACACCTTGTCCGGCGGCGAGGGGAGCGACCGGATCCGTGGCGGCGAGGGCGAGGACGCCCTCACGGGCGGGGCGGGGGACGACCGGATCGCCGGTCATGCGGGGGACGACGCCATCGACGGCGGGGCGGGTGCCGACACCGTGCACGGGGGCGACGGCGAGGATACCCTCGCGGGCGGAGAGGGCGGCGACCGTCTCGCCGGCGGCCGCGGCGACGACGGCATCGACGCCGGCGCGGGGAACGATCGCGTCGCCGGCGGCGCGGGCGAGGACATGATCGACGGGGGCGAGGGCGAGGACCAGCTGTTCGGCGGGGCGGACGACGACGCCCTCGTCGGCGGCCTCGGCGCCGACCGCCTCCTCGGCAACGGGGGCGAGGACGCCCTCGAAGGTGGCGAGGGCGACGACACGCTGGCCGGTGGCGCGGGCGAGGACACCGCCGACGGCGGGGCGGGCGCGGACCTCCTGGCGGGAGGATCCGGCGACGACGCCCTCGCCGGCGGCGCGGGGAACGACACGCTCGTCGGCGGCCGCGGCGACGACACGCTGACCGGCGGGGAGGGCGCCGACGTCTTCCGGTTGCGGCCGAACGAGGGGTTCGACGTCATCGCCGACTTCGAGAACGGCATCGACGCCATCGACCTTTCCGCCTTCGGCCTCGAAGCGCCGTCCCGCCCCTCCCGCCTCTTCCGGGACCCCTTCTCCTTTTCCTTGCGGGACGGGGGCGAGAACGCCGTCGAGATCCACCTCGACCGGCTCGGCGGGGAGGGGATCGTCCTCGTCGAGGGCCTCGACATCCGCGCGGTGGACCTGTCCGACTTCATCCTGTGAGGCGCCCCGCGCCGGGCTGGCCCCCGCCGCGACGGGATTTTCCCCGCCCCCTTTCTTGTCTAAGGGTGGAGCGCCGGGCGGGGCCCGTCCGGCGCTTCGCCCGCATCGACGGAGGCTCGCGGATGATCACCGGCGACAGGCGCCCGGCCGCCACCAACCCGTTCCCGCTGCCCGGCGAGCTCGGGTCGGACCTCGCCCGGACGCTGGACTACTGGAAGGGCCTCCCGAGGGCCGAGGCGAGGATCCCGTTCTGGGACGACTTGAAGCTGTCGGCCCTCGGGGACGTGGCCGCGCGCACCCTCGTCATCGAGGTGTTCGACAAGCCCCAGCGCTTCCGCCTCGACATCGTGGGCGAGGAGATCGACCGGGCGACCGGGGGCAGCCTCAAGGGCGCCTTCCCCGACAAGGTGACGCGGCCGCCCCACCCGCTCGACTTCCTGCTGGCCCAGGCGAGCGCCACGGTGGAGGCCGGCGCCCCCACCTGGTACCGCAACGCGGTGACGGACGAGGCGGACGGCGGTGCCTACGCCCGGCTGATGGTGCCCATGTGGGGCGACGGGCGCATCGGCATCATCCTCGCCGCGGTGGAGAAGGGCTGAGCCTCAGAACACGAACATTTCCGGCGTCAGCTCGGCCTCGCGCACCCCCTCGAGGAGGATCTCCCCGCCGTTCACCACGATGGCGGCGCCGCGCGAGGTGTCGCGGATCCACAGGTCGTCGAAGTCCGGGCGGCCGCGGACGCCCGCAAGGTCGATGAGGTCGCGCTGGAGGTCGAAGTCGGTGACGGTGTCCTCGCCGAAGCGGCCGGAGAAGACGTGGACGTCGAAGCCGCCGCCGCCCGTCAGCGTGTCATCGCCCCGGCCGCCCACCAGGAGATCGTCCCGCGCGCCGCCCGACAGGGTGTCCTCGCCCCGGCCGCCGCGCAGGGTGTCCTCCCCCGGCCCCGCGGCGATGCGGTCGTGCCCCGCGTGGCCCTTCAGGGTGTCGTTCCCGCGGCCGCCCGAAAGGACGTCGTCGCCCCGCCGGCCGGCGAGCCAGTCCCGGCCGCCACCGCCCGACAGCCGGTCCGGCCCCCGCCCGCCGTCGAGGTCGTCCGCGCCCGGGCCGCCGAACAGGCTGTCGGCGCCGTGCCAGGCGGACAGCCAGTCGCGCCCGCCGCCGCCCTCCAGCCGGTCGTCGTGACGTCCGCCGAACACCTCGTCGTCGCCCGCGTCGCCGAAGAGGCGGTCGCGGCCCGCGTAGCCCATGATGGTGTCCCGGCCGGCTCCGCCGTGGATCCGGTCGCCGCGCTCGGCGCCGTGAAAGACGTCGTCACCGCCGGTGATCCCCGCCCGGGCGATCCCGCGCTCCACCGCGCTGAGGCTCGCCACGAGGTCCAGTTCGGTCATGGAGATCATCACGTCCTCGAACGAGAACCAGGCGATGTCCTCGATCAGGACGCGGATCCCGCGCCCGTCGTAGTTCACCGCATAGTCCGTGATGAAGACGTCTCCCGCCGGGATGAAGCGGTCGAATTCGTAGACGGCGGTGCGGCCGTCGTCGTCGACCCGGAAGGCGCGGCGGCCGTCGTCGATGAAGACGAAGCCGAAGCGGTCGGCGTCCGGCATCCGCCAGGACAGGCCGAAACCATAGGCGAGCTCGAATACAGGCATTTCCACTCAATGAACGCAAAGTAAAAGCAAGAGCGCGACCGATCGCGACGATGCACCCGCCGGGCCGGCGGATCAAGCCCCCGGCGCGCCCTCAGCCCCTCGGCGGACGGTCGAAGGCGCGCGGGACCCTCGGGGGGGCTGGCTGGCGGGGCCCGTCGAGGGGCTCGAGCGCGCGCGTCTCGTCGAGGTGGAGGACGGCGTCGAACTGGTCGGGAAGGCGCACGAAGAAATAGTGGCTCATGCGCTCCGTTTCGGGCCGGTAGACGACGCCGATGGCCCGCTCGAGCCGCGATGGCGACAGGTGGGAGGAAAGCGCCGCCGTCTCGCCCGGGAACAGGAGGAAGGCGGCCGGCTCCGCGTCCGCGAAGACGCCCTCCACGCTCTCCGCCAGCGCCTCGCGCACGGTAAAGGTCTCGCCCGCCTCGCCCCAGTTCGCCGCGGCCGTCACCGTGCCGCGCGCCGTCGTCTGCCCGACGAGGAAGGCCTCGCCGCCCCACCGCTCCCGGGCGAGGCTGCCGACGTTCACCTCCCCGGCCTCGCCCATCTCCGTGGCGCGGGCATCGCCCACGTGGCTGTTGTGGGCCCACACGACGATGCGGGCGGGCCGCCCCGCCAGCGCCGACAGGTGGGCGTCGAGGGCGGCGAGGGTGTCGGTCATGTGCCGGTCGCGCAGGTTCCACGACGAGACGCGGCCGGAGAACATGGTCCGCCAGTAGTTCTCGGCGTTCTCCACCACGACGGCGTTGCGCTCGGCGGAGAAGGCGGCCTCGTCCGCGGCGAGGCCGTCGTGCTCGAGGTGGGCATGGCGGCGGGCGCGCAGGTCCTCGAGGGCGGCGATCACCTCGTCCTCGCAGTCGGCCCTGAGCCCGAGGACGACCGCGCGCCCGTAGGCCTGCCCGTCGCCCGACAGGCCGTGGTCGAGGCAGCCGTAATGGCGGCGGGCACGGGCGGCGGCCTCCGGGTCCACCCGGTCGAGGTAGCCGATCACCGCCTCCATGGAGGCGCCGAGGCTGTAGATGTCGAGGCCGTAAAAGCCCGCCCGGGCCGCCTCGGGAAGGCGCCGGTTGTGTTCCCTCAGCCAGTCGAGGAAGTCGGCGACCGCGTGGTTGCGCCACATCCACGCCGGGAAGCGGCGGAAGCCCGACAGGGCGTCGGCGGCGTCGCGGATCGGCGGGCCGACGCCGCGCACGTAGGCGTTGGCCCGCCAGGCGTCGGGCCAGTCGGCCTCGGCGGCGACGGCGCAAAAGCCCTTCTCGACGATCAGGCGGCGCGTGAGGGCGGCCCGGAGACGGTAGAATTCCTCCGTGCCGTGGGTGGCCTCGCCCACGAGCACGAATCGCGCATCCCCGATGGCCTCCATCAGCGGGTCGAGGTCGCCCTCGCGGCCGAAGATCGGGCGGGCGGCCCGCCCCACCATGCGGGCGAGGTGCTCCCTCGCCCCCGCATGGCGGCGCTCGCTCATGCCGTCCCCGCCACCGCGGCGAGCGGGCCAAGCGTGCGCGCGTCGGCGAGAAGGCCCATCACGTCCGCGTCGGTGGTCCCGGAGAAGTCCCGGTAGAACCAGCCGACACCGCGGAAGACGTCCGGCACGTGCAGGCACACCACTTCGTCCACCACCTTGTCGAGCGCCTCCACCGCCTGCCAGGAGGCGACGGGCGCGGCCGCCACGATCCGCAGCGGCCCCGCCTGCGCGAGGGCGGCGACGGCCGCGCGCATGTCGGCCCCGCTGGCGATCCCGTCGTCGACGACGATGGCCGTCCGCCCCGCGAGTTCCGGCCGCCGCCGGTCCTCGCGGTAAGGCGTCGAGCGCCGGGCGAGGTCCGCCCGTTCGGCCCGTTCCAGCGCGTCCGCCGTCCCGGGTGCGATGGCGAGGCCCGTGATCGCCCCGCCGTCCAGGACCGTGACCGGGCCGTCGGCGATGGCGCCCGTGGCGAGGCGCGCCCGCCCCGGCACGCCGGGCGTGTCGACCACGAGGACGTCGAGGGGAAGCCGCAGCCGCCGCGCGAGCGCGTGGGCCACCGGCACGCCGCCCCGCGGCAGGGCGAACACGACCGCCTCCTCCCCGGCCCCGAGATGAACGTGGTCGGCGAGCCGCTCGCCCGCTTCCCGCCTGTCCCTGAACAGCATCGTCCGCCTCCCGCTTCGGCCCGGGACCGTGCTTCCCGGCGTTTGCGCGAGGTTCGCATCGGCGGGACGAAAGGATTCTGAGAAAGCGCAAGACGGGGACGACTTCGCTCACGAGGGCGCCCTTGTCGGACTCAAAGGTCGAAGACGGCGACCACGGGCGCATGGAACGACCACGGCCCCTCCCCGGCGAGCGCCACCGTCTCGTCGAGGAGGGCCTCGTTGTGGATCTCGAGGCCGCGGAAGGCGGCCATCAGCGCGCGGGAGGCGAGAAGGTGGTCGAGCATCACCTTCCGGCCCCGGTGGATCACGGTGAAGCGCCGCCAGTCGGGGACCGCGTGGTCGAGGAGCGAGAGGGAGCGGGCGGCGAGGCGGGCGTTGCCGGTCTCCTCCGCGGGGGCGGCGACGATCGACAGCGGCGTCTCGTTCGCCTCGGCGTTGAAGTCCCCCGCGAGGGCGATGAGGGCGTCCGGCTCGGCGTCGAGGACCGCGTCGATGGCAAGGCGGGCCTCGAGGGCCTGGCCGGCCCGCTTGATGGCCGACAGGTAGTAGCCCTCCGCCCAGGCCGCGGTGGAGGCCCAGGTGCTGGCCGACGCCTTGCCGCCCGGCACGGGCGAGGCGACGGGGGCCTTGAAGTGGAGGTCGAGGACATGGAGGGTCCGCCCGCCCCGAAGCGCGATCTCGGCGTGGAGGACGGGGCGGTCGAACGGGACGGGGCGGGGCGCCGCATCCGGCGGGTCGGCGGCCAGGAAGGGGCGCCGGAGGGCGGGCACCAGGTCGTTGAGGTACTGGCGGTGGGCGCGGATCGGCAGGCGGCTCGCCACCACGAGGTTGTGCTGCTCGGCCGGCCGGCCCGTCTCCCGCCGGACGCTGGCGGCCAGCGCGTACCGGCCGACGTCCGCCGCCTCGAGGAGCGCCTCGAGGGCCTCGAGGCTTCGGCCGGAAGCGCCCGGCGCCTTCACCCCGTCCACCTCCTGCAGGCACAGGACGTCCGCGTCGAGCCGGGCGACCTGGGGCCCGAGCACGGCGAGCCGCTCCCTGAAGAAGGCGGCGTCCGCGAAGCGCCGCCCGAGGTTCTCGAGATTGAACGACCCGATCCGCATGGCCCCGCCCCCGGCCTTCCCACGACGGCGGGCCCGGCCCTTCCCTGTCGCCGGAGCGACGGACGGAACGGCGGGCAGGCGCTCGATCAACCGCCGCCCGGCCGGCCCCGGAGCTCCTCTCCCCCGTCATCGGGCCCCGGCCCGCCGAGCCTTGTCAACGCCCTTGCGGACGGGACGGGCCGGACCGCGGCCGTCGCCCGGCGACCGCCTCCGCGAGATCAAGTCCGGTGGACATCAAAACGGCCGACATTCCGCCGCGGCCGACCCTTTCGGGAGTGCCCCGGGCGCGGGCCGGGTCGAGGCCTTCGAAGGCGAAAGGCGTGCCTTGACGCGGCCCCCGCCCGGCGCGAGCGTCCCGTCCGGGACCGGGCCGCACGCCCCCTCCGGCGCGCGGGGCGGGCGCCGCGCCCTCAGACGTCGGCGTAGGCGCGCACCTCCGCTGCCCCGCCGGGGTGTGTGACGGCCCCGCCACGGGCATCGCTCACCGTCTGGGCGTACTTCCAGATGGCGCCGGAGCGGAAGGTGGTCTCCCGCGGGGTCCAGGCCTTCTTGCGCTCGGCGAGCTCGGCCTGCGACAGCTCCACCTCGAGGGTGCCCTTCTCCGCGTCGATGGCGATGACGTCGCCATCCTTCAGGAGCGCGATCGGCCCGCCGACGGCGGCCTCCGGCCCCACGTGGCCGATGCAGAAGCCGCGCGTCGCCCCGGAAAAGCGCCCGTCGGTGATGAGGGCGACCTTCGCGCCCATCCCCTGGCCGTAGAGGGCGGCCGTCGTCTGGAGCATCTCGCGCATGCCGGGGCCCCCCTTCGGCCCCTCGTAGCGGATGACGAGGACCTCGCCCTCCTCGTAGGCGCGGTTCTTCACCGCCTCGAAGGCGTCCTCCTCGCAGTCGAAGCAGCGGGCGGGGCCGCGGAAGGAGAGCTTCTCCATGCCGGCCACCTTCACGATCGCCCCGTCGGGCGCGAGGTTGCCGGCAAGGCCGACGACGCCGCCCGTCACGGTGATCGGCTTGTCGGCGGGCATGACGACGTCCTGCTCGTCGTTCCAGGCGACGCTCTCGAGGTTCTCGGCCATCGTCCGGCCCGTCACGGTCATGCAGTCGCCGTGGAGGTAGCCGTGGTCGAGGAGGGTCTTCATGAGGAGGGGGATGCCGCCCGCCTCGAACAGGTCCTTGGCGACGTAGCGCCCGCCCGGCTTCAGGTCCGCGATGTACGGCGTGCGGCGGAAGACCTCGGCGACGTCGAACAGGTCGAACTCGATGCCCGCCTCGTGGGCGATCGCCGGCAGGTGGAGGGCGGCGTTGGTGGACCCGCCCGACGCCGCCACGGTGACGGCCGCGTTCTCGAGCGCCTTGCGGGTGACGATGTCCCGCGGGCGGATGTTCTGGCGGATGAGGTCCATGACGGCCGAGCCGGCCGAGGCGCAGAAGCGGTCCCGGATCTCGTAAGGGGCGGGAGCGCCGGCCGAGTAGGGCAGCGCAAGCCCGATCGCCTCGGACACGGTCGCCATGGTGTTGGCGGTGAACTGGGCGCCGCACGCCCCGGCGGACGGGCAGGCGACCTGCTCGAGCTCCTCGAGGTCCTCGTCGGACATCTCGCCGACGGAGTGCTTGCCGACCGCCTCGAACAGGTCCTGGATCGTCACCTGCTTGCCGCGGAAGGAGCCGGGCAGAATCGACCCGCCATAGATGAAGATGGACGGCACGTTGAGGCGGACCATCGCCATCATCATGCCCGGCAGGCTCTTGTCGCAGCCCGCAAGGCCGACGAGGGCGTCGTAGCAGTGGCCGCGCATGGTGAGCTCGACGCTGTCGGCGATCACGTCGCGGGAGACGAGGGAGGACTTCATCCCCTCGTGGCCCATGGCGATGCCGTCGGTCACCGTGATGGTGCAGAACTCGCGCGGGGTCCCGGCGGAGGCGGCGACGCCCTTCTTCACCGACTGGGCCTGGCGCATCAGGGCGATGTTGCAGGGCGCGGCCTCGTTCCAGCAGGTCGCCACGCCCACGAGGGGCTGGTGGATCTGCTCCTTCGTGAGGCCCATGGCATAAAGGTACGACCGGTGGGGCGCGCGGGACGGCCCCTCCGTCACGTGCCGGCTCGGCAGGCGGTCCTTGATGAGGGTGTAGCTCTCCATGGGTCCTCTCGCGTCGATCGTCGGCGGATCGCGGGCCTTTCCGCGTCCCCGTTATCCTTGGACCCGAACGGCGGGCCGCTCAAGGGGAGCGGCGGGAACGGGGCCGCGCCCGGTCCGTTCATCGCACCGGTTGCCGCCCCGGCAAAGGGAGCGAGAGGAATGGCCGAGCACGCCGAGGGGAACCGCGGGGCGCGGCCGGCGGCCCGCAGCCTGCCGGGGCCGCTCCGGACGCGGTGCACGACGACGGGTGGGTTCACCTGTCGGTGGGGATCGCCGGCAATTTCACGTTCTTCGTCGGAAGCATCTGCTTCCTGCCCACCTTCTCGGGCGCGGTGAAGACGGCGGGGGTGTGGCTGTTCATCGTCGGGAGCTTCCTGATGCTCCTCGGCGCCCTCGGCAGCCTCGCCGCGAGCCTCCTCGACCGGCGGTGACGGGCGGGGGCCTCAGGGTGTCCGCCGCCTGCCCTCTCGCAGGAGGAGAAGGGACAGCCCGCCCACGAAGCCGAGAAGCAGGAGCGCGATGAAGCGCTCGTAGAGCCCGTCCCAGGCCGTCGGCATGATCACGAAGGGCGGGGCGAGCACCAGCCAGCCGAGGGCGAAGCCCGCACCCAGCCGGTGGGGCCACGTGCCGAGGGTGGCGAGGCCGCGCAGGAGCAGGAGCGGCGCGGCGAGGAAGAGGGCCGCCATCGCGTAGACGAGCTCGGCGTGGATGACGATGCCGCCCGGCTCCCGGTCCCCGTACTCGCCGTGGACCGCCATCACCGCGATGACGACGCCCGAGACGGCGAGCGCGATGCAGCCGAGCCGCCACAGGACGCCCCGCCGCTCGCTCTCCTCCGCCAGGCGCCACAGCCCCCAGGCGACCGCGAACAGGCCGATGGCGAAGGCGTAGAGGCCGGCATCGGCGATCCAGGCCTGCCGACCCGCCGCAAGGTCGCTGATGGTCTCCCGCTTCGGGTTGAAGTGGGGGTGGACGAGGATGCCCACCCCGTCGGCGATGAGCGCCGCGAGGCACCCACCGGCCCCGATCGCGCCGGGGAGCCGCAGGGAAAGCCGCCCCCGTGCGCCCTCCTCGCCGGGGGTGTGTTCGCCCGCCGGCCGTGCGTTGCCCCCTGCCATGGTCCGCGACATCCTCGCTCACCTGCCGTGCCTCGCCATGGGTACGCGGCGGCCGTCGGGGCGTTCCACCCGCGGTCGATCGCGTGCCGGCGTGTTCGCCGGTGGGCGGGGTCGGCGCGCGGCGGCGGTGTGGGCCGGTCAGCCCTCGACCGCCTCGAGGCGCAGCCGCGAGACCCCCGCGGCGAGGTTCACCCCCGTCTGGGTGCCGAGGCTGACCGGGTTGAGCACGAAGGACCGGTTGAAGCCGCCGACGAGGGCGTTGGCGCCGACGCCCACCCCCGCCGTCACCTGGGCGCTGGCGCCCGTGTAGCGGCCGGCGAGGGCGCCCGGCCCCACGTCGCTCGTGGGCGCGAGCACCCGCCAGACCATCCGCGCCCCGCTGGTGGCGCCGACGTCGAGGCCGACGATGGTCATGGTGCCCCGGTAGCGCTCCGGCGGGCGGTTCGAGACGTGGCGGAAGGTGCAGGTGAGGCTCGTGGACGAGCCGACGATGAAGCCGGCGCGGCCGGCGACGTCGCACTCGAGGGTGCCGACGCGGGCGCCCCCTTGCGCGGCCGCCGGGTCGGGCGCGGCGAGCGGGGCGAGTGCCGCGAGGAAGGCGAGGGCGGCGGTGCGGACGAATTGACGCATCGGACAGGGGCTCCGGCCGGGGTTCGGGGGCGGCGCCCGCGGAAGGGCGGCCCGTCGCTCCCTCCTCCGCCCGCTCGCCGCGCGGCGCAAGACGGTCCGCCCCCGCCCTTTGCGGCCTCGCCCGCCAGCGGGACGCCCTGCAAAGCCCGGCCGCTTTCCCTCCGGGCCCCGCCGGGGCATCGGTGGCGGCGTCCGGGGTGCGCGGCCCCGCCGACGGCATCCGCGCCCGTTCGCCCGCCCGCCGGAGAGACCGATGAGACGTCCCGCCCTCGCGCTCGTACCACTCGCCCTCGGCGGTCTCCTGCTCGCCGGATGCAACGAACCCGCCGAGGAGGTGGTGGAGGCGCCCCGTCCGGTGCGCGTGGCGGCCGTGGCGGAGCGGCCGGCGGGACGGGAGGTGTCCCTGTCGGGCACGGTCGCGGCGCAGGAGGAGGTGGACCTCGCCTTCCGCATCGGCGGGCGGCTCATGGAACGGCCGGTCACGGTGGGCGACCGCGTGGGCGCGGGCGACCTCGTCGGCCGGCTCGATTCGGAGGACGAGGAGAACGCCGTCCGGGCCGCCGAGGCCGCGCTGACGGCCGCGGAGGCCCAGCTCTACGAGGCGGCGGCCAACTACGACCGCCAGGCCCAGCTCCTCGAGCGTGGCTTCACCACGCGGCGCAACTACGACAACGCCAACCAGCTGCGCCGATCGGCCGAATCCGCCGTCGACGCCGCCCGCGCCCAGCTCGAGATCGCCCGCAACCGCCTCGCCGACACGGTGCTCAACGCCGACGCGCCCGGCAGCGTCATCGCCCGCGGCGCCGAGGTCGGAGAGGTCGTCCAGGCCGGGCGCATGATCGTGCGGCTCGCCCGCGAGGGCGGCCGCGACGCCGTCTTCGACGTGCCCGCGGACCTCAAGGACCTCGTCGCCCGGGACGCGGAGATCGCCGTCGCGCTCACCATGAACCCGCGGGTGAGCGCGCGCGGGCGCATCCGCGAGGTGTCGCCCCAGGCCGACCCCGTCACCGGCACCTTCCGCGTGCGCGTCGGCCTCATCGAGCCGCCGCCCGAGATGCGGCTCGGCTCGACCGTCACCGGGCGCACGACCGTCGCGGGCGGCGGCGGCATCGTGGTGCCCGCCCCCGCGCTCACCCGCGCGGACGGCCGGCCCGCGGTGTGGATCGTCGACCCGCAGAGCGAGACGGTCGCCCTGCGCGCGATCGAGATCGGCGAGCACGAGCCGACCGGCGTCCTCGTCACCAGCGGCCTGCGCGAGGGAGAGATCGTCGTGACGGCCGGCGTGCAGGCGCTGAGGCCCGGCCAGCGGGTCCGCTTCCTCGGCGGCGACCTGCCCCCGGCCGGGGCTGGCGGGCAAGGGGTCGGCGGATGATCGGGCCGAACCTGTCCGCCTGGGCGATCCGCAGCCGCCAGCTCACGATCTACCTGATGATCGTCGCGGTGGTGGCGGGCGCCTTCGCCTTCCTGAGCCTCGGGCGCGACGAGGACCCGTCCTTCACCATCAAGACGATGCTCGTCACCGCCGTGTGGCCGGGCGCCACCATGGACGAGACCCTCGACCAGGTGACGGACCGCCTCGAGCGCACGCTCCAGGAGGTGCCGGGCCTCGACGCCCTGCGCTCCATCACGCGGCCGGGCATCGTGACGATCTACGTCGACCTCGACGGCGGCTGGCCGCCCGAGGCGGTGCCCGATTCCTGGTACGAGGTCCGAAAGCGCGTCGGCGACATCCGCCACACCCTGCCGCAAGGCGTGCGCGGCCCCTTCTTCAACGACGACTTCGGCGACGTCTTCGGCATCCTCTACGGCTTCACGGCCGACGGCTTCACCTTCCGCGAGCTGCGCGACGCGGTCGACGGGGTGCGCGACCAGCTCCTCGCGGAGGTGCCGGGGATCGCCAAGATCGAGTTCATCGGCGCCCAGAACGAGGAGATCTTCGTCGAGCTCGACCCGGAGCGGGTGGCCGCCCTCGGCCTCGACTACACGCAGATCTTCGCCACCATCGCGGCCCAGAACGCGGTGCGCCCCGCGGGCACCCTCACGACCGGGCTCGAGAACCTGTCGCTCCGGGTGTCGGGCGCGTTCGAGACCGAGGCGGACGTCGCGGACGTGACCTTGCGCGCGGGCGGGCGCACCATCCGCCTCGGCGACATCGCCGAGGTCCGCCGCGGCTTCGCCGACCCGCCCGCCCCGCTCTACCGGGTCAACGGCGAGCGCGCGATCGGGCTCGCCGTCTCCATGCGCGAGGGCGGCGACGTCCTGGAGCTCGGCCGGAACGTCGAGCGGGCGATGGCCGAGATCACCGCGGAGCTGCCCGTCGGGATCGAGCCGTTCCTCGTCTCCGACCAGCCCGCCGTCGTCACCACCGCGATCGGCGACTTCACGACCTCGCTCTACCAGGCGGTCGTCATCATCCTCGCCGTGTCGTTCCTCACCCTCGGCGTCCGGCCCGGGGCGGTGGTGGCGATCGCGATTCCCGTCACGCTCGCGGCCGTCTTCCTCGTCATGCAGACGATGGGGATCGACCTCCACCGCGTGTCGCTGGGCGCCCTCATCATCGCGCTCGCCCTCCTCGTCGACGACGCGATGACGACGGTGGACGCCATGCTGCGCCGCCTCCAGGCGGGCGAGACCATTGACAAGGCCGCCACCTTCGCCTACCGCACCCCCGCCGCGCCGATGCTGACGGGCACGCTCATCACCATCGCGGGCTTCGTGCCCATCGGCTTCGCGGAAAGCTAGGCGAGCGAGTACACGATCTCGCTCTTCGTCGTGGTGGCGATCGCCCTCATCACGAGCTGGTTCGTGGCGGTGCTGTTCACCCCGATCATCGGCTCGGTGCTCCTGAAGCGCCCGAAGGGCGGGGCCGAGGACAGGCCCGGCGCGATCCTCAGGGTCTACGGCCGGGTCCTGCGCCTTGCGATCGCCGCGCGCTGGCTGACGATCGGGGTCACCGCGGTCCTGTTCGTCGCCGCCCTCCTCGGCCTTGCCCGGGTCGACCGGCAGTTCTTCCCGCCGTCCGATCGCAACGAGCTGATCGTCGATTTCCAGCTGCCGCGGGCCTCCCCCATCTTCGCGAGCGAGGCGGCGATCGAGCGGGTCGAGGACTGGCTCGCCGAAAGCCCCGACGTCGACTTCTTCTCGTCCTACGTCGGGCGGAACGTCATCCGCTTCTACCTGCCGCTCGCGATCCAGCCGCCCGCCCCTCACCATTCGCAGATCGTGGTGATGGCGAGGGATCTCGAGGCGCGCGCGCGCCTAGAGGAGGACCTGCCCGCCTTCCTCGAGGAGACGTTCCCGCAGGCGATCAGCCGCGTCGCCCCGCTCGAGATGGGCCCGCCCATCGGCTGGCCGGTGCAGTACCGGATCTCCGGGCCCGACATCGAGCGGCTCAGGAGCGAGGCGCTCGGCCTCGCGGAGGTCGTCGCCTCCCACCCGGGCGCGCGGCGGGTCCATTTCGACTGGATCGAGCCGGCGCGGGAGGTCGAGGTCGTGATCGACCAGGACCAGGCCCGGCGGCTCGGCATCACCAGCGACCGCCTCGCCGCGGTCCTCCAGACCGCCGTCACCGGCACGCCCATCACGCAGCTCCGGGACGACATCTACCTCGTCCCCGTCACCGGCCGGGCGAGCGACGGGCGCGTGACGCTCGACACGCTGAGGACCCTCCAGGTGCCGGTGCCGGGCGGGCGCACGGTGGCGCTCAGCCAGTTCGCCGCCTTCGTTCCCTCCCAGGAGCAGCCGATCGTCTGGCGGCGGGACCGGGTGCCGACGCTCACCGTGCTCGCCGACGTCGCCCCGGGCACCACGCCGGAGGCGGTGGTCGCCGACATCGCGGACGGGATCGCCGCCTTCGACGCGGGTCTTCCGGCGGGCTACCGGGTGGAGACCGGCGGCACGGTGGAGACCAGCGAGGAGAGCCGGGAGTCGGTCTTCGCCGTCATCCCGCTGATGATCTTCATCATGCTCACCCTGCTGATGGTCCAGCTGCAGAGCTTCAAGAAGATGGCGATCGTCGTCGTCCTCCTGCCGCTCGGGCTGATCGGGGTGGTGGCCGCGCTCGCCGTCTTCGACCGGCCGCTCGGGTTCGTGGCGATCCTCGGGATCCTCGCCCTCATCGGCATGATCGCCAAGAACGGGGTGATCCTCATCACCCAGATCGCCGAGGAGGAGGGGCGCGGCCTCGATCCGCGGGAGGCGGCCGTCACCGCCGCGACGGCCCGCCTCAGGCCGCTCATGCTGACGGCCCTGTCCACCATCCTGGGGCTGCTGCCGATCGCGCCGACCCTCTTCTGGGGGCCGATGGCCTTCGCCATCATGGGCGGCCTCCTGGTGGCGACGCTGCTCACCCTCATCGTCCTGCCGACGCTCTACGTGACGTTCTCCGGCCGGGTGCGGCCACCGCGCCCGGCCGCCCCGGCCCCGGGCACCGCGCCCGCCGACGGGGAAGGCGCCCGCCCGGCCGAGCCCGTCGCCTGACGGCCGGCCGGGCGCGGGCGCGCCGCCGCGCCCGATGACGAATCCGTAACTGGCGGAGGCGCCGCCGCTACCCTACTTGCGGGATCACGCCGATCCTGAAACGCTGGAGATTCCCTTCCATGCGCGCAAAGGCGCTGATCCTGACGGCATTCATGGCACTCGCAGCACCCGTGGCAGACGCCAAACCCGAGCTCACCGGCATCGAGATCGCCCCGGAGGCGACCGCCTTCACCCTCGACAATGGCCTCGAGGTGGTGGTCATCCCGGACCACCGGGCGCCCATCGTCACCCACATGATCTGGTACCGCGTGGGCGCGGCCGACGAGCCGCCGGGCAAGTCCGGCATCGCCCACTACCTCGAGCACCTGATGTTCAAGGGCACGGAGGCGAACCCGGACGGCGCGTTCTCCGACTACGTCGCCTCCGTCGGCGGCCGGGAGAACGCCTTCACCTCGAGCGACTACACGGGCTACTTCCAGCAGGTCGCCAAGGAGCACCTCGGCGACATGATGCGCCTCGAGGCCGACCGCATGACGGGCCTCGCCCTCACGCCCGAGGTCTCCGCGCCCGAGCTCGACGTGGTGCTCGAGGAGCGCCGCATGCGCGTCGACAACGACCCGTCCTCCCAGCTCGGCGAGTCCCTCGACGCGGCGCTGTTCGTCCAGCACCCCTACGGCAACCCGGTGATCGGCTGGGAGCACGAGGTGTCCGCCCTCACCCACGAGGACGCCCTCGACTTCTACCGCGCCAACTACCGGCCGGGGAACGCGGTCCTCGTCGTCGCGGGCGACGTGACGCCGGCCGAGGTCCGCGCGCTGGCGGAGGCGACGTACGGCACCGTTCCGGACCCGCTCGGCGCCTCCGAGCGGCGCCGGCCCCAGGCGCCGGACATCCTCGGCAAGCGCACGGTGGAGCTCGCCGACGAGCGGGTGAACCAGCCGAGCGTGCGCCGCGCCTGGCTGGTCCCGAGCTACACCACCGCCGAGCCCGGCATCGCCGAAGCCCTCGACGTCCTCGCCCAGGTCCTCGGCGGCGGCTCCACCGGCCGCCTCTACGCCGAGCTCGTGCGCGGCGACGGCCCGGCGGCGGCGGCCGGTGCCTGGTACCAGTCCTCCGGCCTCGACGATACGCGCTTCATGACGTGGGGCGTGCCGAAGGACGGGCACACCCTCGCCGAGCTGGAAGAGGGCTTCGAGCGGGTGATCGGCGACATCGCCGGGAACGGCGTCAGCCAGGAGGAGCTGGAGCGGGCGAAGACCGCCCTCGTGTCCTCGGCCGTCTTCGCCCAGGACAGCCAGTCCTCGCTCGCGCGGATCTTCGGCGTCGCCCTCACCACCGGCGGGACGGTGGAGGACGTCCAGTCCTGGCCGTCCCGGATCGCGGAGGTGACCGCGCGGGACGTCCAGGCGGCCGCCGCCACCTTCCTCGACCGGAACCGGTCGGTGACGGGCCGCCTCCTGAAGCCCGCGTCCTGACGACGGCGGGTGGCCGCGCGGCGCGGGCCCTTTCCGCGCCGCAGTCCCTTTCCCGTCCGGCCTCCGTGAAACCCGCGCCGCGAGCGGCGCCGACCGACGACGAGACAGCCATGCCGAGCCGCATGACCCCGTCCCGCCTTGCCGCTGGCATCGCCGCCGCGGCGGGCTTCTTCCTCGCGACAACTGCCGGAGCCAACGCCATCGAGATACAGCGCGTCACGAGCCCCACCGGCCTCGAGGCCTGGCTGGTGGAGGACTACACCGTCCCCCTCGTCGCCATGGACATCGCCTTCGAGGGGGCGGGCGCCGCCCAGGACCCGGCGGAGAAGGCGGGCCTCGCCAACATGGTCTCCGGCCTCCTCGACGAGGGGGCGGGCGAACTCGATTCGGCCGCCTTCCAGGAGACGCTGAAGGACGAGGCCATCCGCCTCAGCTTCGACGCGGGGCGCGACCACTTCTACGGCAACCTGACGGTGCTCTCGTCCAACGTGGACAAGGGCCTTCGGATGATGCGCCTGTCGCTGACCGAGCCGCGCTTCGACGCGGAGGCGGTGGAGCGGATCCGCGCCCAGGTGATCGCCGGCCTGCGCCGCGCCGACCGCGACCCGGACGACCGGGCCGCCCGCCTGTGGGCCCGCACCGCCTTCCCGGACCACCCCTACGGCCGCCCGCGCGAGGGCACGGAGGAGACGGTGGCGGCGATCGCCGCAGACGACCTGTCGGCCTTCGCCGCCCGCGCCTTTTCCCGCGACAACCTGGTGATCTCCGTCGTCGGCGCCATCGACGCGGAGACCCTCGGCCCCCTCCTCGACGAGACGTTCGGCGCCCTGCCGGAGACGGCCGACCTCTCCCCGGTGCCGCCGGTCTCGCCCGTCGAGGGCCTGACCGTGCGCGAGACCCTGCCCGTCCCGCAGACGGCGGTCCGCTTCGGGATGGAAGGGCTCCTGCGGGACGACCCGGACTTCATCCCCGCCTTCGTGATGAACCACATCCTGGGCGGCGGCACTTTCTCGTCCTGGCTGTTCACCGAGGTGCGCGAGCAGCGCGGCCTCGCCTACTCGGTCTACTCCTACCTCGTCCCGTTCGAGGCGGCGGGCCTGTTCGGCGGCGGCACCAGCACCCGCGCGGACCGGGCCGACGAGGCGCTGGAGGTGATCCTCGCCGCGCTCGAGCGGATGGCGAGCGAGGGTCCCTCGCCGGAGGAGCTCGACAAGGCGAAGCGCTACCTCACGGGCGCCTATGCCCTGCGCTTCGGCTCCTCGGGCGGGATCGCCCGCCAGCTCCTCGGCATCCAGCTCGACGACCTCGGCATGGACTACGTCGACACCCGCAACGACAAGATCGAGGCGGTCACCCTCGAGGACGTCCGCCGCGCGGCGCGCCGCATCCTCGACGGCCAGCCGACCGTCGCCCTCGTCGGCCCCGGCGAGGCCTGACGCGTCGTCGGCCCGCGATGGCCGGCGGCCCCGTTGCCGCCGGCCCATGCCCCCGCCCATGCGCCGGCCGGGACGACGGTGGCGGACGGAGCGTCGGGCCAGGCAGGACGAGGACGGGCAGCCCGTCGACGAGCGGCTTCGCGCCGGGCTCGGCGGACGTCCCCTCCCCCGCCCGGCCGGCGACCCCGTGCACCTCGCCGCCGAGGCGAACGGCCCGGCCCTCGCCGACGGCTTCGAGGCGGTTCCCCTCGCGCCACCCGGCGCGGGCGGCGCGGCCGTCCCCCTGTTCGTCGCCAGCCTGCCGCTGCAGGGGGTCCGCCAGGGGATGGTGGCGACCCGCGACGACGGCACGGTCGCCTGCGGGCCGGCCTGGACCGACCGGGGGGTGCAGCGGCACCGCGCGCACGGGCGACCGACCGCGGGGGGCGGGGACGTCTTCTTCGCGAACCGTCCCGGCACCCGCACGGAGGACACCGACGGCCTGCGCGACGTTGTCTTCCCGGACGGGGGACGCCCGGACGTCCCGACCCGGAGGCCGACGCATGGCTGCGGGTCCTCCACGCGTGGGACTTCCTGTCCCGCCACGCCCGCGTCGACGCGGACGCCGGAGGCGCCTTCCAGGGGCGTCGCCCCGAGCCGCCCGGGGGCTGGTCGGGCCGGCCCCGACTGGTATCGCGCCATGTTTCTCGAGAGGGGCAGATCCGCCGCGGGGCCTGCAACGCCAAGGCGAACTTCTTCGGCATCTTCCTCGCGGCGGCGGGCCTCGGCCCCTTGGCGGCGGATCGTGGCGAGCGGCCATCGGGACGGCAACGGTGGCCGGGCGAGCCACGTCTCCAACGCCGTCCTCATCCGCGGGACCTGGCGCCGCCTCGACCTCGTCTTCGTCCACGCCTCGCCACGCCGGCGTCCTGCCCGCCCTCGACCGGACATGGAGCGGCCGGGCCCCATCCGGATGAACGTCGGCGTCCTGCCGACGGTCGAAACCCGCACCCCTTCGGCTGCCACCAGCCCCGCCACGTGAGGATGGTGACGGTCCCTCCGTTCCAGGCGCCCGCCGTCCCCCCTCCGCGGCGCGGACCCGTCCGAGGCGCCCGACTGGCTGCCCCGAGCCGCCTGCGTCAGCCGACGATGGGGCGGGTGGCGGCCTCCAGGAAGGCGCGGACCGCGCCGTCCACCTCGCCGGAAAGGGCGCCGTAGACGCGGGCGTGGTAGCCGTCGAGCCAGGCGATCTCGGCCGGCGTCATGAGGTCGGTGAGGATCAGGCGGCGGTCGACGGGCGCGAGGGTCAGCGTCTCGAAGCCCAGCATCTCCCGTTCGCCGCCCGGCGGCACGGACGGCTCCGTCACGAGGACGAGGTTCTCGATCCGGATGCCGTAGCGGCCAGCGGCGTAAAAGCCGGGCTCGTTGGACAGGATCATGCCGGGCTCGAGCGCCGTGTGGCCGAGCTTCGAGATCCGCTGCGGCCCCTCGTGCACCGACAGGTACGAGCCGACCCCATGGCCCGTCCCGTGGTCGAAGTCGAGCCCGGCCCGCCACAGGTCGATCCGGGCGAGCGCGTCGAGCTGGGCGCCCGTCGTCCCCTTCGGAAAGCGGGCCGTGGCGATCGCGATGTGTCCCTTGAGGACGCGGGTGAAGCGGGCGGCCATCTCGGTCGTGGGCGGGCCCACGGCGATGGTGCGGGTGATGTCCGTCGTCCCGTCGGCGTACTGGCCGCCCGAATCGACGAGGAGGAGGTCGCCCGCCGCGACCGGCCGGCTCGTCTCCCGGTTCACCCGGTAGTGGACGATCGCCCCGTTCGGCCCGGCCCCCACGATGGAATCGAACGCGATCTCCCTGAGGAGCCCGGTGTCGCGGCGGAAGGCCTCGAGCCGCTCGGCGACGGCGATCTCGTCGAGGTCGCCCGCGGGCGCGGCCGCCTCCAGCCACGCGAGGAACCGCGCGAAGGCGACCCCGTCCCGCAGGTGGGCGGCCCGGGCGCCCGCTATCTCCACGGGGTTCTTCACCGCCTTCATGGCGGTGATCGGGTCCTTGCCCTCCACGATCGTCCCGCCCGCCGCCTCCACGGCCGCAAGAACCGCCTCGGGCGCCTCGGCGGGGTCGGCGAGGATGCGCGCCCCTTCGGCGCCCGCCGCCCGGAGCGCCGCCGGAAGGTCCTCCGGGGGGGCGATCTCCGCCGTCGCGCCGAGGCCCTCGCGAACCGCCGCCGGGACCCGGTCGGGGGCGACGTAGAGCGTCGCCCGGCCATCGGCGCGGACGACGGCGCGGGCGAGCACCACGGGCGTGTGGGCGACGTCGCAGCCGCGCACGTTGAACAGCCACGCCACGTTGTCGGTCGCCGTCACCACCGCCATGTCGGCGCCCGCGGCCGCGATCGCCGCCTTCGCCGCGAGGATCTTCTCAGCCGCGGCCTTGCCGGCATGTTCGACCGGGTGCGCCTCGACCGGGCCGGACGGGGGCGCTGGCCGGTCGCCCCAGACGCGATCCACCGGGTTGTCCGGCACCGGCACGAGCAGCGCCCCCGCCTTTTCGAGGGCGGCGGCGAAGCGCCGTACCTCCGCCCGGGTGTGGAGCGCCGGATCGTAGCCGACGGCGGCCCCCTCGCCGACGGCGCCCGCCAGCCACTCGGACGGCTTGTTGGCGGTCACGTCGACGATCTCGAAGAGGGTGCCGTCCACCTCCGTCGCGGCCTGGAGGGTGTAGCGCCCGTCGACGAACAGGACCGCGCGGTCGGCGAGGACGACGGCGAGGCCCGCCGAGCCGGTGAAGCCAGTCACGAAGGCGAGCCGCTCGGCGCACGGGGGCAGGTACTCGCCCTGGTACTCGTCCGAATGGGGCACGATCAGGGCGTGGACGCCCGCTTCGGTCATCAGCGCCCGGAGCGCGGCGAGGCGGGCGGGGATCTCGCCGCCGCCCCCGCGGGGCGGGTCGAAGGACTGGAACATGGAGCGGGTCCTCCCGGCTTCTTCCCGTCTGCCGCCGGGCCGTCCGGCGCGCGCCCTTTCCCTAGGGGATTTCGTCGCCCCGTGCACGCCCGCCCGGCCGCGCGCGGGACCCGGCCATGCTGCATTGCACAAGGAGGGCCGCAGGGTTGCGCCCGCCGTCGTTGTTCGACCCGGCGCGCGGGCTATCTGGGATGGCAGAACATCGGCGGCGCCGTGGAGATGGACGCCCGCGGCCCGCCTCCTGGTGCAGCGCGAAGACGCGCCTGCTGCACCGCAACGCGAAAGGGAACACCATGGCCCGCTCCACCACCGCCTCCGACTTCCGCATCACCGGCTCCGAACGGGAGGAGGGGATCCTCCAGCGCATCGGCCGGCGCATCGTCGCCGCCCGCCAGGACCAGGCCCGGCGCGCGGTGAACGTCTACCTCCTGTCGCTCGACGACGAGACGCTCGCCCGCCTCGGCTACGACCGCCGGGAGCTCGAGAACACCACCCCTGGCGGCTACCCCTTCATCTGACCCCGGTTCCGCCGCCATGGCGGCGGACGGCCGGCCGGGCCGGCGGACGCGGATCCGCCCGCATTTCGCTCGATCCCGCGGTCCCGCCGGTGCGCTGACGGGACCTGCTGAGCCGCCCCGCGGGGTTCAGCCGCCGGACGTGTCCTTCATGTGGGCGGCGATCTGGCGGGTGAGGTCCCGGGCGAAGTGCAGCGCACGGCGCGTCGGCATGCGCAGGGTGAGCTGCTCCTGCCCGTCGCGGCTCAGGTGGACGACGAACGGCTCGCCCTCAGCGGCGGGCGGCTCCACCGAGGCGGCGTCGGCCTCCACCTCCCCGCCCGACAGGCTCGCTTCCGTCACGATGTCGACGCCCGCGCCAGACGGGGGCATCTGGGCGAGGAAGAGGGCCGCCGCCCGCTCCGCATCCTCCCGCGACAGGGACAGGGCCAGCGGCCCGCCCCCCGCGTGCACCACGAGGACGAGCCGCCCGTCGGCCGTCATCCCCCCGTCGAGGACGCCGTCCACGTGGAAGCCCTCCACCTCGCGGGTGTCGTCCTCCGCCTCGCCGTTCGCGCCCGCGTTGCCGTCGGCCCCGCCCATGCCAGCCTCCCTGGTGCGTCCGCGGCCCCCCGGCCGCCCGATCCGACCGCCCGCATAGCACGTTCCCCCTCCACCCGACACCCGCGGGGCCTGTTGACCGTGACGCCGCGGCCGCGCAGGACAGCGGCGGGAGGACGGAGAGGCTTCGATGGCGAACGGCGACGAGAAGGGCAGGGCGCGCTGGAGGGCTGGGATCGTCTGCGCGCTTCTTCTCGCGGCGGCGGCGCTCGCGGTCGCCGCCGAGGCCGACGTCCCGCCCGCGACGGACGTTCTCGCGGCGGAGGACGCGGCGGGGCGCGCAGCCGGGGAGAACGCCGCGCCGGACACCGGCCCCCATCCGCCGGGCGCGGCGCCGGCCGCGGAGGAGGAGCACCCGCCCACGCTGGCGCAGCTGTGCTCCCTCGCCTCGGACGCGGCGCGCCGCCACGGCGTGCCCCACGACTTCTTCGTCCGTCTGATCTTCCAGGAGAGCCGGTTCGACCCCCACGCGGTGAGCCCGGTGGGCGCCCGGGGCATCGCCCAGTTCATGCCCTACACCGCCCGGGAGCGGGGGCTTCACGACGCCTTCGACCCGGCGGCGGCCCTGCCGGCCTCGGCCGCCTTCCTCGCCGAGCTCCACGAGCGCTTCGGCAACTGGGGTCTCGCCGCGGCGGGCTACAACGGCGGGCCCAACCGGGTCTCCCGCTGGCTGGACGGGCGGATCGGGCGCCTGCCGGGCGAGACCATCGCCTACGTCCACACCATCACCGGCCGCACGGTGGAGGAGTGGAAGGGCGAGGTGGAAGCCCTGCGCCTCGCCGCCCGCACCCCGGCCACGATCCCCCTGCCCGCCCCGGCCGCGCTCGCCGTCCGCCGCGCCGCGCCCCGCCACGCTGCGGACGCCGCCGCCCCGCCGGCGGACCTCGGCCCGGGCGCCCCCGGCGGCCGGCGGGCGGCGAACCTGTTCGCGCCGACGCGCCCTCCCCTGCCGGCCCCCCGGCCCGCGCCGGACCGGCCGACCATCGCCGAGGCCGCGCCGGCGCCGCCCGTTCCGGCGCCCGCCGTGCCGCGGCCGCGCCCGGAGCGGACCGTCGGGCCGAGCGACTGCGTCGGCCTCGTCGTCATGCTCGGCACCCACCGCGTGTCGCCGCGGCCGCCGGGGGGCGGGGCCTTCGCCAGCGGGGCGAGCCCATGGGGGGCGCAGGTGGCCGGTCACCCGAAGCGGCACGTGGCCATGCGCCAGTACGAGCGGCTGCGCGGCCGCCTTCCGGCGGATCTCCGGGCGAAGGCGCCCGGCATCGTCGTGCGCCGCTTCGCCGCCCGCGGGCGCATGCCGATCCACGCCGTGCAATTCGCCGCCGACAGCCGCACGGCCGCCGCCGCAACCTGCCGGCGCATCGCGGCAGCCCGCCTGCCGTGCGTGGTCGTGCGCAACCGCTGACCGTCCCGGCCCCGCTTGCCGGGCCGGGGGCACCATGCCGCGCGAGGCGGCCCCGCGTGACGCAATCCGCCGTGCGTTCCGCGCCCCGCGCGCCTATCGTGCCGGGATGGCCCCGCGCGCCGACCGCCGCCGCGCGCCGCCCCGCTCCGCCGCGAAGGACGCGACCGCCATGGCCGAAGCCGCACGCCCCCTCGACGCCGCCGCCAGAGCCCCCCTCGAGCTGCCGGACCTCGCCGCCATCGAGGACGCCGCGAGGATCCTGGAAGGTGGCATCGTGAAGACGCCCTTCCTCCCGGCCGACCGCCTGTCCCGGGCGACCGGCGCGCGCCTGTCCGTCAAGTACGAGAACATGCAGGCGACCGGCTCCTTCAAGGACCGGGGCGCCCTCGTGAAGCTCACCGGCCTTTCCGCGGCGGACCGGCGGCGCGGCGTCATCGCCATGTCCGCCGGCAACCACGCCCAGGCCGTCGCCTACCACGCCCGGCGCCTTTCGATCCCCGCCACCATCGTGATGCCGGAGGACACCCCCTTCGTGAAGGTGGCCGCCACCCGCGCCCACGGGGCGAACGTGGTCCTGTCGGGCGAGACCCTGGCCGAGGCCCAGACCGAGGCCGAGCGCCTCGGCGCCGAGAGGGACCTCGTCCTCATCCACCCCTACGACGACTACGACGTGATCCGCGGCCAGGGCACGATCGCCCTCGAGATGCTGGCCGAGCGGCCCGACCTCGAGACCCTCGTGGTGCCGGTCGGCGGGGGCGGGCTGATCTCGGGCATCGCGATCGCGGCGAAGGCGATCCGGCCGGAGATCCGCGTCATCGGGGTGGAGACGGCGCTCTACCCGTCCATGTGGGCGGCCCTGCGCGGGGAGACGGGGCGGTGCGGCGGGTCCACCCTCGCCGAAGGCATCGCGGTGAAGAACTGCGGGCGCCTCACGCTGGAGGCGGTGCGCCGCCACGTGGACGACATCATCCTCGTCGACGAGCCGGCCATCGAGCAGGCCGTCAACGCCTATCTGACGCTCCAGAAGACGATGGCCGAGGGGGCGGGCGCGGCGGGCCTCGCCGCCATCCTGATGGCGCGGGAGCGCTTTCTGGGGGCGGATTGCGGCCTCGTCCTGTGCGGGGGCAACATCGACCCGCGCATCCTCGCCTCCATCATGGTGCGCGAGCTCGCCCGCGAGCGGCGGATCGTGTCGATCCGCGTCATCATCCACGACAAGCCCGGGGTGCTCGCCCGCCTCGCCGCCACCATCGGGGACCTCGGCGGCAACATCCTCGAGGTGTCCCACCACCGCCTCCTCCTCAACGTGCCCGCCAAGGGGACGAGCGTCGACTTCACCATCGAGACGCGCGACGCGGTCCACGCCGCGGAGATCATCGCCGCCATCGAGGCGGCGGGCTTCTCGGTGAAGACGCTGGACGTGGCGGGCTCGCGCTTCTGAAGGAGCGGCCTCGCGGCGGGCGGCGGTTCACACCGGCCCGCGGGCTTCCTATGTGGCTGTCATGACGAACAACCACCTTCCGGACGCGCCCCGATGACCACCCTCGAGCCCCGCTTCAACGCCCTCGACCCGGCGGTCAACCCGGCGCTCTACGCCTCGGTGCGCACCCGCCGCTCCATCGCCTTCCTGGTGGACGTGGTGCACCACCGTCTTGATGGCCGTCGCCGCCGTCGTCATCTTCCTCCTCGGGATCGTGACGCTCGGCCTCGGCTGGCTCCTCTACGCCATCCTTTGGCCCGCCATCGCCATCCTCTACTACGCCTTCTCCTTCGGCGGCGGCGTGCCGCAGACGCCGGGGATGCAGGTGACGGGCCTCGAATTGCGCATGTGGTACGGCGAGACGCCCGAACTCCTCATCGGCATCGCCCACCCGATCCTGTTCTACGCCTCGGTGAGCTTCCTGACCCCCTTCATCGTCCTCGTCTCCCTGCTGTCGCCGAGGAAGCGACTCCTCCACGACATCGTCCTCGGCACGGTCGTCGTGGACAGCGCCGCCTTCCGCCGCGTCGTCGCCCTCGCGCCCTGACCGGCCCGGGCGGGGCGGCGGCCACGCCTTGCGTCGGCGCCGGCGACTGACTAGAGCGCTTCATCCATGACGCTCCGGGGCCCCTTGCCGCCGTCCCCGGCGGCGGACGGGTCCGCGGGCACCGGCCGGTCGCCACGCGGGCGGCGCCGGAGCGGCGGCGGAGGCAGCGGATGAACGTGCCGGCGGACATCGCGATGTGGGCGACCTTCGCCGTCATCGCGGTCTCCATTGTCCTTTACGCCGCCGAGCGCTTCTCCATCGAGGCGATCAGCCTCGGGGTGATCGCGGCCTATCTCGTGATCTTCGTGGTGCTGGACCTGCCGGCGGGGCAGCGGCCGGTGACCGCCGAGGACATCCTGTCGGGCTTCGCCAACCCGGGCCTCATCACCATCCTCGCCCTCCTCATCGTCGGGCAGGGCCTGTTCCACACCGACGCGCTGGAGCGGCCCGCCCAGGTGATGGTGGACTTCGTGAAGGGCAACGGCATCGCCGCCGTCACCCTCGTGTTCCTGGTGATCGCGGGCCTGTCGGCCTTCCTCAACAACACCCCCGTCGTGGTCATGTTCCTGCCGCTCATGAGCGCGCTCGCGAACTCCCTCGGGATGCCGCCCGCGCGCTTCCTGATGCCGCTCTCCTTCATCACCATCCTCGGCGGCATGACGACGCTGATCGGCTCGTCCACCAACCTCCTCGCCGCGGACGTCGCCCGGCGGGCGGACAGCGTGGACCTCCAGTTCTTCTCGTTCACGCCGATCGCGCTGATGCTGGCCGGGATCGGGGCATTCTACGTGCTCGGCGTCATGCCGCTCCTCCTGAAGCCGCGGCGCACCATGGCCGACGAGATGCGCATCGGCTCGGGCAAGCAGTTCATCGCCGAGATCGCGGTGAAGCCCGGCCACGCCCTCGTCGGCGCGGCGCCGGTCTCGGGCCTGTTTCCCCAGCTCAAGGACATGACGGTCCGCCTCGTCCAGCGCGGGGAGAAGCCCTACCTGCCGCCCTTCGAGAACCTCACCCTGCAGCCCGGCGACGTGGTCATCGTGGCGGCGACGCGCAACGCCCTCCAGAAGGCCCTGTCGGGCCGCGCCGCCGTCCTGTCGGGCGCCAAGGTGACGACGGAGGAGGACGGCACCGCGACCCGCCTGCCCCCCGGGGTGGTCACCCTCGCCGAAGGGATCGTGGCGCCCGGCTCCCGCCTCATCGGGCGCACCATCTCCCAGGCGGGCTTCCGGTCCGAGACCGGGTGCGTCGTCCTCGGCATCCAGCGGCGCAGCCGCATGCCGCGGATGCCCATGTCCGAGATCCGCCTCGAGGCGGGCGACGTTCTCCTCCTCGCGGGTCCGCGGGGGGCGATCGACGGGCTGCGCGGCAACCGGGACGTCCTCCTCGTCGACTGGACGGCGAGCGACGTGCCGCTGCGCCGCCGCGCGCCCGTCGCCCTCGCCATCTTCGCGGCGGTGGTGGTGGCGGCGGCGAGCGGGGCGGTGCCCATCGTGGTCGCGGCGCTCCTCGGCGTCATCGCCATGCTCGCGACGCAGTGTCTCAACGTGCGCCAGGCGACGCGGGTGATCGACGGGCGCATCGTGATGCTGATCGCCGCGGCGATCGCCTCGGCGGCGGCGCTCCAGGCGACCGGCGGGGCGGAGCGGATCGCGAGCCTCATGATCGGCGCCATGGACGGGCAGAGCCCGGCGGTCGTCCTCTCGGTCCTGTTCATCACGGTGGCCGTCACCACCAACATCTTGACCAACAACGCCGCCGCGGTGCTGTTCACCCCGATCGCGCTGGGCCTCGCCGAGCGGCTGGGGCTTCCCGGCGAGCCGTTCGTGGTGACGGTGATCCTGGCGGCCAACTGCTCCTTCGCGACGCCCGTCGCCTACCAGACGAACCTTCTGGTGATGGGGCCGGGCCACTACCGCTTCGTCGATTTTGTCGTGGCTGGCGTGCCCCTCGTTCTGCTACTGTGGGCCGCGTTCAGCTTGGTGGCCCCCTGGTACTACGGCCTGTGACGGCCCCCGGCCGCCCCGCGCGGTGAGGCGGGTCAGGCGCCCGCCCCGTCGGCGGGGCCGGAGGGCCGCGCCGGACCAGGGGCCCGGGCCGGACGCATCGGCGGAGCGCCGGGCGGAAGGAGCGGGGCGGCACGGCCACCCCGGCGGCGGAGGAACGCCCCCGCGCGAAAAGGCCGCGCCGGGTGGCGGCGGGATGCAAGGAGACGTGATCGGCCTCCCATGACACGCCTTTGGACGGACAATCCCCAGTTCTACCTGACGGCGCCCGCGCCCTGCCCCTACCTTCCCGACCGGCTCGAGCGGAAGGTGTTCACCCATCTCGTGGGCGAGCGGGCGACGGCCCTCAACGACGTCCTCACCCAGGGCGGCTTCCGCCGCAGCCAGAACATCGCCTACCGCCCGGCGTGCGAGGGATGCCGGGCGTGCGTGTCGGTGCGGGTCCTCGCCGGGGCGTTCGAGTGGACGCGGTCCTTCCGCCGCATCCGCAACGCCAACGCGGACGTCGCGGGCCGGGAGATCGATTCCGCCCCCTCCTCGGAGCAGTACGCCCTCTTCCGCGCCTATCTCGACGATCGCCACGCGGACGGCGGGATGGCCGACATGTCCGTCCTCGACTACGCCATGATGGTGGAGGACACCCACGTGGAGACGATCCTCGTGGAGTATCGCGTGGCGCCCGCGCCCGACGACACGGAGGAGGACCGGCGGGCGGGCGGACGCCTCATCGCCTGTGCCCTCACCGACGTCCTCTCGGACGGGCTGTCCATGGTCTACTCGTTCTTCGAGCCGGACGAGGCCCACCGAAGCCTCGGCACCTACATGATCCTCGACCACGTGGAGCGTGCGCGGCGGATGGGCCTGCCGTACGTCTACCTCGGCTACTGGGTGAACGGCTCGCCCAAGATGGACTACAAGAAGCGCTTCCAGCCCCAGGAGCACCTGGGCCCCCAGGGCTGGCGCCGCGCCTGACGCCCGCGCCCGGTCGTCTCGCCGGCCCGGCACGATCCTTCCCAGAAGGCGCCGCCGAGGGGAGCGGCCGCCGCGGCGTTCTTCTTCATGTGTTCGAAGGAGGCGTGCTCGAGGATGCGGGGCCAGGCCGCCGCCGAGGGGGCGATGGCGAGGAAGGCCGCGATCCGCCGGATCTCTCCCTCCATGTCGCGCTTCAGGTCCTCGAAATGGACGAGGAGGACGTTGGGCAGGTGGCGCACCGCCCACTAGCTGCGAACGTTCTCGAAGAACGGCCAGAACGGGGCGCCGTCCTCCTCGAGCCAGGTGCGGAAACAGGCGTTGCGGTCCGCCGGGGCCGGGGGGAGCGGCGGGCCCACGCGGCCGGGCGTGTCGTTGATGGCCTCGAAGAAGGCCGCGTTGGCGTTGGCGTGGTGGTTGTGGAGCGACCACGCCACGTCCCGCCCGTCCCGGCCGACGTAGACCTACCGGGCCTTCGGCGAGACGACGAGGGCGTCCACCGGCAGGTGCGTCTTGACGAAGCGGCGGTGGGCCTGCGCCTCGAGGGCGCCGAGCTTCACCTCCCTTGGCGGGATCCTGAGGTCGACCCAGGGCGACAGCTCCGAGACCGCCACGCCCGGAGCGCCGTCGAAGATGAGCTGGCTGACGATCTGTTGCATCCAGGTGGTCCCGGACTTGGCGTAGGTGACGATCACCACGTCGCCCTCACGGAAGCGGAAGTCGTCCCACACCGTGCTATCCATGTGGTGATTGTGCATGTGCCGCGTCTTGACCGGCAAAGGGCCGTGTTGCTGCATGGCCTCGCTCCAGCGCGTCGTGTCGCGACGGCAGGTATGGCACGGGAACGGGCCGTCGCCGGCGTGGCAGGGGTGCAGGCGCCCTGTCCCGACCGATAGGCGCCGCCACCCGCCGGCATCGGCCGGACGCGGACGGGCCGCCGGCAAGCGTGCGCCGCTTCCGGTGTCATGGCGCAGCTGGCTGTCGCGGGGCTTGCCAGCGGGCGGGCGCCCGCGGCCGGCCGGCGATCAGGAGATGATGGAGCGGGTGTGGGGGTCCGGGCCGAACTCGGAGGCCGAGCGCACGGACAACAGGTCGGCGAGGCGGTTGCGGGCGCGGTTCACGCGGCTCTTCACCGTGCCGACGGCGCAGCCGCAGATCTCGGCCGCCTCCTCGTAGGAAAAGCCCGACGCGCCGACGAGGATGAGCGCCTCGCGCTGGTCGTCCGCGAGCTGGGCGAGGGCCTGCTTGAAGTCGGAAAGGTCGAGGTGCCCGTCCTGCTCGGGGTGGGTTGACAGCATCGCCGCCAGGCTGCCGTCCGCGTCCTCCACCTCCCGGCGCTTGCGGCGATACTCGGAGTAGTAGACGTTGCGCAGGATGGTGAACAGCCAGGCCCGCATGTTGGTGCCGGGCTGGAACGTCTCGATATTCGCCCACGCCTTCATCAAGGCTTCCTGGACCAGGTCGTCGGCACGTTCGGGATTGCCGCACAGGCTGACCGCGAACGCGCGCAGATTGGGTATCTGGGCGACGAGCAGTTCTCGCGTTTCCATCAGGACCCTTTGCCGGACTTGTCGCTCGTGACCTCGTCCAGCTTCTCGAGGAGATGAAGAAGGCGTGGCGGAATCGGTTCGGCCAGCACCTCGCTGTACATCGCCTTCAGTTGCTGACCGATCAGGTGCTGCATCGGGTCGTCTTTTTCATGATCTTCCACGTGATCCGCGTCGCCTTTGGTCATGTCCGCTCCGCGTCCGGTCTCTCCTCCTCGACCGGTGCCTTGGTCCGGGCGCACGCGATCCGGCGAAAACTCGCTGCACCTGCCCGCAACCAATCAATGAACTCGGCGGCCCCCGGTCGGGTTCCCACGTTGACGCTGCCCGTGCGTTCGGTGTCAATGGCCTCACCGAGCGCAGCGACGCCGGGGCCGTGCGGCCCGCGCCGCCCGCTACATTTCAGAACCTGCGAGGTTTGTCGATGTCCCTTGGCCAGACGATCGCGCCACACCTGCCGTACCTGCGCCGGTTCGCCCGCGCCCTCACGGGCGACCAGCCGAGCGGCGATGCCTACGTGGAGGCCCTCCTCGAGGCGCTCATCGCCGACCCCGGCATGTTCCGCAAGGGCGCCGCGCCCCGCGTCGAGCTCTACCGCCTGATGATCGCGATCTGGGACTCCGTGTCCGTCAACCACGAGCAGGCGACGCCCCTGTCCGCCCACGAGCGGCGGCTCGACAGCATGGTGCCCCGGGCGCGCCAGGCCTTCCTCCTCGCCACGGTGGAGGGCTTCACCATGGGCGAGGTCGCCGAGATCCTCGGCACCGACGCCTCGGGCGTCGCCGCCCTCATCGACGAGGCCGGCAAGGCCATGTCCGAGCAGGTGGCGACCAACGTCCTCATCATCGAGGATGAGCCGCTGATCGCCATGGACCTCGAGGCGCTGGTCGAGGCGCTCGGCCACCGCGTGGCGGGCGTGGCACGCACCCACACCGAGGCGGTGGCCGCCGTGGCGAAGGAGCGGCCGGGCCTCGTCCTCGCCGACATCCAGCTCGCCGACGGCTCGTCCGGCCTCGAGGCGGTGAACGAGATCCTGGAAGGCATCAGCGTCCCGGTCATCTTCATCACCGCCTACCCGGAGCGGCTCCTCACGGGCGAGCGGCCCGAGCCCGCCTTCCTCATCACCAAGCCGTTCGACACCGACATGGTGAAGGCGGTGATCAGCCAGGCCCTCTTCTTCGACCGGCGCGCCGGCCCCCGGTCGATCCACGCCGCCTGACAGACGCCGCCGCCCGACCCCCCGCCCGGAGGAACCGGGCGGCGGCCCCCGTCCCTGCCGGCCCCCCGGGCCGGGGCGGCGACCGCCCGCGACCGCCAACCGCCCCTCGCCGCCGGGGCGGCGGGACAGCCGGCGGCTCGCACCGGGCGGTGGTGCTTCGTCCACGCCGCGCGCACCCGCGCGGCCCGACGCGCCCGGCACGGCGCCGTTTTGGGGAAAGATTCCGCTTCCCTCGAGTTGCACCCGCCAGAGACCGTCTCGGCAGGTCGAGGATGCAGGACACCCCATCCCCCGCGGACGCGCCGGCCGTGCTGGCGCCCGGGCGCACCGCCTGGCGCATCGCCCATGCCTCGCGCTTCGCGCTCCTCGTCGACGCCGCCGACTACTTCGCCGCCGCCCGCGCGGCCATGCTGAAGGCGGAGCGGTCGATCATGCTCGTCGGCTGGGACTTCGACCTGCGCATCGACCTCGTCCCCGACGGGCCCGCGGACGACATGCCGGAGCGGCTCGGCCCGTTCCTGAAGGCGCTCGTCCGCCGGAAGCCCCACCTCCTCGTCCGCGTCCTCAAGTGGGACATGTCGGTCTTCCTCACCGTCAAGGACCAGATGCTCCCCCTCTTCCTCCTCGACCTGAAGGCGGCCTCCTGCATCCGCCTGCGCTTCGACGGGGAGCACCCCCTCACCGCGGCCCACCACCAGAAGATCGCGGTGATCGACGACCGCCTCGCCTTCTGCGGCGGCATCGACATGACGAGCGACCGCTGGGACACGCGCCGGCACCTGCCCGGCGACCGGCGGCGCCGGCGGCCGGACGGCTCGATCTCGGGCCCCTGGCACGACGCGACGACGGTAGTGGACGGCGAGGCCGCGCGGGCCCTCGGCGAGCTCGCGCGGGAGCGGTGGCGCATGGCGACCGGGGTGGAGATCGACCCGCCCCGCGCGGAGGGGAGCGACCCGTGGCCCGACGGCGTGGCGCCCGACCTGCGGGACGTTGCGGTGGGCATCTCCCGCACCATGCCCGCCTGGAAGGGCCGGCCCGCCGTCCGCGAGATCGAGGCGCTCCACCTCGCCGCCATCGCCGCCGCGCGGCGCACGATCTACCTGGAGAGCCAGTACCTCGCCTCGGTCGCCGTCGCCGACGCCATCGGCCGCCGCCTCGGGGAGGCGGACGGGCCCGAGGTGGTGATCGTGAACCCGCTCGAGACCGCGGGCTGGCTGCAGCAGGAGACGGTGGGCGTCGCCCGCGATCTCAACCTCGCGGCCCTTCACCGGGCCGACCGCCACGGCCGCCTCGGCATCTACCATCCGGTCGACGCGGCCGGCGAGGCGATCTACGTCCACGCCAAGGTGCTCGTGGTGGACGACCGACTGATCCGCGTGGGCTCGTCCAACGCCAGCAACCGCTCCATGGGTTTCGACACCGAGTGCGACCTCTCGGTCGAGGCGGGCCGGGAGGGCGACCGGGAGCGGATCCGCGCCATGCGAGACGACCTCCTCGCCGAGCACCTCGACCGCAGCCCCGGGGAGCTGCGCGCGGCGATCGCGGAGGCGGGCTCGCTCCTCGGCGCCGTCGAGGCGCTGCGCCGGCCGGAAGGGCGGTCCCTCCGGCCCATTCCCGTCCGCCCGGTGTCGGACGCCGAGGTGGCGCTCGTGCGCTCGCGCCTCGCCGACCCGGAGCGACCCACGCGGCCGGAACGCCGCGTCCAGCACCTTCTGAAGCGCCTCGTGCTCAGGGCGCCGGCGACATCGGCAGCGGTCGTCCTCGCCGCGATCGCGCTTCCCGTCGTCGCTCTCCTCGCCCTTTGACCGCGCCCCGTCCGCGCCCGGGGCGGGGGCCGGCGCAAGCGCCCGGGGCGGGGGCCGGCGCAAGCGCCCGGGACGGGCCGTGCGCCCGCCACGGCCGCTTGCGCGTGCAACCGATCGTCCGCCACGCCGTTGGCGGGCGCGAAGAGGAGCCTTGATGCCGAACGAGACGAACGCCGACGCCCCCTGGCACACGCTGGCCCCGGACGAGGTCGCCCGGCTCCAGGAGACGGACCCGGACACGGGGCTCGACCCGGCGGACGCGGCGGCCCGCCTCGAGCACTTCGGCCCCAACGCCCTCGACGAGCGGGGCGGGCGGACGATCTGGCACATCCTGTGGGAGCAGGTCTCCTCGGTCCTGATCCTCATCCTCGTCTTCGCGGCCGCTCTCGCGGCCGTCCTCGGCAAGACGGTCGACGCCGTCGCGATCCTGGCGATCGTGGTCCTGTTCGTGGTCCTCGGCGTGGTGCAGGAGTACCGGGCGCAGAAGGCGATCGCGGCCCTCAGGCAGATGTCGACCCCGCTCGTGCGGGTCCTCAGGGGCGCGCGGCGGGAGGAGATGTCCTCCACCGGCCTCGTGCCGGGGGACGTCGTCCTCCTCGAGGCGGGCAACGTGGTCCCCGCCGACCTCAGGATCGTGGAGAGCCGGGCGCTCAGGATCCAGGAGGCGGCCCTCACCGGGGAGTCGGAGCCGGTCGAGAAGATCGCCGCGCCGCTGCCGGACGCGGACCTCGCCGTCGGGGACCGGGTCAACATGGCCTACAAGGGCACCGCCGCCACCTACGGGCGGGGCCGGGGCGTGGTGGTGGCGACGGGCATGGGCACCGAGCTCGGCCGGATCGCGGGCATGCTGCAGGCCGTCACCCACGAGCCGACGCCCCTGCAGCGCCGCCTCGACGGGCTGGCGAAGGTCCTCGCGGTGGTGGCGGTGGGGATCGCCGCCGTCGTGGCCGTGGCGGGCTGGCTGCGGGGGGAGGACGTCACCCTCGTCCTCCTCACCGGCATCAGCCTTGCCGTCGCCATCGTGCCGGAGGGCCTGCCCGCGGTCATGACGCTGACGCTCGCCCTCGGCAGCCGGCGGATGCTGAAGCGCAAGGCGCTCGTCCGCAAGCTGCCGGCGGTGGAGACCCTCGGCTCGGTGACCGTGATCTGTTCGGACAAGACCGGCACGCTCACCCAGAACCGGATGACCGCCGTGGCGGTCGAGACGCTGGACGGACGCCTCGCCCTCGACGCTGCCGGCGAGGCGGCGATCGACGGCCGCCCGGACGCGGCCGCCCTCCTGTCGGGCGCGGCGCTGTGCAACGACGCCGTCCTGCGCGCCGCCGCGGACGGACAGGAGGACGCGGTGGGCGATCCCACCGAGACCGCCCTCGTGACGGCGGCCGCGCGGGCGGGCCTTCCGAAGGCCGCGCTCGAGGACAGGCACCCGCGCCTCGCCGAGATCGCCTTCGACAGCACGCGCAAGCGGATGACGACCGTCCACGCCGCGGGCGAGGCCGGGACCGCGCTCGGCGCCCCCTTCCCGGACACGCCGGTGCTGGCGGTGACGAAGGGGGCGGTCGACGCCATCCTTCCCCTCGCCGACGAGGTCCTCGTCGGCGGCCGCGTCGTCCCCCTCGACGAGAGCCGCCGTGCAACGATGGTCCGCGCCAACGAGGCCTTCGGCGCGGACGGGATGCGGGTGCTCGCCGTCGCCGTGCATCCGCTCGCCGGCGAGCCGGCGGACCCGCGGGCGGAGGACCTCGAAACGGGCCTCGTGCTCCTCGGGCTCGTCGCCCTGATCGACCCGCCGCGCCCGGAGGCGGCCGAGGCGGTCGCCACCTGCCGGCGCGCGGGGATCCGCCCGGTGATGATCACCGGCGACCATCCCGTCACCGCCCGCCGGATCGCGGCCGACCTCGGCATCTGCCGGGAGGACGCGCGGGTCGTGACCGGGCCCGAGCTCGAGCGGATGGCGGCGGACCTCGGGGCGATCGTGGACGAGGTCGGCGTCTACGCCCGCGTCTCGCCCGAGCACAAGCTGAAGATCATCGAGGCGCTGCGCGCCCGGGGCGAGGTGGTCGCCATGACCGGCGACGGGGTGAACGACGCCCCCGCGCTCAAGCGGGCCGACATCGGCGTGGCCATGGGCTCGGGCACGGACGTCGCCCGGGAAGCGGCCGACATGGTACTCCTCGACGACAACTTCGCGACCATCGTGGCCGCGGTCGAGGAGGGGCGCGTCGTCTACGACAACATCCGCCGCTTCGTGCAGTTCTCGGTGGCGGGCAACTTCGGCAAGGTGCTCACGGTGGCCGTGCCGCCCTTCCTCGGGCTGCCGCTGCTGCTCCTTCCCGTGCAGATCCTGTTCTCGAACCTTCTGACCGACGGCCTCCTCGGCCTCGGCATGGGCCTCGAGAAGGCCGAGCGCGACACCATGCGCCGCCCGCCCCAGGACCCGGACGAGGGCGTCTTCAGCCGCGGCATGGGCGTCCACGTCGTCTGGCTCGGCGGGCTGATCGGGCTCGTCACCGTCGGCGTCGGCGCGTGGGCCCACGGCACGCTCACCCGCGACGGGCCCCTGTCGCCGGCCGAGGCCGCATACCTCACGACGCTCGTCTTCACGACGCTCGCCCTCATCCAGCTCGGGCGCGTCCAGGCGACCCGCTCCTTCCACGACCCGGTCTGGCGGATGGACCCGCGCGCCAACCCGGCCCTCGCCGCGCTCGTCGGTCTCGCCTTCGCCCTCCAGATGACGGCGGTGTACCTGCCGGCGGCCCAGCCGTTCTTCCACACGGTTCCGCTCGGCGTCGGGAGCCTCGCCGTCGGCTTCGGCGCGAGCGCGGTCCTCCTCCTCGCCGCGGAGCTCGAGAAGGCGGTCCGGCGCGGGACGGGCGGTCCGGCGCCGCCTGCAAGGGACTGGCCCGTCGGGGCGACGGGCCGTCCCGGATGAGGGGCGCGGCGCCGCGGCCGCGGGCGAACGCCGCACCCACCGGCCGCGTCCGCCGCATTAAAGGGGTGCAGCACCCATGCCCGCGCTCTTTCATGTTCTCGACACGGCCGCGATCCTCGCGGCGCTCGCGGCCGCCGTCCTGTGGTACCAGGCCGGCTCGCGCACCGTGCGCCGGATCTCGCGCTTCGAGACGCTTGACGCGGCGGACATCAACCGGATCGTGGTCGCCATGAACCGCAGCGCCATCCTGAACCGGCGGGCGGCCCTCGCCTCGGCCGCGTCGGCCGCCTGCCTCGCCCTGCGCTTCGGCGCGTCGCTGACGGGCGGGCCATAGCGGCGGACGGGCCGCAGCCTGCCCGCGAACCTCCTCTCCAGCCGGTCGTTCCCTCGCCATGTGCACGAACTGCCTCCCCTTCCTCGCCCGCCCGGTCGACCGGCGGCGCCTCCTCGTCGGCCTCACGACGGCGGCGGCCGCCCCGGCCCTTTCGGGGTGCGAGCGCATCGCGTCGGCCCTCGTCCCGTCGGCGGAGATCGAGCGGCTCGGCCTCGAGGCGTGGGCGCGCCTCAGGGCGCGGGTTCCCGCCTCGACAGACGGCACGGCCCAGCGCGCGGCGCGCACCATCGCCGACCGCCTCCTCCTCGCCGACGGGGATGATCCGGCCGCGTGGGAGGTCCTCGTCTTCGCCTCGCCGGAGATCAATGCGTTCGTCCTGCCGGGACGGAAGATCGGCATCTTCGAGGGGCTGGTGGCGACGGCGGGCAGCGCCGACGAGCTCGCCGCCGTGATCGGCCACGAGATCGGCCACCTGACGGCGAACCACGCCGAGGAGCGCGTGGTGGCGAGTGTCGCCCAGGACCTCGGGGTCCGGCTCGTCGCCCTCGCCCTCGACTGGGGGGACGTCCCTTTCGGCGAGGAGGTAGCGGCCGCGTTCGGGATGGGCGTCGAGTTCGGCCTCGCCCGCCCCTACGGCCGCGCCCAGGAGCTGGAAGCGGACCGGCTCGGCCTCTTCACGATGGCCCGCGCCGGGTACGACCCGCGCGCGGCGATCCTCTTCTGGGAGCGGATGGACCGCGCCCGCCCGCGGCGGCCTGCCGGCGCTCCTGTCGACGCACCCGGCCCCGGCGAGGCGCATCGAGGCGCTCAGGGAGATCGTCCCCGAAGCGCTGTCCGCCCGCCCCGCCGGCATCGCGCCGCCCGCCGCTTCCGGCCGGTGAGGCGCCGCCGCCGCGCCGGGCCCGGACCGCGTGCAGGCGGTGGCGCCAGCGGTCTCGCCCGCCAGTCCGAGGGGCGGGCTTCGTTTGCCGTGACGCCATGGGCGCGGGGATCAGGGCGCGGGGATAACAGCGCGGGGACCGCGCATCGGCGGTGCCCGCCGCCGCCCGGCCTGCGTGTCGCGTTCGTCGAAGCGAACCGGTCCGGCCCGACGGCCGGCCCAGGGACGTGGCGACCCCGGCAGGATTCGAACCTGCGACCATCGGCTTAGAAGGCCGGTGCTCTATCCGGCTGAGCTACGGGGCCGGACGCGCGCGTCCGCTGCTTCCATACCGCAAAGGCGAGCCGGTGGGTAGGGCGGCCAAGACAAGGCGCCAGCGCCGTCGCCGCGAGCGTCAATGGGTCCAGGGGATCCGGCGCGTGGAGCGGAAGTTGTCCGCATAGGCGATCTTGCGCCGGCGTGGCTCGTGGGCCTCGATCACCCGGTAGGGGATGCCGTTGCGCTCGGCGTAGGCGATCGCCTCCTCCTTAGTGTCGAAGTCGAGGCTGATCTGCTGGCGCATGTCGGCCGAGGAGGTCCAGCCCATCAGGGGCTCGGTGGTGCGCGGCGTCTCGGGCTCGAAGTCGAGCCGCCACCTGTTGGTCTTGCCCCTGCCGGACTGCATGGCGGTCTTCGAGGGCTTGTGGATCCGAGCGGTCGTCATCGCGCAATCGTGCTCCCCGCGGCGGACGGACGGCCCGCCCGCACCAGGCGCCGGCAGCGGCGCCCCGACTTCACGCGGCCGATATAGGCGAAAAGGGCCGCCCGTGCATCCCGCCCCGGAGGCCTTGGCGTCCGTCGGGGACGCGCTGCCGCTCCCACCCTCGATTGTCGCATGCATCACATGCAACGCCCCTGGTTGCGTTTCCCGTCGCGTCCGCATCGCCGGTCCCGGGGACGGGCGGGACGGCCGCCCCGGCCGAGGGCACGATCGGGGATGCCCCCGGCCTCGTGGTGCGCGAGGACCGGCGCGTCGTCCTCTTGGGCGAGGAGACCGGGTTCGTGGACGCGCCGCGCACCGGCGAGATCCTGTTCCCGGTGGACGGCATGCTCCTCGAGGGCAATGGCGTGCGCCTCGTGGACACCGGCGAAAGCGGGCTCACTAGTGGCGAGCCGGTCGCCGTCGACGGCACCCTGGTGCTCGGTGAGGACGGGCGCCTCCCGACCGATGGCGGCGAGCGCGTCTACGATGGCGACATCATCGTCATCGACGGCGAGGAGGCCCCGATCGACGGGGGCGACACCGCCGAGGGTTTCCGCCTCGCGCCCGAGGACGACGGCAAGGGTGTCGAGGTCGCGAGCGATGACACCGGCTCCTTCGGCGCGGCGGTGGCGGGCGCGGGCGACTTCAACGGCGACGGGCACGACGACGTCATCGTCGGCGCGCCGGCGGCGAACGAGGACGGCGAGGCCTGGATCGTCTGGGGCAAGCCGCGGGCGCTCGCGGACAACGTGGACCTCGACGACCTCGCCAGCGGCAGCTTCGAGGGCGACGCGGCGCCCGCGCTGCGCATGGGCGCCCCGTTCCGCGACGGGCTGTTCGGCGTCTCCGTGGCCGGCGGGCAGGACCTCGACGGGGACGGCCGCGACGATGTGGTGATCGGCGCGCCGGGCCGCGAGGACGACCTCGCCAGCCAGGCCTACGTGGTCTACGGGGTGGAAGGGTTTGTCTTCTGAGCCGGACGGGGCGCGGCCGGCACCGTCAGCCGGCCGCCTCCGCCTCGTCCTCGATCACGATGCGCGGCGGGGGGCGGCGGCCCGCCGCGTTCTCCTCGAGCATTCCCATGAGACGGGCGGCGATGTCGAGGTAGCACACCGCCTGGGGGCTCTCCCCGTCGGCGACGACGACCGGGGCGCCCGCGTCGGACTGCTCGCGGATCTTGATGTCGAGGGGCACCTCCCCGAGGAAGGGGAGCGACAGGCGCTCGGCCTCCTTCCGCCCGCCGCCGGTGGTGAAGATCTCCGAGCGGTAGCCGCAGTTCGGGCAGATGAAGTGGCTCATGTTCTCCACGATGCCGAGGACGGGCACGTTCACCTTGCCGAACATGCCGGTCGCCTTGCGCGCGTCGATGAGGGCGAGGTCCTGGGGCGTCGTGACGATCACCGCCCCCGACAGGGGCACCTGCTGGGCGAGCGAGATCTGCACGTCGCCGGTGCCGGGCGGCATGTCGATGACGAGGCAGTCGAGGGCGCCCCAGGCGACGTCGCGCAGGAGCTGGGTGAGGGCGGACGTCACCATCGGCCCGCGCCAGACCACCGGCGCGTCGGCGGGCACGAGGAGGCCGATGGAGATCGCCTTCAGCCCGTAGGCGTCGAGGGGGGCGAGGCGGCGGTCGGGCAGGCTCTCCGGCTTGGCGCGCAGGCGCAGGAGCGTCGGGATCGAGGGGCCGTAGATGTCCGCGTCGAGGACCCCGACGGACCAGCCCAGCGCCGACAGGGCCGTGGCGATGTTGACCGCCGTCGTCGACTTGCCGACCCCGCCCTTGCCGGAGGCGATCGCGAGGATGTGCCGCACCTCCGGCACCAGGCGCCCGCCCTCGGCCGGCGGCGGCGCCGCCGCCTCGCCGGGGCGCGTGCGGGTGGGCCCCGCCGGGGCCGGGCGCTCCCGCCGGCCGCCGGAGGGCCGCTCCGCCGTGAGGGCGACCATCGCCCGTTCGACGCCCGGCACCGCCTTCACCGCCGCCTCGGCGGCCGTCCGCACCGGGGCGTAGGCCTTCGCCTCCTCCGGTGCCACGTTGATCGCGAAGGCGACCCGCCCGTCCGATACGAACACGTCCGACACCAGGCCCGCCTCGACGATGGAGCGGCTGCCGTCCGGCACCCTCACCTCGTCGAGCCGCGCCATCACCTCGTCCTTCAGCGCCGGGCCCGCCATGGCGCCCCTCCTTGCGTCCCGTTGCGTCCTTCCCCTTCACTAGTGCCCGCGCGCGGGTCGGGAAAGGGCGGCGCGCTACGGGCGGACCCGGAGGGAGGCATGGAGCTCGCGGCGCTGGTGCTGGCCGGCGGAAGGGGACGGCGCATGGGCGGCGGCAAGCCCTTCCGTTCCCTCGCCGGCCGCCCCCTCCTCCTCCACGCGGCGGAGCGGGTGGCAGCGCCCGGCCGTCCGCTCGCGGTCTCCACGGGCGGGGCGGCGCCGGGGCCCTTCGCCGCGCAGCTGCCGGCGGCCGCGCTCCTTCCCGACCCGCCGGGGACGGCAGGACCGGCCGCGGGCCTCCTCGCGGGCCTTTCCTGGGCGGCCGGCCTCTCGCCGCGCCCGGACGCCCTTCTCGTGGTGCCGGCGGACGCCCCGTTCCTGCCGGACGACCTCGGCGAGCGCCTCGCGGCGGCGGCCGCGGGCGTTTCGGCGGTCGTCGCCACGTCCGCGTCCGGCCCCTCCCCCGTCGTCGGCCTCTACCGGCTCGAGGTGCGCGACACGCTCGCCGCCGTCCTCGACGGGACGCCCGCACCGGCGATGGCCGCCCTCCTGGGCCGCCTCCCCCACCGGACGGTGGCGATCGCAGCCCCGCCCGCGCTCGCCGCCCGCGGCGCCGACCCGCTCTTCAACGTGAACCGGCCGCAGGAGCTTGCCGCCGCCGAGGCGCTCCTCGCGGGGCGCGCCGATCAACCGCCGCGGGTCTCCCCGGCCACCCAGCCCCCGAACGCCTCCGTCGAGTCTCCCTCGGGAAGGGCGACGAAGGCGGGCACCTCGTAGGGGTGGGCGGCGAGGAGGGCCGCACCGAGGGCCTCGACCCGGTCGGGCGCCGTCTTCAGGATCGCCGCCACCTCCCCTTCCGCCTCGGTCTTCCCCTCCCAGCGGAAGACGGCCACCATGCCCGGAAAGAGGTTGGCGCAGGCGACGAGCCGCTTCTCGAGGAGGTCGCCGGCGATCCGCTTTGCGGTGTCGAGATCGGGAAAAGTCGTGTAGATGAGCCGCACCTTCACAGCGCCGCCCGCCTCACCGGTAGCCATGCCGCCATCCTCCAGTTCCTTCTCGTCCGCTGGCCGGAGCCCCGCCCGTGCCGCCTGAGGCGTCCCGCCTCCCCGCCCCGCCGGGCGGCATCGCCTTCGTGGCGAGCCCGACGGACGAGGCCCGCGCCGCCCGCGACGCCCTCGCCGCCCGCTACGGGGACGTGCCGCCCGGGGAGGCGGACGTCGTCGTCGCCCTCGGCGGCGACGGGCTGATGCTCCAGACGCTGCACCGGTTCATGAACACCGGCAAGCCCATCTTCGGCATGAACCGCGGCTCTGTCGGCTTCCTGATGAACGAGTTCCGCCCCGAGGGGCTGATGGAGCGCCTCGCCGCGGCGGAGGTGACGGCCATCCGCCCCCTCCTCATGGAGGCGACGGACGAGAAGGGCCAGCACCACCGGGCGCGCGCCATCAACGAGGTCTCGCTCCTGCGCCAGACCCACCAGGCGGCGAAGCTGAGGATCGCCATCGACGGGCGCACCCGCCTCGCCGAGCTCATCTGCGACGGCGTCCTCGTGGCGACGCCCGCGGGCTCCACCGCCTACAACCTGTCCGCCCACGGGCCGATCCTGCCGATCAACGCCCAGCTCCTCGCCCTCACGCCGATCTCCGCCTTCCGGCCGCGGCGCTGGCGCGGGGCCTTGCTGCCGTCCCACGTCACCGTCACCATCGCGTGCCTCGAACACGACAAGCGCCCCGTGGCGGCCGCCGCCGACCACGTGGAGATCCGCCGCGTGCGCGAGGTGTCGATCCGCGAGGACCGGGAGGCGACATCACTCGTCATGTTCGACCCGGACCACAGCTGGGACGAGCGGATCCTGAACGAGCAGTTCCTCTACTGAGGACGGGCAAGCGAGGGAGGAAGGCAATGCGCGGGCTCTGGTTCGAGGAGTTCGAGGTGGGGGCCGAGATCGAGCACACGTTGCGCCGCACGGTGACGGAGGCGGACAACATGCTCTTCTCCAACATGACGCTGAACCCCCAGCCCCTCCACATCGACCGCCACTTCGCCGAGACCGAGACGGAATGGGGCCAGCCGATCGTGAACAGCCTGTTCACCCTCGGCCTCCTCATCGGCATCACGGTGAACGACACCACGATCGGCACCACGATCGCCAACCTCGGCATGAAGAACGTGACGTTCCCGAAGCCCGTCTTCCACGGCGACACCATCGGCGCGCGCACGAAGGTCACGGCGAAGCGCGAGTCCCGCTCGCGGCCGGACGCGGGCGTGGTGGAACTCGAGCACACCGCCGTCAACCAGCGGGGGGAGATCGTCGCGGTCTGCGAGCGCGCGGCGCTGATGCGCAGGCGGCCCGCGTGAGGCCGCGCCAACGGGAGGAGAAGAGACGATGAGCGAAGGCGGACGGCCCCTGCGGCGCGAGGAGGCGATGCGCTCGCTCCTGTTCGTGCCGGCAGACTCCGAGAAGAAGCTCGCCAAGGCGCCGGGCGCGGGAGCGGACGTGCTGCTCGTGGACCTCGAGGATTCGGTGGCGCCGGGGCGGAAGGCCGAGGCGCGGGCGATCGCGGCCGACTTCCTGCGCAAGGCGCGGCAGGAGGACGGGCGCCCGCTCCTCTACGTCAGGATCAACGCCTTCGACACGGGCCTCGTGGAGGACGACCTTGCGGGCGTGATGCCCGCGCGGCCCGACGGGATCCTGCTGCCCAAGGCGGGGAGCGGGGCGGACGTGACCCGGCTCGACGCGATGCTCGCCGTCCACGAGGCGGAGGCGGGTCTTCCCGACGGGTCGACCCGGATCGTCGCGCTCGCCACCGAGACGGCGGCGTCGCTTTTCACCTGCGGCAGCTACGCGGGTTCGAGCCCCCGCCTCGCCGGCCTGACCTGGGGCGCGGAGGACCTGTCGGCGGACGTCGGCGCGGCGGCCGTGCGCACGCCTTCGGGCGAATACCTCGACCTCTTCCGCATCGCCCGGAGCCTGTGCGTGGCCGGTGCCGTCGCCGCGGGCGTGACGCCGGTGGACACCGTCTTCACCGCCTACCGGGACGAAGACGCGCTGACGCGGGAGACGGAGGCGGCCGCCCGCGACGGCTTCCTCGCCAAGATGGCGATCCACCCGGCCCAGGTGCCGGTCATCAACCGCGTCTTCACCCCCTCGCCCGAGGCGGTGGAGCGGGCGCAGGCGGTGGTGGCCGCCTTCGAGGCGGCGGACGCGGACGCGGGCGTCGTCGGCGTCGGCGGGGAGATGCTCGACCGGCCGCACCTGAAGCGGGCCGAGCGGCTCCTGGCGCGGGCGGGGGCGCAGGCCTGATCCACCGTCACATGCACGTCACGGGTGCGGCGTACCGCTCGACGGTGTAAAGGCCTCGAGCGGACCTTCCGGAGCACGCCATGACCCGCCTCCTCCTCGTTCTCGCCGTCCTCGCCGGTGGCGCCGTCGCCGCCCACGCCTCCGATCCGGCCTCCTTCGGCGGCGGCGCCTGCCACCAGATGGCTGAGGACCACGACCCGGCCGATCTGTGGGTCGGCCGCTTCGCCGGCATCAAGGACGGTGCGGGCGGCCGCAGCCCGGACGCCGTCGCCTGCTTCACCGACCATGAGGCCTGCATGCGCTGGGTGACGGCCCAGTCCGGCGGCACCGCCCAGATCATCTCCATGAGCTGCCATCGCGGCACCTGACCGCCCGCGCGGCGCCCGCCCCGCGCGGGCGCCGGTCACCCGGCGGCGCGACGGGCCGCACCCTCCGCCCGGTGCGCCGCCGACTTCGCCTTGCCGGCGAGGGTCTGAACGTCCGGTCCGGCCCGGCGCGGGATGACGCGGTAGCGCGCCTCCACGAACAGGTAGACGGCGAAGGCGACGAGGCCGAGGCCGACGATGCCGAGCGCGATCCGCCCGCCGGGCGAACCGCGGATGGCGGAGAAGGCCTGGTTGATGCCGCCCGCCTCGGACGGGTCGTGGGTCCATGCCGCGTACACGAAGAAGGCGCCGATCAGCACGACCACGACGCCGTGGGCGAACAGGCCGAACTTCAGGAACGGGTCGAGCCGCTCCGTGGTCGGGCTGACCCTGAGGTCCTCCTTGTACTTCTCCTTGAAGCCCTTCACCCAGAAGTAGATGCCGGCACCGATCACCACGGCGCCGACGATCCCCACCAGCCAGCGGCCGAAGGGCTGGGCCATGAGCGTCGCCGTCATCCCCTCCGTGCCGCCGCCAGCACCCCCGGACGAGCCGCCACCGCCGCCCGAGGCGCTGCCGGGCCCGTCGTAGGAGGCGAACACCAGGGAGAAGGCGTAAAGGCCGAGGAAGAGGTGGATGATCCCGCTCACCACCATGCCCGTCCGGGCGACGAGGCCCTTGGCGCCCGTGCCCTCGTCCTCGAGGTCCATGGCCGCGTCCACCGCCCGCCAGATCGCATAGGCGAACAGGCCCACCGTGATGACGACGAGGAGGACATCGCCCCACGCCTGCCCGGTGAGCCAGGAAAGGGCGCCCTTCGTCCCCTCCGCGCTGCCGCCCCAGACGGCGGCCGCCGCGGCGAGCCCGCCGACGATCACGTAGACGAGCCCGCGGCCCGCGTAACCCGCCCGCATCACCGGGTCGACCCATCCCGAAACGTCGCTTGCCATCTCGCATCTCCCGTCTTCGCTCCGGGGTCTACGCGGGCCCGGGGCGCAGGTTCCGGTCCCCTCCCGCGCGAGAGGATAACGGTCCTAGGTCAAATCCTCTTGTAGACCCTTTTTGTTCCCTATACGATCCAGCCTAACGGAACGACGCGGGCGGCTTGCGATGATGACGGCTGACAGGGCGACGGCGCGGGGCGGCGGGCGGAAGGGCCGCGGGGCGGGCATCAACCCGGCCGGCCGGTTCGAGCGGCTGTCGGGCAACCTCGAGGACGACGGGTGGGGGAGCGCGGCCGAGGTGGCGCAGGCGGTCCCCGCCACCACGGTGACGCAGGAGCGGGCGCGCACCATCATCACCCGCAACGATTCGCCCGACATCGGCTTCGACCGGTCGATCAACAGCTACCGCGGCTGCGAGCACGGGTGCGTCTACTGCTTCGCCCGGCCGAGCCACGCCCACATCGGGCTGTCTCCGGGCCTCGACTTCGAAACGCGCCTTTACGTGAAGCCGGACGCCGCCCGCCTCCTCGAGAAGGAGCTGGCGGCGCCCGCCTACGTGCCGCGCACCATCGCCATCGGCACCAACACGGACCCTTACCAGCCCATCGAGCGGGAGCACCGCTCCACCCGCGCGGTGCTCGAGGTGCTCGCGAGGACCCGCCACCCCGTCGGCATCGTGACGAAGTCCCACCTCGTCACGCGGGACCTCGACATCCTGTCGGAGATGGGGCGGGCGGGGATCGCCAAGGTGGCGATCTCGCTGACGACGCTCGACCGCACCCTGTCCCGCCGGATGGAGCCGCGGGCGCCCGCGCCGGAACGGCGGCTGGAGGCCATCGCGGCGCTTTCCGCGGCGGGAGTGCCGGTGATGGCGCTGGTCGCGCCGGTGGTGCCGGCGATCAACGACCACGAGGTGGAGCGGCTGGTGGCGGCCGCCGCCGAGGCGGGGGCGAGCCATGGCGAGTACGTGGTGCTGCGCCTGCCGCGGGAGGTGTCGGACATCGTGCGGGACTGGCTCGGCCGCCACTATCCGGACCGGGCGCGGCGGGTGATGTCGATCATGCGGGCGATGCGCGGGGGCCGCGACTACGACGCCCGCTGGGGCACGCGCATGCGCGGCACGGGCCCGTTCGCGGAGCTGGTGGAAAGCCGCTTCGACCGGGCGGCGCGCGCGGCCGGCCTGTCGCGCACGCGCATCCGCCTGCGCACGGACCTCTTCCGCCCGCCCCGCCGGGAGACGGCCCAGCTCTCCCTCTTCGGCGACTGACGGGACGCGCGCCGCGTGTCGGTCAGGAGAGGGGCAGCCCGACCCGCGGCGGTCGCGACGGCCGGGCGCATACCGGGCCGCGGCGGATGAAGGGCAGCGACCATCGCGGGCGAGGCGCCGCCGGAATGGCGTCCGGCGGCCCGACCGCGCAGAGCGGTCGCGGTAGGGCCGGGTCGGGGCGGGTGCGAGCCGGTGCGGGTCGGGCCGGGGCGGTTCGGTCCAGGTCGCGGCCGGGGCGGGCCGGTGCTGGTCGGGCCGGTGCGAGACGGTGCGGGTCGGGCCAGAGCGGGTCGGGCCGGGGCGGGTCGGTCCAGGTCGCGGCCGGGGCGGACTGCCGGCGCGGGCGGGGCGTCAGGCGTCCCCGAGGGTGACGCCCTGCTCGAGCGGGATCGACAGGGTGGCGGCGAGGCCCTCCTCGCGGAAGGCGACGTGCACCTCCGCGTCGAGGGAGCGGGCGAGGGTGCGCTCGAGGACGTTGAGGCCGAAGCCCCGGTAACTCGGCTTGCGCACGGGCGGCCCCCCCTCCTCGCGCCAGTCGATGGTGAGGAAGGCGCGCCCGTCCGGCTTGTCGATCCGCCAGGCCACCTTCACCCGCCCGCCGGCGACCGAGAAGGCGCCGTGGCGCTGGGCGTTCGCGGCGAGTTCGTGGATCGCGAGGCCGAGGTTCTGGGAGACTTCCGGCGTCAGCGTCACCCGCGGGCCGTCCACGTCGAAATGGACCGCCTCGGGCCCCTGGGACTGGGCGATCTGGAGCCAGACGAGCTCGGACAGGTCCACCCCGCCCCAGTTGTCGGCGACGATGAGGTCCTGGGCCGCCGACAGGGCGCGCAACCGCCCGGTGAGTGCCTCCACGTAGTCCTTCACGGACCCCGCGCCCTGGGCGGTCTGGCGGGCGATCGCGATGGTGACGGCGAGGAGGTTCTTGGTGCGGTGGGTGAGCTCGCGCATCACCTGGCGCATCTGCTCCTCGTTGCGCCGCCGGTGCGTGACGTCGACGGCCGCGCACGTGACGCCCACCACCTCGCCGCCCGAATCGGTGTCGGGCTCCACGTGGAGGTCGAAGTAACGCCGCCCCGGCCCGGTCCCCACCCCGACCTCCCGGGACAGGGGCTGGCCCGTCTCGATCACGGCGCGCTTCAGGTCGATCACCGGCTGCCGGTCCTCCGCCGGCAGGATGTCCGCGTCCGTCCGCCCGATCACGTCCTCGGTGGCGAACCCCTCGAAGGCGCCGTTGGACCAGTGGTAGACGAGGTCCCGGTCCTGGCTCGTCACCGCGATGCGCCCGCTCCTCAGGGTGAGGCGCAGCTGCCGGAGGGTCTGGGCGAGGCGGCGGGACAGATCGGCCCGCGCCGCCTCGAGCTGGCGCTGCTGCGTCACGTCCGCGGCGAGCCCGACGAGCCAGCGCGCCCCGTCCGGGCCGGACACCGGCATCACGTCGACGAGGAAGCTGATGCTCTCCTCCCCCTGCGCGAGGTCGAGGTGGAAGACCTCCGGCTCGCCGGTCGCGAGCGCCCGTCGCTTGGGCTCAAGGGTGAGGGGGAGGAACTCGGGCGGGACCAGGTCCTCCTCCGAGCGGCCCACGATCTCCCTTTCCTGCCAGCCGAACCGGGGGTTGACGATCCAGCGGTAGACGAGCCGGTCGTCCTGCAGGAAGGCGGTGATGCCCGCCCGCGCCAGCACCGGCACCATCGTCTCCAGCATCGACGCGGCCGTCGTGTCCCGCCCCGCGAAGACGAGCCCGCCGCCCCCGCCGGAGAGCGCCTCTTCCACGTGCTGCACGGTCGGACCGGCGGGCGCCGCGCCCGCGCCCGGCGGAGGCGCCGCCGCGTCCGCCCGCGCGCCGGGCGAGAGGCCGGCGATCCCCACGACGAGGAGCACGACGAGGACGAGGACGGCGAGGAAGAGGATCAGCAGCGCCGTGGAGACGACGGGGCTCGCGCTGCCCGCCTCCCCGGCGAGGACGGCGACGCCCGCGGCGGCGAGCGCGAGCGCGGTGATCGCCGTGCTCGCCCGCTTCGTCGTCCGGTTCGCGGCGAGGAAGAGGTCGGCGACGGCGAGGCCCGCGAGGACGAACAGGCCCGCGGGCAGGAGCGTGAGCAGGGTGTCCGTCAGGCCGGCCACCTTCCGCCTCCCGGCGAGGGCCGCCCGTCGTCGCGTGTGCGCAGGTCCGTTACCCGTGCGCGCGTCCGGCCCGACCCGCGCCGCCCGGCCCGCTCCCTACCCGACATCCATCCTCCGCACTCCTGCCGAGATCGCCCGCCCCGCGCGCCCGCCCCATGCGTGTCCGGCGGGGGTGTCCCACAGAACCCGCCGAACCTCAACGCCGGCGGGCGCACTCCGGATCCCCCGCCGCTTGACCGGATGGTAAACAATTTGTCGGCTTCGTGCGCCCGCGATGGCGGACGATCAGGCACCGAAGGCGAAGCCCGTGAGGCGGCGGTCCGCCCGCGTCATGAAGAGGTCCAGGAGAGTGGCCCTCATCCGCGCGACGGCCGCCTCGCCAGCGGGCGCCGCTCGCCTGTCGGCCCGTTCCTCGGGATCCGCCGCCCGGTCGAACAAGAGCGGCGGAAGGCCGCCGTTGAAGTGGACGAGGGTGTGGCGCGCGTCGCGCAGGACGGCGGCGTTGCAGCGGGTCTCGCAAAGGCCGAGGGCGCGCTGGAAGCGCGTCGGCGACGACGGGTGGGAGAAGTCGACCTCCGTGAGGACAGACTGCCGGCGCGTCCGCCCGGCGGCGAGCGCGGGCAGCAGCGAGACGCCGTCCATCGCCGGCGGCACCGGCGCGCCGAACCAGGACAGGACCGTCGGCGCGATGTCGCAGGCGCTCGCGAGCCCGCCCACCCTTGTGCCCCGCGGCCCGCCCGGCGCCCGCACGATCAGCGGCACCCGGTGGGCCGGGGCGAGGACGTTGTCCTTTCCCCAGAAGCCGCCGTCGCCGAGCATCTCCCCGTGGTCGGCCGTCACGATTACGAGCGTCGTCCCGGCAAGACCCGTCCGGTCGAGCCAGTCGAGGAGGCGCCCGAGGTGGTGGTCCACCTCCGCCACGAGTCCGAGGTAGACCGCCCGCAGCGCCGCCAGCGTGTCGGCCGAGAGCGCCGCCACGTTTCCCTCGAAGCCGTGGAAGAGGCCGTGCTGGGCGGGCGCGGAGAACCAGGCGTCGCGGAACGGGTGGTCGAGGGCGACGGACGCGGGGGCCGGCACGTCCGCGGGCGCCACGGCCCGGTTCCACGGGGCGGGCGCGACGAGCGGCGGATGGGGCCGGATGTAGGTGACGTGGGCGACAAACGGCGCGTCCCGCCGCGCCTCGAGGGCGGCGAGGGTGCGGTCGGTGAGGAAGGCGGTGTCGCTGTCGGCAGCGGCGTAGACGGCCGGATCGGTCGGGCGCGGCGGGCGGCCCTCCGCGACGGGCCGGTAGAGGTCCATGAGCCGCTCGGGCAGCGGCCGCGGCAGGTCGTAGCCGCGCGCGGCGAGGTGGCCGAGCCATTCGAACGGCGCCTCGGCCCGCATCTCCACGATCTCGCGGAAGCCGGGGGCCGGCTGCTCGTAGGAGCGGAAGTCCGGGTCGGCGAGGTCCCGTCCGGTGGGGTCGGGCGCCGTGTCCGTGTAGCCGAACAGGAGCGGCTCGCGGCCCGTCCGGCGCAACTCCGTGGCGAGGGTCGCGTGGTGGCGGGCGAGCGGCGTGCCGTTGCGGATGGAGCGGTGGTTGAAGGCGTGAAGGCCCGTGAGCAGGCTCGCCCGCGAGGGCCCGCACGGCACCGCCGCCGCGAAGCACTCGGGGAAGTACGCCCCCTCCCCCATCAGCCGCTCGAAGGCGGGGAGCGGGACGAGGCCGGCGAGCGCGCCGTCGAGGACGTCTGCCCGCAGCTGGTCGCAGGTGACGAGGAGGAGGCTGCCCCCCTGCGCTCCCGCGCCCTCGAGGGGCGCGCGCTCAGCCATCGAGCCGCTCGAGGAGGGCCGGAAGGTCCGCCACCGTGTCGATCAGGTGGTCGGCGCCCGCCGCCTTCAGCCGCTCGCCGGCCGCCGCCCGCACCGCCGCGCGCTCGTCCTCCGACAGCGCCGCGATCTCCTCCGGGCGGCGCGCGGCGTAGTTGCCCGACAGCGTCACCCCGACGGTCGGAGAGCCCGCCGCAACCCCTTCGGCGATCCCGGCCTCCGTGTCGTCCACCTTCACGACGGCGGACGGCGGATGGACGACGAGGTCCAGGAAGCACTTGTACATGGCGAGCGGCCCCGGCCGCCCCTCCGGCAGGTCGTCCGCGCACACCAGATTGTCGGGCGAATAGCCCTGCGCGGCGGCGGCGGGCAGGACGCGCTCCATGATGGAGCGGGTGTAGCCGGTGGTGGAGCCGATCTTGAGGCCCATGGCCCTGAGGCGCGCCACCGCCTCGGCCGCGCCCGGCACCAGGGTCGCGTGGGCGGCCACCACCGCCTCGTTCATGGGCACGAACACCTCGTAGACGCGGTCGATGGCGGCCTCGTCCGGCGCCGCGCCCTGGGCCTTGCGCCAGGCGGCGGCGACGGCGGGGTCGGCGAGCATGGCGGCGATGTGGTCGCGCTTGGGAAGCCCCATCGGCGCGCGGGCCGCCGCCACCGTCACCGGCACCCCGAAGCGGGCGAAGGCCTCCACGAAGGCGTCCATGGGCGCGAAGGAGCCGAAGTCGATCATGGTGCCCGCCCAGTCGAACACCACCGCCTTGAACCGCCGCGTCGTCATGCCGCGCTCCGCTTCTTGCCGTCGCCGAAGAGGTCCGCCACGGTCTCCTCCGCGATGGCGAAGGCGGTGGAGGCGCCGCAGCCGGCCGTCACGATCACGATCCGCGTCGCCGCGTCGGGCGCGTCGGTGAGGCGCCAGCGCCCGTCCGCGCTCGCGTAGGTGCCGGTCCACCGCTCCGTCACCACCCGCCCCGGCAGGGCGAGGACCGCGTCGAGCTCCTCGAGGATCAGCCGGTCCACCGCCTCGGGCTGGAAGGGATCCGGCGTCTGGCCGTAGTGGTGGCTGTCGCCGACGACGAGGCTGCCGTCCGCCGACTGCACGGCGATGAGGTGGACCCCGTTCGCCCGCGCCTCGGCCTGTTCCGCGTCGAGCCGCCGGGCGAGCGCCGCCGCCTCCGGCAGGGCCGCGTAGCCGCGGTAGCGCGCCAGGCCGAGGTCGGACATCACCGCGCAGGAAAGACGCGCGGGCGCGGCGGGCGCGACGCGCAGCATGTGGAGCTTCACGCGGGTGAGGCCCGGGGCGGCGAAGAGGGAGAGGTAGTCGTCCCCCGGGCAGACGATGACCGTCTCCGCCTCGATCGTCCCGCGGGTCGTCTCCAAGCGCGGCGCGGCGACGCCCGTGACCGCCGTCCCGAAGCGGAAGTCGACGCCGCCCTCGGCGAGCCACGCGGCGATCCGCGGCACGGCCGTGCGGCTTTCCACCCGGAGCTCATGGGGCGAGAAGAGCGCGCCGGTGACGCCTGGCGAGAGCGGGGCGAGGCGGCGGGCCTGGGCGGCGGCGAGGCGGCGGCAGCCCTCCCCCATGGGCGTCTTCAGGAACGCCTCCACGACGGCCTCCGCTTCCGGGCGGCGCGCGGTCACCAGGAGCCCGCGGTGGAGGACGGGGATCCTCGCCGCCTCGGCCACCTCGGCCCACACGTCCCGCGCCCGCCGCGCCTTCTCCCAGCAGTCCCCCGCCTCCTGACCCGTCACGGTGACGAAGCCGAAGTTGCGGATCGAGGCGCCGTTCGCCGCCGCGTCCCGCTCGATCACGACGACGCGCTTGCCCCGGCGGGATGCGGCGAGCGCGTGGGCGAGACCGACGATCCCGGCCCCGACGATGGCGACGTCGTAGGAAATGGCGATCTACTCCGCTGCGTCCGCCCGCGGCCGGGCGAAGTCGAACGTCTCGGCAAGGTGGCAGGCGACGAAATGTTCCGGCGCGATCTCCCGCCAGGCCGGCACCTCCTCCCGGCAGCGATCCTGCACGAAGGGGCAGCGGGTGTGGAAGCGGCACCCGGCGGGCACGGCGGCCGGGTTGGGGATCTCCCCGGCGAGGCGGATGGGGGCGAAGTCCGCATCCGGGTCCGGGCGTGGCACGGCCGACAGGAGGGCGTGTGTGTAGGGGTGGCGGGGATGGAAGAAGAGGCTTTCCGTCGGCGCGTATTCCACGAAGCGGCCGACGTACATGACCGCGACGCGGTGGCTCATCTGGGCCACCACGGACAGGTCGTGGGCGATGAACAGGAAGGCGACCCCCATCTCGTCCTGGAGGTCCTTGAGGAGGTTGACGATCTCGGCCTGGATCGAGACGTCGAGGGCCGACACGCTCTCGTCGCACACGACGAAATCGGGCCGCGAGACGAGGGCGCGGGCGATGCAGATGCGCTGGCGCTGGCCGCCGGAGAAGGCGTGGGGGAAGCGGCGCAGGTGCTCGAGGTCGAGCTTGCAGCGCGCGGCGATCTCGCGCACGCGGGCGTCGATCGCCTCCCGGTCGGTCACGAGGCCGGCGGCGACGAGGGGCTCGGCGATGATGTCGCGCACCGTCATGCGCGGGTTGAGGGAGGAGTAGGGGTCCTGGAAGACGAGGCTCATGCGCGGGCGGAAGGTGCGCAGCGCCTCCCCCGAAAGGGTATGGAGGGCAAGCCCCCCCTCGCGGAACACCATGTTGATGCGCCCGCGCACGTCGCGCAGGGCATGCGCGTCGGCGCTCGCGAGGTCGAGGTCGAGGTTCTCCCCGTGGAAGATCACCTCGCCCGCCGTCGGGTCGATGGCGCGCAGGATCGCCCGGCCGACGGTGGTCTTGCCCGAGCCCGATTCACCCACGAGGCCGACGGTCTCGCCCCGCCGGATGTCGAAGGAGACGCCGTCGACGGCCTTGAGCTGCCGCGTCTTCGCGCCGAAGAGCTTCTTCTCCCGGATCGGGAAGACGACCTCGAGGTCCCTCACCTCGATGAGGGGACGGCTCATGCCACCCTCCGCGCGGGCTGTTCGGCCAGGTGGCAGCGCACGGACCGTCCGGGCCCGGGGACGGTGACGGCGGGCGCCGCCGTCTCGCACAGGCCCGCGATCCGCTCCCGGCAGCGGGTATGGAAGGGGCAGCCCGCCGGCCGCTGGGACGGGCTCGGGATGTCGCCGGGAACGGGCGTGAGGCGCCGCTCCAGCCGGTCGAGGGAGGGGATCGCGTCCATCAGCCCGCGCGTGTAGGGGTGCTGCGGGGTCTTCAGGACATCGCGCACGGGCCCGCGCTCGACTATGGTGCCGAGATACATGACGGCCACCTCGTCGGCCACCTGGGCGATCACGCCGAGGTCGTGGGTGATGAAGATCATCGCCATGCCGAGGTCGCGCTGCAGCCCGCGCATCAGATCCAGCACCTGCGCCTGGATGGTGACGTCGAGCGCCGTGGTCGGCTCGTCGGCGAT
>CAZJNX010000003.1:0-3438 GCA_964547415.1 uncultured Hyphomicrobiales bacterium
GCTCGTCCGCGGAGCGAGGCCGCCCGTGGAGGAGGCCGGCCTCGGGGGCGTCGTGCGGGCGGCGTTGGCGGGCGTGCCGGCGTGCCGAGGCCGGCGGTGCGCCGCCGGCTTCGGGAGACGGGCGCGCCCGCGCGGCCGCGCGGGCCGTGGCCTCGCGGACGCGGCCCGTGCCGGCGCCAGCGCCCGTCCGCAGAGCGAGACCGCCCGTGGAGGAGGCCGGCCCCGGGGGGCGTCGTGCGGGCGGCGTTGGCGTGCGTGCCGGCGTGCCGAGGCCGGCGGTGCGCCGCCGGCTTCGGGAGACGGGGGCGGCCGCGCGCCCTCGCGCGGCGAAGGGGCTCGGCGCGCGGGGGCGGCTTCCGGCGGCAGGCCCCGGTGGTCCGGGTCCCACGGAGAGGCAGTGGCGCGAGCGAGTACGCAGCACAGGGCGGACCGCCGGCCGGAGCGGCTCGGGCCGCGGCACCCTCACCGATGCCGCCACGGCGCGCGCCCGGCCGAACGCGCTGCCGTGCGGCGACACCCTGTCGGGCCGCCGGCCGCGGCAGGGCGGCGAGCCTTGGCGGATGGCCTTCGGCCCGATCCGGACACCGGCGCGGCGGACGCGCCGTCCCGCGGTGCGCCGCTGCCCGCACCCGCCGCCCGGAAGGCCGGATCGGGGAGCGCCACCGCCGCCGGAGGAAGCCCGCCCTCCGTCCACGCCCACCGCAGTGCCGACGCGTGCGGCAGCGCATGAAGGCGGACGGAGCGGCGACCGCTCCGGCGCAGCCGCCGACGCGAGGGCCCGCCGCCGCATCGTGGCGCCTCGCGGCCCTCGCCGGCCCCCGGCGCGATGCCGGTGGCCGCGGGGGCCGGCCTGAGCGGCCGTGCCACGATCCGACGGGCCGCCGCGCACCATCAGCGTCGCGGCTCCAGGCGGAAGAAGCCGAGCTTCAGCGCCGCCTCGCCGTCCGCGCCGGAAAGGGCGGCGGCGAGCCGCGGCAGGTAGCGCGCCGCCGGCTCCAGCGGCTCCGGTCGCGGCGGTCGGGCACCGGCAGGCGGCGCCACCGCGAGCACGAGGTTCGGCGTCGCCTCCGCCCCCTCCGCCGCGCCGATCTCGATCCGGAAGGCGGCCGCGTCCGCCCGGCTCTCCAGGTAGGGCGTGAGGTCGTAGGTGAGGCCGTCGCCGTCGACGAGGAGAAAGAGGGGGCCGGTGCCCGCGTGGCGGATCGCGCCGTCGAGCCTGTCGCCGGCCACCACCAGGTCGCTGCGAAGGCGCATGGCGAGGGGCGAGGTGCTCGGGCCGCGGGCGAGGAAGGCGAGCACCGGGCACTGGTCGGGACTGACGAGGTGGCCGAGGACGTCGGGCGCGAACGGCAGGCGGCGGGCGAGCGCCGCATAGGCCGCCTCGATCCGTGCCGGCGCGTCGGCGTAAAGGCGCACGCGCAGCCGGTCGGCCCGTGCCTCGTCCACCGCGGCGAAGAAGCAGGGCGCGCCGTTGAGCCCGTCCACCGTCTCCACCATCCGCGCGACCGGCGGGGCGAGCCCGACCCGGCCCCCGTCGATGCGCATGCCCGCCGGGGGCTTCGCCGGCGCACCCGGCGACGGTCCGGTCGAGGGCCGCAGCGCCGGCGACAGGGCGGCCATCTCGGTGCGCCCGTCGGTCCGGCCGTCCGTGGCTGCGGTCCCGGATCCCGGTTGCTCGCCGGGCGGACGTGTTGCCGGCAGCGCCCCTTGCCGCCGCGCCTCCCTCTCGCGCACGGGGATCGGCGCACCGTCCGGTCCGCCGTCACCGCCCGGGCCGGCGGCCGGTCGTGCGCCGTCGTCGGCGGATGGCGGCCGCATTTCGCTCGGCGGGGCGGTCGCGACGACATCCGTCCCGGCGTCCTCGTCGGAGGCGCCGCCGGTGTCCGCGCTCTGGGTGGGCCCCTCGGCCGCGGCGCCCGGTGCCGCTGTGCCCGTCGCCGCGGCGGTGGCGGCCGGCCGCGCCTCGTCTGCGAACGGCAGGGCATGGCGCCCGCTCGCCCCGGCCGTTCCGGAGGCCTCGGTCCGCGTCCCCTCCCGGCCCGTTCCGGGCCTCGCCGGCGGCGCGGCGGGGCGTCCGCCGTCCGCCGGTTCGGCCGCGGCGACCGCGCCGGCCGTCTCGTGGCCCGCGCCCGCCGCCGATCCCGGGAAGGGGGCGCCGGAGGTCGCGGGTGCGAGCGGCGGGGCCGAGCCGGCCGTCGCGGCGGTGGCCGCGCCCGCGACCGGCGGGCGGTCGCGGTTCGTCCGTCGATCGCGGTCGGCCGCCGGCGCGGAGAGCGCGATCGCGTCCGCGACCGGCGCGACGTCGTCCGTGCCGCCGGTGCGTTCCCCGGAAAGGCCGCCCGCGCCGTTCAGGACCGCCGGGGGCTCCGGGGCGGGTTCGGCCCGGGAGGAAGGGGAGCCGTCGGTCGCTCGCCCATCCGCCTCGGTCGCGGCGCGGGGCGCTGCCGCGTCCGCGGAGGACGGTCGCGCGCCACCGCTGGCGCGCCACGCCGCGGCGACGTCCCCGGCGCCCGTTCCCGCACCCGGCACGGCCGGCGGGGCTTGCGCGGCCGGCTGCCGGTCGCCTGCGTCCGGCGCCAGGGACGCCGACGGGCCGGGCGCCGCGCCGAAAGCGTCCGGATCCGGCGTGTCCGGCACCGCGCTCTCCCCGGCTTCGGCCGTCGCCCCGTCGCCGCCATCGCGCGGCGACGCCGCACCGCCGGCCGTCGGCCCGCTTCCGGCGCTGGAAGACGGCCGCGCGGCGATCGCGGTCTCGCGCGGGGCGACGGGCTCCGCGCGCGCGGGGGCCTCACGTCCATCCGGCCCCGCCCCCGCCGGAAGGCGCGGCTCGTCGAGGGTCGGCGGCCCGCCGCCGGCCGGCCCCGGTGACGCCGGCACGCCGGGCGCGCTGGCATCACCGGGGCCCGCGGCGTCCGCGCGGCGCCCGTCGGGTCCGTCGTGCGCCGCTGGGGGACCATCCGCGCGACCGGTTTCGGAGAGCGCGCCGGCCGGCCGCACGGCGACCACCGGCTCGTCGCGGTGGCCGTCGTCGCTCCGGGAGTCCTCGGGCGACCTGTCGGACCGATCCTCGGACCGAAGGCGCGGCCCGTCCGCCGCCCGCCGCTCTGCGTCGACCGGCGCGGGCGTCGCGGCGAGGCCGGCCACCCCGGCCGTCGGGCCGGTGCTGGCTGCAGCGGCGGCACCGGGCCCGGAAGGGGGCATCGGGCCCCCGTCGGCCCGTTCGGGCGCTGGGCGATCCGCGCGACCGGTTTCGGCGGGTGGGGCCATCGCCGCGGAGACGACCGGCTCGCCGCCGCCGTCCGCGGGCCGGGCCCCTTCCGGCCGTGTCTCGCGGTCCTGCGACCGGAGGCCCGTTCCATTCGCAGCCGGCCGCGCCCCTTCGGCCGGCGCGGGCGTCGCGGCGAGGCCGGCCACCCCGGCCGTCGGGCCGGTGCTGGC
>CAZJNX010000003.1:3538-49729 GCA_964547415.1 uncultured Hyphomicrobiales bacterium
GGTTTCGGCGGGTGGGGCCATCGCCGCGGAGACGACCGGCTCGCCGCCGCCGTCCCCGGGCCGGGCGCCTTCCGGCCGTGTCTCGCGGTCCTGCGACCGGAGGCCCGTCCCGTCCGCAGCCGGCCCGGCCCTGCCCTCCGGTGGAAGGGGGCTTGCGACGCCGCTCGCCGCCGGCGCCGGGCCGGCGCCGCCCGCGGAGTGGCCGGGCGCGGACGAGGGGCGATCCGTCCCGCCCGTCGTCGGAGCCACGGCAGACGCGAGGCCCGCGAGCGTCGCCTCGCCGGGATCGTCTTCCTCGCCCCGCCCACCGTCTCGCCGGCCGCCCGCCGGGTCCGCCGGCCGAAGGGGCGTGCCGGTCGCGGTCTGCCCTTGCCCCGGGGCCGCCGGAGGCGTCGCCGCGGGAGACGGGCCGGCGTCGGCCGCGGCGACGCCTCCCGCTCCGGCATCGCGCGCGGGGTGGCCAGCGTCTCGCCCCGGCACGGACGACGGATGGTCCGGCCCGGAGCCGGTGGACGGGCCGGCCGAAGGGGCGGGGAAGGCCGTCCCGGCGGTGGCCTGTCGGCGGAAGGCGGCCTCGAGCTCGCGGCGGAAGGCCGCCCGGGCCTCCTCGGCGTTCGGCGGGGCGGTCTCGCGGGGGGCGGTGCCGAGCTTCCCCCCGCCATCGGCGTCGCGCCCGGGGTGCGGGTGATCCTGCGCAGGTGTGGGGGTCGGGCGCTCCCGCGCGGCGGCCGTCCCGGCGGCGCCGGGGCGCTCCGCGGGGGAGGGGCCGGGGCGCGCGCCGTCCGTCCGCTCGGCCGGGGCCGCCGCATCCGCCGCCACGGTCCCGGCGGATCCGGCGTCGTCCCGGGCCGGGTCCGCCGGTGGCCGCCGGCCGGTGTCCGGCTCCCGGGGGGGCTGGTCCGCCGCGCCGGCGTCGCCCGCGGCCAGGGCGCCCTCGCCGCCGCCGGTCGCAGGGTCGGAGGCCCCCGCGAGGCCGGCGATCGCGGTGCCGGCGGCCGACTGGCGGCGGAAGGCCGCGTCGAGCTCGCGGCGGAAGGCCGCCTCGGCCGCCTCCGGGTCGAGCCGCGGCGTCTGCCGTTCGCGTGCCACCGCCGCCTCCGCCTCGAGGCGGGCCCGTTCCGCGGCGAGCCGCCGCTCCCACTCGGCTGCCTGCCTTGCGGCCTCGCTCGCGGGACGCTCCGCTCCCTCGCGGCCGGCTTCGGGCGGCGCGGTGGCCGTCCCTGCCGCGCCCGGGCGAGCCGGACCGTCCGGACCCTCCGCCGGCGGGACGGCCGCCTCGCGCCCGCCGGGACCGGCAAGGAAGGACCAGCCGCCCGCCCCCGCGCCCGCGAGGAGAAGGACGGCGAGGGCCGCCGCCGGCACCCGCCATCCCGCTCGCCCGGCGAGCGTGGGCGAGGCCGCCGGCGCACCGCGCTCGCCGAGGCGCCAGGCCGCGACCTCCTCCATGGAGGCCATGCGTTTTCCCGGGTCGGGCTCCAGCATCCGGGCGATCAGCGGGCGGTAGCGCGCGGGCACGTCCGACAGGTCCGGCACCGCGCGGCGCTTCTCCACCACCTCGACCTGGGTCCCCTCCATGTCGAGGGGGCTCCCGCGCAGCGCCGCCGTCAGGGTGAGGCCGAGGCTGTAGACGTCCGAGGCCGGCCCGACCTCGCCCCCGTAAAGGCCGAGCTGCTCGGGCGAGACGTAGCCGAGCTTGCCCGCGAATCCCGTCCCGATGACGGTCCGGTCCGTCGGCCGCAGGGAGCGGGCGATGCCGAAGTCGATGATCTTGGAGCGGGCGACGCGGCCCTCCGGCAGGATCACGTTGTCGGGCGACAGGTCCCGGTGGACGATGCCCGCGGCGTGGGCCTCGGCCATGGCGTTGGCGAGGCGAAGGCGCAGCCGGTCCGTCTCCTCCACCGACAGGGGGCCGGTCCCGAGCCGCTCCAGGAGGGAGACCCCGTCCACGTACTCCATGGCGAGAAAGGCCTCGCCCAGCTGCCTGTCGACGGTGAAGACGTAGGTGCGCACGATGGCGTCGTGGGAAAGGCGGTGGAGGACGGACGCCTCCTTGCGGAAGAGGGCGAGGGCGGCCTCGTTGTCGGCGAGCTCCGGCAGGAGGACCTTGATCGCCACCGGGTCGCCGCCCTCCACCGTCCGCCCGCGGTAGACCTCGCCCATGCCGCCGACGGCGATCAGCCGCCCCACCTCGTAGATACCGCTCAGCACCGTTCCTTCGGGGATGCGCTGGCGGCCCGCGCCGTCGCGCGCGGGCGGCGGGGGTGGCGGGAAGCCCGCCACGCGGAAGACCTGGACCGGCTCCTCGAAGCTCTTGAACATCTTCTCGCCGAGGTCCTCGAAGGACAGCTCCACCTTCCGTCGCACGCTCTCGAACACGATGCGCGAGACGGTGATGCCGCCGGGCGGCGCCGCCCCCTCCACCCGCGCCGCCGTGTTGACGCCGTCGCCGAAGATGTCGCCGCCCTCGTGGATCACGTCGCCGACGTGCAGGCCGATGCGGAACTGAAGGCGGCTTTCCGCCGGCACGGGCCCGTTGCGCCGCGCCATCGCCTGCTGCAGGGCCGCCGCGCAGCGGATGGCGTCCACCGCCGAGGCGAACTCGGCGAGGAGGCCGTCGCCCACGAACTTGATGATGCGCCCGGTGAAGGCGCCGATGGTGGGGATGAACAGCTCTTCCAGGTGGCCGCAGAGCTGGCGGTAGGTGCCCTCCTCGTCGCGGCCCATGAGGCGGCTGTAGCCCGCCACGTCCGCCGACATGATGGCGACGATCTTCCGCGGGGCGCCGGTGCGGGTGGTCTCCATCGCTCTTACCCCGCGGCCGCGTCGGACGGGCGCGGGCGGTCCCCGCTGGTCCTGACGACGATGACGGTCACGTTGTCCTCCGCCCCCCGGTCGAGGACGGCGGCGAGAAGGGCCTCGCACGCGGCCTGCGCGCTGTCGGCGCCGGCGAGCGTCGCGATCTCCTCCTCGCACAGGTGGGCGAGGAGGCCGTCCGAGCACAACAGGAAGGCCTCGCCCGGCAGGACGCGGCCGGTCTCGATCTCGAGGTCGGGAAGCGGCTCGGTGCCGATGGCGCGGGTGAGCACGTGGCCGCGGTGCCAGCCCTTCGCCTCGGCCGCGGCGAGGACGCCCTCGTCCACGAGCTGCTGCGCCTCGGTGTGGTCGTGGGTGAGGAGGAGGGCCGCGCCCTCCGCCAGGCGATAGACGCGGCTGTCGCCGCACCACACGGCCGCGAAGCTGTCCCCGTGGAGGAGGAGGGCGGCGAGGGTGGTGCCCATGGTCCGGCCAGCGCCCGCGCGGGCGCGGATGGCGGCGTTGGCGGCGATGATCGCGTCCTCGAGGCGGGCGAGGAGGTCGGCCGCCTCCGCCGCGGGCTCGATGGCGGCGAGCCGCTCCACGAGGGCGGTGGAGGCGAAGCGTCCGCCCTCGTGGCCGCCCATCCCGTCGGCGACGGCATAAAGGCCGGCCGCGGTGTGGACGAGGTGGGCATCCTCGTTGACGGACCGGACGCGGCCCGGGTGGGTCGCCGCCCCGACGTCGATCGCGTCCGCCGCGCGTTCCGCCTGCCGTTCCATCGCCGGCCCCCTAGAGGGTTCTCGGGCAGTCGAAGCTCGAAAGCTCCGGCAGCCGCACCGGGTTCACCCGCGCCTCGGCGCGGATCCTGAAGGTCGCCTCCCGCCCGCCGAGCACGAACTGGGCGGTGGTGTCGGAGCCCGAGCGGGAGGTGCGGGCGGCGTCGAGGAGGCGGAAGAGCGCCCACGGGCCGGTCCGCTCGATCCGCGAGTTGCGCCCCGGGATCTCCGGCTGCAGGGCGATCCCGGCGACGTTCATGGAGCCGGGCCAGCGCACGCTCGTGGGCAGGGCGTTCCCCTGCGCGGCCTGGGCGACGACGCCGTGCACGTAGAGCTGGGCGGTGAGCGCCGTCGCCGACAGGGAGCGCGGCGTCACCTGGAAGCTGACAGACGGGTTCGCGCCCACCTCGAAGAAGGCGTCGCGGATCGCAGCCGCCCGCTGGAAGTTCCTGAGGCTCTCCCGCGACAGGCTCGCGCCGATGGGGCTGTCGGCGCGCCAAGTCCACTCCGCCCCCGAGGTGTCGGCGTAGCGGGAAAGGTGGGTGTTGAAGAAGCCGTCCATGATGCCGCCGGGCGCGAACAGGCGGGCGAAGTCGGACAGCGGCACGTCGCGGTTGGAGTTGCGCGCGAACGGGTACTTGTTGGGGATCGCCTTGCGGCAGAAGTCGTGGACGTTGCGCTTCAGGAGCATGTTGAGCTGGTCGACGGAGGCGGTGGTGGCATCGCCCTCGAAGTCGCCGACGACGGCGGCGAACAGGGCGTCGAAGGGGGCGGGCAGGCGCGTCGCGTTCGCCTTCAGCTTGGCGAGCTCGACCCTGAGGTCCGAGGCGACGGCGGCAAGGTTCGGGTTGTCGGTGTCGGTCGCCCTCAGCAGCGCCTCGTGGACGCTCGCAAGGTTCGCGAGGAACTGGTCGACCGGCCGCTGGCCCGGGCCGCCCTCGACGAACGCCGCGTAGCGCGCGAAGTGGGCCTCCACCGCCTCGCCGGGGACGAACGCGCCCGCCTCGCCCGCCCGCCGCTGGCCCTTCAGCGCAAGGCCCGCGCCGAAGGCGGCCGCGCTGCCGGCCCGGCCGGAGGCGCCGTCGAGCGCCTCCTCGGCCACGGCGCGCCCGATGGCGGCCGTGTCCGTGCCGCCGTCCGCGCCCTCGGCGGGCGGGCGGGTGAGGGCGGTCTCGTCGGCGACCTGCTCGATCAGCGCCTTCAAGGGCGAGGTGGCCGAGGCGAGGGTGGCGAGCGCGGTGTAGGACGGCTTGTCGGCGTTGAGGCGCACGAGGCGGATGCGCGAAAGGGCGCCGCGCCAGGCCTCGATGAAGTCGGCCGAGTAGCGGGCAAGGAGGTCGGGCCGGAGGGTGCGGAACTGGTCCTCCACCGCCGCGTCGTCCGCCGCCGCGCCGAGTAGCCAGCGCTCGTCCTCCATCAGCCGCTCGATGCCCGACAGCTCCGACAGGAACAGGCGGTGGAAGCCGTCCCGGGTGAAGAAGGCCTCGACGGTGACGTCCGACAGGTCGCCCCCGCCCGCCACCTCGAACACGAGGTCGCCGTTGGGCCCCGCGCGGGCCGCCGTCCAGTCCTCCACGGGTACGGCGACGGCCCGGCTCTTGAGGAGCGCGTAGGCCCGGTCGGCGATGTTCATGCGCAGGAGCGTCGCCTCCGCGTCGCGCACGAGGGCCGCGTTCGCCTCCACCAGCGGCTCGTGGCCGCCGTCGAGGGCGAGCATGGCCGACAGGTGGGCGAGCATCGCCGCCCGCTCGTCGGGAAGCTCGAGGCCCGGCCCGGCGTTGCTCGCCCAGTCCCGGCGCATCCACTCGATCACGAGGGCGTCGTCCGACCGGTGGAGCCCGCCCAGCATCTTGTAGACCTTGAGGGCGTCGTAGACGGTGGCGGGGTCGGCGATGTTGGCCTCGAGCTGGCGTTCGAGGCGCAGGACGAGGCGCGAGCGCAGCAGCCGCTCGAGGCCGATCCGGTAGAGCGTCTCGGAGGAGGCGTTGAGGGCCTCGCGCACCCAAAGGCCCAGCCGCTCGGCGAGGGGGGCGGGGAGGTCGCGCACCTCGTAGCCCGCCGGCAGCAGGCGCAGCCGGTCGAGGAGCGGGCGCACGCGGGACAGGTCCGTGTCGGCGACGGTCGCCTCGTCGACGGTGCCGCGCCCGTCGCTGGCATAGGCGGCGAGGTCGAGCGCGGTCGCCTCGATGAGGGTGTCGTTGAGGCTGTAGCTGCGCCACCAGAGCGCGGCGAGGGCGGCCGAGACGAGGACGACGGCGGCGAGCGCGGCGCCCCTGGCGACCATCGCCCGCCGCGCCGCCCGCGGGTTCACCGACACCCAGCCCGCCTCGGGGAAGACGACCTTCGCGAGGAGGTCGTGCAAGAAATAGCTCTTCGCCTGGCCGAGGCCCGCGTAGGCGGCCGCCTTCTCGGCCTGGAAGCGGCGCGCGAGGGAGCCGATCACCTGGTCGATGGGCGAGCCTTCCTGGGTGCCCGAGGTGAAGTAGAAGCCGCGCAGGACCGTGTCGGTCTCGAAGCGGGTCGGCTCGAAGATCCGCTCCAGCATGGTGACGACGGCGCCCTTCAGCGCCGCCATCTGGGAGGGGAAGCCGTAGGCGAAGATGCGCGAGCGCGGGTCGGGCTCGGCCTCGAGACGGTCGGGCAGCTCCTCGTTGAGGCGGGCGACGAGGGCGTCGAATTCCGCGCCCGCCTCGCCGACCATGTTCTCGTTCTTCTCCGCCGGGCGGAAGGTGGCGCCCCACACGAGCCGCCGCCGCGCCTCCGGAAAGGCGCCGAAGTACTCGACGAAACCGGCCACGAGGTCGGCCTTCGTGAACATCACGTAGACCGGCACGTCCGTGCGGGCGGCCGCCTTCACCTCGGCAAGCCGTGCGCGGAGGCGGTCTGCGTCGGCCTTCAGCGCCTCGTCCGGCTTCGTCATCAGGTCCTCGAGGCTGATCGCGACGATCACCCCGTTCACCGGCTGGCGCGGCCGGGTGCGGGCGAGGAGCGACAGGAACGCCTGCCAGCTCGCCCGGTCGGACGCCTCGTTCACCGCCTGGGTCGTGTAGCGGCCGGCCGTGTCGACGAGGACGGCCTCGTCCGTGAACCAGAAGTCGCAGTGGCGCGTGCCGCCGAAGCCCGCGAGCGCCTTCGCCTCCCCGCCGCGCGCGAGGGGGAACTTCAGGCCCGACTTCACGAGCGCCGTCGTCTTGCCCGCGCCCGGTGCGCCGATCACCACGTACCAGGGCACCTCGTAGAGATAGCCCCCGCGGCGCTTCGAGGCCTTCTTCAGGACGGCGAGCGCGTCCGCCATCCGCTCGGCGAGGGCCGCCTCGTCCGTCTCGACCGCCGCGGCGGGCGACAGCTCCGCCTCCAGCGCCGCCATCCGCCGGCGACGGGAGAGGAAGGCGACGACGAACCAGAGGAGGGCGACGAGCGCCGGCAGGAGGGCGAGAAGTGCGCGGACCCATGCCGGCTCGAACGGGCGAAGGCCGTTCAGGGCGAGGAGGGGCAGGGCGAACCAGGCAAGGGCGGCGAGCGCCGCGACGCCGAGGAGGACGAAGCCCCACGCGATCCAGAAGCGCATGATCCCTACTCCCGGCGCGGGACGACGAGCTCGACCCGGCGGTTCTGCGCCCGCCCCGCGGCCGTGCCGTTGTCGGCGATCGGCTCGCTCGCGCCGCGGCCCTCCACGATCACGAGTCCCGGATCGGCGAGGTGGCCGCGGACGACGGCGGCGGCCGCCTCCGCGCGGGCGGTCGACAATTCGTGGTTGGAGGAAAAGCGGGTGCCGCTCGCGGGCACGGAGTCCGTGTGTCCGACGATGCGGATGAAGTCGGCCTCCGGCTCCAGCACCTCGGCGATGATCTGCGCCACCGGCTCGAACGAGGGCCGGACGGTGGCGCTGCCCGAGGGGAACAGCAGGAGGTTGCCGACCCGCACGACGATGTCGTTCGCCGTCGGGTGGATCGACACGTGCTCGAGCCCGTCGAGCCCCGCCTCGATCCGCTGCAGCTGGGTCGTCGACGGGGGATCGGGCGCCATGGTCGGCCGGTAGCCGGTGCCGAGCTCGACGGGGCCGGCCGGGTGGATCGTCGCCATCCGCGCGGCGAGCGCGTCGATGTCCCGCCCGAGGGCGAGCTTGAGGGCGAGGAAGACGCCGAGGAGGACGACGGCGAGCACCGCCGCCACCACCCAGACGGGCACGGGAAAGCGCGCCTCGCGCATCTTCACGGGGACGCCCTGCCAGCGCGGGGAGATGTCCTCGCCCGCCCGCGGCTTTACGGCGCGCAGGGTCTCGAACACGTCGCGGCGGATCTTCTGCAGCTCCGCCTGCCCGCCCGCGGTGGTGCGGTGGACGCCCTCGAATCCGAGGGCCAGGCAGTCGTACATGAGCTCGAGGAGGTCCCGGTTGGCCGCCGGGTTCGCCTTCACCTGATCGAGGGAAGAGAAGAAGCGCACCCCCGCCGTCCGCTCCCCGAAGAAGAGGGACAGCATGGAGTTCTGCGTCCACAGGTACCGCCCGTCGGAGGGGAGGTTCTGGACGATGTCGTCGGCCGTCGCGCACAGCGCGTAGGCGGCGATCCGGATCGTCTCCGAGGCGACGCCCTCCCGCGCGAGCGTGTCGTGGAAGCGCTTCACGTCGGCCGCGATCTCCCGGTGGAGGGCCGACACGTCCGCCGGGCTCGCGGCGAAACGCAGCTGGGACAGCATGAGGAGGAGCGGCGTCGCGGCCCGCACGATCGGGTTGGCGTTCGGCACGTCGAGATCGACCTTCTCCGCCGCCGTCAGCGGGGAAAGGCCCATGTCGATCGCCGAGGAAGCCGGCATCGGCCCGCTCGCCGCGCGCACGGACGCGGCCGGCGGCGGGGGCGCGTGCGGCGCGGCCGGTTGCGGCGTGGCGGGTGCGGCGGCGGGCGGGACGGGCCGGCGCGGGCGGATGACGGTGCGGCTGCCCGCGCGGAAGGGATCGTCGGACGCAGCGTTCGTCATCTCGCACGGTCTCCGCGCACGGCCCACAGGTCGATCGAAAGATCCGGCCAGTCCCCGGCGAAATGAAGGCCGACCGCGTTCGCCGTCGAGAATTCCGCCCACAGCGGCGAGGTCGGGTCGAAGCGGAAGTAGACGTGGTCGGTGAGCGCCCGGATCTGTGGCGGCGGCGTCGGCATGTGGGCGAGGCCGATGCCGGGCAGGTTGGCGTGGACGATCTCGTTCATGCGCGTGTTGGGGCCGACCTTGAGGAGATTCGGCACCTGCGCCTGGATGTCCGTGAGCGGTTTCCTCGCCGCCACCTCGAGCACGAAGGTGGCGCTGCGGAACAGGCTGCGGTCGCGGATCGGCGAGACGAACGCGCCCGGCCGCACCTCGGTGAGCTCGAGGCGGATCGCCCGCGTGTCGTGGTGGGCCGACAGGAAGCGCTGGATGTCGTCGAGGACCGGTCGGAAGGTCTCCTCCAGCCCGTCCTGGTCGTAGGGCGGATAGGCCCGCGCGCGCCGCGCCTCGGTGGTGAAGGTGGCGAGCTCGCCCGCCAGCGCGATCAGCGTGGAATAGAGCCGCTCCGGGTGGGTGTAGCGGGACTGGTGGAGGTGGCGCAGCGTCGGGATCGCCCGGTTGAGGACCTGCAGCATGAAGTAGTCCGAGCTCCTGAGGCCCCCGCCCGACGAGGGGTCGGCGGCGAAGCGCGACAGCTCGTCGAGCTTGGCCTCGATCCAGCCGATCACCCGCTCGATCCAGCCCGCCGCCACCGGGTGGGCCGCGCAGGACAGGAGCGGCGGCACGAATCGCGGGTCGAGGACGATGGTCCCGTCCTGCACCTCGACGATCCGGGCCACCGCAAGGCCCGTGGAGCCGGGCTTGAGGGCGGCGCCCACCTCGAGGGACAGGCGCGGGTGGGCGATCTCGATCTCCTCCTCCATGCGCACGTCGGCGGTGGAATCGATGACGGTGGAGACGCCGCGGACGTAGCGCGTGGCGCCCGGCCCCTCCCGGTCGTCCGCCTCGCGGGAATGGGCCACGGCAAGGGGCAGCGTGAGGAACACGCACCGGCCCGCCGCCTCCTCCGGCACCTCCACGGGGGCGGGGAGGGGGGCGGCGCCCGGCACGTCGAAGGGCGTCCCGTCGGGCATGACGCCCGAGGCGCGGGCAAGGCCGAGGCGGCCCTGGCGGGAAAGGTCGTCGTCGAGGAGGATCTCGCCGAAGCCCCAGGGGTAGGGGGTGGCAAGGCGCGTGCGCTCGTTGATGCGGTGCTCCAGGTAGCGGTCCGCCTGCTGCAGGTGCTGGGGCCGCAGGAACAGGCCTTCCGACCAGAGCACCTTGCTGTTCCAGGACATGGCCGGCTCGCCCCTTCCTCGCGTCTCGCGCCGGCCGCGGCCGGCTTCCTGCCATATCGGCACGGGCGGCGCGCGCGCCCGTGTCGCGCGTCACACGTTCATCGATCCTCGTCGTAGAAGGCGGAGAAGTAGAGCATGAAGCAGTCGAGCATCCCGTTCTCGTGGGGCTCGGCCCGCGCCTTCCAGCGGGCGACGTAGGCGTCCCACAGCCGCGCCTTGCGGGAGGCGAGGAAGCCGCCGCTGCCGTCCGCCTCCGCCTCCACGGTGTCGGGCGAGAGCTCCTCGAGGAGGCGGTTCGCCGCGTAGCGCATGGCGGCGAGCGTCTCGAGCTGGTGGGTCTTGATGTCGGAGAAGGTGGCCGAAAAGGCCGCCTCGCCCTGCAGGTAGCTGCGCGTCGGCGGGCCGAGCACGATCCTGAGGGCCTCTTCGGGGCCGGGGCTGAACTTGATCGGGTCGTTGCCGACGGCCGCGACCATGGTGCGCTTGCGCGAACGGGCGAGGCTCTTGGCCGCCGCACGCCCGGCGACGAGGTCCTGCAGGTTGGCGGCCGTGAGGTTGAGGAGGCGGCCCGCGAGGGTGCCGACCTCAGCCGCGTCGCGTCCGGCGAGCGCGGAGACGGGCACCCCCGCCGCCGCGGCGAACGCCTCCAGGAAGGCGTCGGCGCGCGCCGCCTCGCCGGCGGGACGGTCCGCCTCGCCCGCGGGGGCCGGTCCGCCGTCCGTCGCCGCCATGCCCGCCGCGTCGCCGGGCCGGGCCTTCCGATCGGCCTCGCCGGCCGTCGAGGGAGGCGGCCCGCCCGCCGGACCTGCCGCGTGCGGGGCCACGGCGGCATCGCCCGGTGGCGGGGAGGTGCCGGCGGGCGGGGTGCCCGCGGGGGCGAGGGCGGCGGCGGACGGTGAGGGCCGATCCGCCGGAGCCGTCCCGGGGGCGGCGGCCGCAGCCGTGCCCGCCGTCCCGCCGTCGCCGGTCCGGGGCAGGACCGCCGCGGCGCCGGTCGCCCCGTCGGCGCGTGCGAAGGCACCCGCCCCGCCCCCGGCCGGCCGCCCGTCCTGCGGGCCGGGACCGCTTTCCGGGGGCCTGTCGTCCTGCGGCGGACCGGGCTCGTCCGCCCCCTGGGTCCCCGGCGCGTCCGCGGGAGGGGCCGGCACGGGGTCCCTCCCAGGGCCGGTAGCGGGCGGAGCTTTCGCGCGCGGCGGGGCCGGCGGGGCGAGGGCCTGCGCGTTCCAGTCGCCCGCAGGCGGAGACGGCGGTGCCGGCGGTGCCGGCCACGACGGCACCGACCAGTCGGTCTCGGCCGGAAGAGCGGCCGGACCGTCCGGCGCGGCCAGGGCGTGGGGCGGGGGCTCGATCACCCAGTCCGGAAACGGCGGATCGACGGGGGCGGCGGGGCCGGACGGACGCACGAAGGATCGCTCCACCGGGCTCGCCGCCGGCGGCACCGCCCAGGGGTCGTCGACGGGCGACGCGGTCCCGCCGGGCGTGCCGAAGGGCGCGCCGGTGCCTGCGACGGGGCCGCCGAACACCTCCGCCGGCGACCAGCCCGAGGCGCCCCCGGCGGGCGGGCCGGCCGACGCGCCGGGCGCGGTCCAGGCCGGGCCCGGTGCGGCTTCGTTCGCGGCCGGCGGGGACGGCCACGCAGCGCCCGGCGGCGGGACGGCGGCGGACGGGGAAAGCGGGGCCGGCGCCCCATGCGCACCCTCGAGGGCGACGGTCACCACGTAGGGGCCGATCTCGAGCCGGTCGCCGTGGGCGAGGCGGTGGGGGCCGGGCAGGCGGTCCGGCGCGTCGTTGAGGAAGGTGCCGTTGCGCGACACGTCCACGAGCCAGTAGGCGCCGTCCCGCCAGCGCACCTCGCAGTGGCGGCCCGAGACGGTCATTTCCGGGTCGGGCAGCGTCCAGTCGAGGCTCGGGTCGCGGCCGATGTCGATGCCGTGGCGCGTGGCGGTGATGCTCATGGGACCGCCGTCCGGCAGGCGGTCCACGTTGTCGATGGCGAGCGTCAGCTTCATGGGACCGTTCCCTTCCCTCGCGGGCTCACGGGTGGAAGGCGAGCGTGCCGCCCGCCGAAAGGCCGATCGCCGCCTCCACGGCGGTGCGCACCCGCTCCGCCCGGCGCCGGGGATCGCCGGCGGAGACCGCGATCATCACCGCCGTCGCCGCCGCCTGGCCCGTGAGCTCGGGTGCGGGCGGAACCCTCGGCCCGTCCTCCTCGGCAAGCACCGTCCCCCCGCTCCAGCCCGCCGCGAGGGCGAGGAACGTGCCCGCGAGGGTCTTCGGCGCGGAAAGGCCCGCCGAGAGCGCCGCCCGCCGCGTGTCCTCCCCCGGCGCCTCCACCCAGGCCTCCGCGAGGGCGCAAAGGCGCGCATCCTCCGCGCTCGCGGGCCGGGCGAGGTGCCGCGCCGCCCGCGCCGCCCAGAAGACGGCCTCCCGACGGCGCAGCCAGAAGGCGGAAAACAGGATCCCGTCGAGGGAGCGCGGGTTCGCCGCGAGCGCCCGGGCATAGGCGGCGGGCGTCGTGCCCTCCGCGGGGCGGGGAAGGGCGGTGGCAAGGTGCGGGAAGGCCGCGAAGACCTCCTCCGCCGTCCCATAGCGTTCGCTGCCCATCGTCGGGCCCTTTCGTCCTCAGTTGATGAGTACCACGGCGCCCTTCACGACGGTGGGGCCGCTCGCCTCCACCTGCGCGAGGGCGTCGCCCTTCACCGTCACGGTCGGCGCGGCGATCTCGATGCTGCCGGGGGTGAGGGTGATGGTGCTCGCCCCCACCTTGAAGCGCATCTGCGCGTACGCCTCGAGGCTGAGCGTTCCCATGACGAGCGTGTCGTGGTCGCCGCCCACCTCCTCGGAGCGGTTCCCGCCGATGGCGACCGTGACGTCGTTGCCGACGTCCTCGGTCCGGTCGTTTCCGACCGTCCGCCGCTCGTCGTTCTCCACGGTCGCCTCGAGGTCGCGCTCGGCGTGGAGGCGGACGAGCTCGTCCCCCGTGGTGTCGTCGAACACGAACTCGTTGGAGCCCGAGCCGTCCTCGCTGGAGCGGGACTTCACGCCCGCGATGGTCTTGTCCCGGGGCAGCGGCCAGGGGACCGCGTTGTCCCCGTTGTAGACGCAGCCGGTCACGATCGGCCGGTCCGGGTCGCCCTCGAGGAACTGGACGATCACCTCCATCCCGACGCGCGGGATGAACATGCCGCCCCAGCCGTTGCCCGCCCACACCTGGGCGACGCGGATGCGGCAGGAGCGCCGGTCCTGCCGGTCCCAGTGGAAGGCGACGAGGATGCGGCCGTACTCGTCCACGTCGATCTCCCCGTCCCCCACCACCTTCGCGGTCTGCGCCCCCGGGATGACGGGCTTCCTCGTGGTCTGGGGGGCGCGGAAGGGGTGGTCGGCCGGAAGCAGGCCGTAGCGGCCGTTGTGGGCCGTCTCGCGCGGGGCCATGGCGCCCGAGCGCACCGTCTCCGCCTCGTAGACGTGCTCGGCGGACGTGACGAGATACTCCCGGTTCTGTGCCCCGTCCGGGTGGTTGCGGACCGTCACGAGGGCGCCGGGGAAGAGGGAGAGGGCGCTGCCCGCGGCCGCGCGGGTGCGGTCGCGCGCCTGGGCGGCCTCGAGGCGCACCTTGGCAAGGTGCCGCCCCTCGTCCTCCACCACGTAGCGGCCGGGGTAGTCGTAGGCCTCGAGGGCACCTTCCGCGTAGGCGCTGCCGGCCTCTTCCTCGGCGACCAGGTCCGCGTTCGGCCGCTCGAAGTCGTAGTCGTCGAGGGTGACCTTGCCGGTGGCGAAGCGGCGCCGCCGGTCGAGGTCGGTGAGGTATTCCTCCTCGATCCGGTGGTCGTCCCGGATCGGGCGGAACGGGATCGTCCCGCCGCCCGGCAAAGGGGCGTGGCTCGAGCGGGCGTCGGCGATCACCATCACGTGGTCGCCCCGGTCGTGCTCGAAGAAGAAGTAAAGGCCGAACGCCTCCATTAGGCGGGAGACGAAGGCGTAGTCGCTCTCGCGGTACTGCACGCAGTAGGGCAGCTGCGGGTAGGTCGCCGTGGTGCGGAACGCATGGGTGGCGAAGCCGTGGTCGCCGAGGACGGCCGCGATGATGTCGGTCACGGACATGTCCGAGAAGATCCGGCAGTCGGTCGTTCTTGCCAGCAGCCACGTCCATGACCGTAGCGTCATTCGGAAGTAATAATAATCGTCCCGTTCGCCGATCCACTCGGCATCCGTGATAACGCCATTGAAAAATCGCGGTGGATCCTTGTAAATCTCGATCTCGATCGCTATCTTGCGGCCAAGAAGGGCGTCGAAATCGATCGAGGCCCGGGTGCCATACAGGTCGAGGGAGTAGGTGGAGTGGCGGCTGAGCGCCTCGTGACCGTGGAAGCGATGGATGGCCACGGTCCCCTCCGGCAGCGGGGAGTGGAGTTTCGCGATCCGGTCTTGCTGTCCGATGGGGCTCGTCATGGGGCTCTCCCGATCGCTGACGTCCGGCAAGGGTGAACCGGAGCGAGCGTCCGTTCAATTGGTCGTCATCGGAGGACAGACGAAGTGATCAGAGTCACACGATACGGTCCGGCCCGCCGCGCGGGCCGCCTCGCGGGCGCGGCGCTTGCCGCCGCCCTCGCCAGCACCGTGTTCGGGGGGGCGCCCGCCCGCGCCGACGCCGACTACTCGCCCGCCGAGGTGGAAGAGTTCCTGCGCGGCGAGCTCGACCTCGGGAAGACGCGGGGGCTCGGCAAGATGAAGCGGCTTTGCATCGGCACCGCCGCCGAGTGCGACGGCAGCGGGGCCACCCCGGCCGCCGCCGCGGCCCCCGCCCCGCGCAGCTACGACCTGGTGGTCACCTTCGACTTCGACTCGGCGAACCTCACGGCCCAGGCGAAGGAGAACCTGCGCGTCTTCTCCTCGGTGGCGATGCGGCGGGAGTTCACCGACCTCGCCTTCACGCTTGAGGGCCACACCGACGCGGTCGGGGACGAGACCTACAACCTCGACCTGTCGGAGCGGCGGGCGGCGGCCGTGAAGGCCTTCCTCGCCACCCTCGGCATCGAGGCGGACCGCATCGAGGCCCGCGGCTACGGCGAGGCCCGCCCGCGCCGGGAGGACCCGTACGACCCCGACAACCGCCGCGTGGAGACCCGGGTCGTCGTGCGGTGAGGGCGCTGGCCCACCCGTCCGGCCCGGCCGCCCGAACGGGTGGCCGGGCGTTCGGGCGCGCGGTTCCCGAAACGCTGGCGCCGGCGGACCGTCGGCGGCGGTGTCCCGCCGCCGCGGCGCACGGGGCCGGGGAAGACGCGGGCGGGCGCCGGACCGGCGATGCGGGCCGTGTTCTTCTCGCGCGCGCCGCGAGGGGGCCGGCGCCTGGTGCGGGACGCGCTCGTTCTCGCTCCCGCCGCGTGGTAGTCTTTACGCCGGCGCGCGGCGGCCGCGATGGAACGGCGCGGGGCGACCCATGACAGGGCGGGGAGGGTGGCGGTGGACGTGGCAGCGGACGTGTCGCGGGTCCTGGAGCCCGTTTCGCCCGAAGCGCCCTGCGGCCCGGACCTCGAGATCGCGGGCGATCCGGACTTCCTGAACCTCGTCGCCTCCGCCGAGATCCGCCTGCCGGAAAGCTACTTCCGCTTCGACCCCGCCACCTTCGACTTCGACGCCGACTTCCGCGCCATCGACGGCCTCGCCGAACGCACGCGGGACCTGCGCCTCCTCGTGCTCGAGGCCAAGCTCGCCATCCTCTCCCGGGACCTTGCCCGCTTCGCCCGGGCCCTCGCGGCCGTCGCCGCGCTCCTGTCGGACCGGTGGGAGGACGTCCACCCCGCCGTCGAGGACGGGGACGGGGCGATGCGCCTTGCCGCCCTCGCGGGCCTCGACGACCGGCCCCACGTCATCCTACCGCTGGCCCACGCCCCGCTCGCCCGCTCCGCCCGCCACGGCGCGCTCACCTTCCGCCTTCACCAGCTTGCGTCGGCCGAGGTGCCTCCGCGCGAGGGGGAGGACCCGGTCGACCCGGCGACCCTCGCCCGCATCCTGGAGGAGATCGGACCGGACGGTCTCGCCGCTCCGAGGGCCGCGGTGGTGGCCGCTCTCGCCGCCGCCGAGGCGTTGAACCGCACCGTCGCCGAGCGCCTCGGGGCGGAGGCGGGAACGCCGGCCGGGGAGCTCGCCGCCCTCCTGAAGCGCATGGCGGCCTTTTTGGGCGAGGGCACGCCGGCGGCGGCGCACGACGTGCCGGCGGACGACGTGGCGGCGGCGGCCCCGCCGACGGGTGCGGCCGGGGGAGGCGCGCCGGTCCCGTCCATCGCCGGCGTGCCGCCGATCGCGACGGGGGCGGACGCGGACGCCGCGCTGGCGGCCGTCGAGGCCTACTTCGCCGCGCGCGAGCCCTCGAGCCCCGCCCTCGTCCTCGTCGCCCGCGCCCGCTCCCTCGTCGGGCGCTCCTTCCCGGAGATCGTCGCCATCCTCGCCCCCGACCGCCTCGGCGACATGGCCGTCCGGCTCGGCCGGCCGGGCCTCGTCCTGCCGATCGATCATCCGGTGGAGACGGCGCGAGCGGAAACCTTCGAGGACGGGGGGCGGACCGACGGAACTGTGTTCCACGTCACTCAGCGGGACGAGGCGCGGGCCATATTGCAGGGTGTCAAGGTTTTCTACGAGCGGGAAGAGCCGTCGAGCCCGGTGCCCATGATCCTGGACGAGGCGATCCGCTCCCTGTCGAAGGACTTCCTGTCCCTCGTCAGGTCCTTCCTCCCACCGGAGGAAGACGACTAGCGCGAAGGCACGGCATCCACCGCGCCTTCCCCCGGCCGCCGACGGGGCGGCGAGAGAGAGAGGGTGCGAACGATGGTTTCGAAAGGCGCGCAGAGCTTCATCAAGCGCAACCGGCCGCCCCGGGTGCAGATCGCCTACCAGGATCCGTACGACTCGGAGCGGATGGTCGAATTGCCCTTCGTCATGGGCGTCATGGCGGACCTGGCCGGCAACGCGCCGGGCGCCGACAAGCCGACCATGGACAAGCGCAAGTTCCTCGACATCGACATGGACAACTTCGATGCGCGGATGGCCGCGATCCAGCCCGGGGTGCGCACCCGCGTCCCGGACCGGCTGAGCGGGGAGGAGGGCGCGACCCTGTCGGTCGAGCTCACCTTCGAGAAGATGGACGACTTCTCCCCCGCCGCGGTCGCCCGGAAGGTGCCCGCGCTCGCAAGGCTCCTCGAGGCGCGCGAGCAGCTCGCCAACCTCCTCGTCTTCATGGACGGGCGGGCCGCCGCCGAGGAGCGGCTGCGCGAGCTTCTGTCGAACCCCGAGCTGATGCGGGCGCTCGCCGCGCGCCGCACCGACGAGGCGGCCGAGGACCGGCCCGCCGAAGACGCCGAGGAGGCCTGAGCCATGGTCGCGACCGAGACGCAGGGCGCGCTGCCCGCAGCCGCCGCCGAGACGACCGCCGACGACTTCGCCGCGGTCCTGAAGCAGAGCTTCCGCCCGCGCAACGAGCGGGCCGAGATGGAGGTGGAGAACGCCGTCAAGACCCTCGTCGCCCAGGCGCTGGAGGACCAGAGCCTCGTCAAGGAGCAGGTCCTCGACACCATCGAGGAGATGATCGCCCGGCTCGACGAGAAGCTGTCCGAGCAGCTCAACGAGGTCATCCACGCCGAAGAGTTCCAGACGCTCGAGGGCGCCTGGCGGGGTCTTCACCACCTCGTCACCAACTCGGAGACGGACGCGACACTGAAGATCCGCTTCGTCAACGCCTCGAAGAACGAGCTCTACCGGCACCTTCGGACCTTTCCGGGCGCGAAGTGGGACCAGAGCCCGCTGTTCCGCTCGATCTACGAGGAGGAGTACGGCCAGCTCGGCGGCCAGCCCTACGGATGCCTGATCGGCGACTACGCCTTCTCCCACGCGCCGACGGACGTGCAGCTCCTGCGCGACCTCGGCAAGATCGCCGCTGCCGCCCACGCCCCGTTCATCGCGGCGGCGGGACCGGAGCTCATGGGCATGGACTCCTGGCAGGAGCTGCCCGAGCGGCGTGACCTGTCGAAGGTCTTCGACACGCCGGACTACGCGGCCTGGAAGTCGCTGCGCGACTCCGAGGATGCCCGTTACATCGGGCTCACCATGCCGCGGGTGCTCGCCCGGCTGCCCTACGGCGCGAAGTCGGAACCGGTGGAGGCGTTCGGCTTCGAGGAGGAGACCGACGGGCACGACGGCACGAAATACTGCTGGATGAACGCGGCCTACGCCATGGGCGTCAACATCAACCGCGCCTTCAAGGAGTGGGGCTGGACCGTGCGCATCCGCGGCGTGACGTCGGGCGGCGAGGTGGAGAACCTGCCGACCCACACGTTCCCGACCGACGACGGCGGCGTCGACCTCAAGTGCCCGACCGAGATCGCGATCTCGGACCGGCGCGAGAACGAACTGTCCAAGTCGGGCCTTCTTCCGCTCATCCACCGGAAGAACACCGACAGGGCGGCCTTCATCGGCGGCCAGTCGCTCTACCAGCCGAAGAAGTACCAGGACGAGGAGGCGACCGCTTCCGACAACCTGTCCTCGCGGCTGCCCTACATGTTCGCGGTGTCGCGCTTCGCCCACTATCTGAAGTGCATGATCCGCGACAAGATCGGTGAGACCAAGGAGCACGTTCAGCTCCAGAAGGAGCTTCAGGGCTGGATCGACCTTTACGTCGACGGTGCGCCGGACGAATCCACCGAGGCGGTCAAGGCGGAGAAGCCGCTGCGCGACGCCCGGGTGGAGATCATCCCGGACGAGGAGAACCCGGGCTGGTACCGGGGACGCTTCTTCCTCCGGCCGCACTACCAGCTCGAAGGCATGGACCTCGGCCTCAGCCTGGTGTCCCGCGTGCCCGGCGGCCAGTCCTGACGCGACGGCGGCGGGGGCCGCGCGCTGCCGCTCCCGCCGAAGACTTGAATACGAGAGCAACACGATTTCAGGAGAATTGAAATGGCAAGCGATTATCTGCTCGAGCTCGACGGCATCAAGGGCGAATCCGACGACGCCCAGTACACGGACGCGATCGAGGTCAACGCCTTTTCCTGGGGCGTGTCCCAGGCGGGCTCGTTCGGCCGCGGCGGCGGCGGCGGATCCTCCAAGGCCGACTTCCAGGACATCACCTTCACGCTGGAGACCGGCAAGTCCGCCCCGCTCCTGATGGTGGCGACGGCGACGGGCAAGCACATCCCGAAGGCGACGCTCCACGTCCGCAAGGCCGGCGAGAACCCGCAGGAGTACTACACGCTGAAGTTCACCGACGTGCTCGTCTCCTCCTACCAGTCCGGCGGTATGGCCGGCGGGGATTCGATCCCGCAGGACACGTTCTCGCTGAACTTCGGCAAGGTCGAGTTCTCCGCGAAGGAGCAGAAGGAGGACGGCACCCTCGGCCCCGAGGTCAAGGCCGGCTTCGACCTCAAGAAGAACCAGAAGGTCTGACCCGTCGGTCATGACCTGGACCTCCCCGGGCGCGCCCTCCGGCAACGGGTGGCGCGCCCGCCCCCTCCCGGCCCACGGCAGGAACGACATGATCGACGCCCGACCCGCCCGCTTCAGCCCCACCGTGATGCACGCCTTCCGCGCCGCCTTCAAGGCGCGCGACAGCCGCAAGCACGTGGACATGCGCGACGAGAGCGGCGAGCGGATCGTGGCGCCCCGCCGCCTGCCCCATCGCTACGGCGCCCGGGAGACCATCCTGAAGGAGGAGCTCGCCCGCGACCTGTCGGCCCTCCTCAACACCGTGTCCCTGTCCTCTTCGCTCGACCTTTCGGACCGGCCGGACGTCGCCGCCTCGGTCCTCGCCTTCGGCATCGACGACCCGGCCGTCGCCGGCACGGAGGAGGGGACGCGGCGACGCATCGCAGGCGAGATCGCCCGGCGCATCGCCACCTTCGAGCCGCGCATCCTCGCCGACACGCTGAAGGTCGTCCCCCGGCCCCGTTCGGACGCCGAGAGCGTGACGGCCATGTCCTTCACCGTGGAGGGGGAGGTGCGGGCCGTTCCCGTCAACATCGGCGTCGAGTTCGTCGCCGACCTCGACCCGCTCTCCCGCGCCTTCTCCGTCAAGCGGCTGGCGCTGCGATGAACCGGGAATTCCTCGATTTCTACAACGCCGAGCTCGCCCTCCTGAAGGAGGAGGCGACCGCCTTCGCCGAGGAGTACCCGGGCGTCGCCGAGCGGCTCGGCGGGATCTCCCGGAACCGGACGGATCCGGCGATCGGCGGCCTCCTGGAAGGCGCGGCCTTCCTCGCCGCCCGCGTCCAGCTGAAGCTCGCCCACGAGTTTCCCGAGTTCACGGGCGCCCTCGCCGACCTCCTCCTGCCCTCGTTCCTCGCCCCGACGCCGTCGGTCCTGATGGCCGCCGTCCGCCCCCGCTTCGAGGACCCGGGGCTCCTGAAGGGCATCGCGATCCCGGCCGGAACGGCGCTCGACGCCACCTACCGCGAGCGCGAGCGGCGGATCGCCTGCCGCTACCGCCTCGTGGAGCCGATCACGCTCCTGCCGCTCACGGTCGCGGACGCGCGCTACGAGGTGGGGCCAGGCCCGCTCGCCGCCCGCGGCGTGCCCGTGGCCGAGGGGACGGCGGCGAGCCTGACCCTGACGCTCGCCCTCGACCACCCGGAGGTGGAGGCGAGGGAGGACGGCCGGCCCGGCAAGGGTCCGGGGCTGTCGGCGGTGGAGGCGGACGCCTTCCCCCTCTACCTTTCGGGGCCGTTCGCCGACATGGCGGCGCTCGTGGAGCAGCTGTTCGCGCGTCTCCTCGCGATCCACGTGCGCACGGTCGACGCCTTCGGCGACCCGGTGGTCTTCTGCGTGCCGCGCGACCAGCTCGAGCAGCTGGGCTTCGACGACGGGGCCGGCCTCCTCGGCGAGGACCCGCGGCTCTTCTCCGGCTTCCAGCTCCTGCGCGACTACTTCGTCTTCCCCGAGCGCTTCCTCGGCTTCCGCCTCACGGGCCTTCGCCGGATCCTCGGGCGGATCGCGGCGGCGCGGGCGGAGATCGCGTTCTCCTTCTGCGAGGCCGTGCCGCGGCTCGCCGCCGCCGTCGGCCCCCGCGCGTTCCGGCCCTGCGCGGCGCCGGTGGTCAACCTCTTCGAGAAGCGGCTCGACCGGATCGCGCTGTCTGCGGGCGCCCACGAGTTCCAGGTGATGGCTGACCGGTCGAACCCGCTCGCCTTCGAGCCGCACCGGATCGTGTCGGTGCGCGCCCACTTCCCCGGCGGAGGGGCGAGTGCGCCCGTCCGCCCGCTCTACGCGCCGCTGCCCGAGGGGACCGACCCCGCCCGCAGCCTCCACTATGCCGTCCGGCGGGTCCCCCGCCGGCGGAGCGCGCAGGAGCGGCGGGCGGGCGCTGTCTCCGACTACGTGGGCACGGACCTGTTCCTGTCCTTCCACGAGCCCGCCCGCCTCGGCGGGGACGCGGTGCCCGCGGCCGAGCTTTCCGTCACGGCGCTGTGCTCCAACCGGCACCTCACCGAGCACTTGCCGGTGGGGGAGGGGGGCGCGGACTTCCGCCTCGTCGACGACCTGTCGCTCGAGGTGGAGTGCTTCGCCGGGCCGACGCCGCCGCGCGAGCCCGTCGTCGGTCACCGGGCGCGGGGGGCGGACGGGGGCGCGGCCGGCACCGTCGCCTGGCGCCTCGTGCGCGCCCTCAGCGTCAACCACCTCGGTTTTTCCGGCCGCTCGCCGGAGGAGAACGCGGAAGGGCTGCGCGACGTCCTGTCCCTGTTCGCGGACCTGTCGGGCCTTGCCACCCGCCGGGCGATCGCGGGCGTCAAGCGCCTCGAGGCGCGGCCGGTGGTGCGGCGCATCCGCGGGCGCACGGGCGCGGCCGCGGGGCGGGGCCTGGAAGTCACCGTCACCTTCGACGAGAAGGCCTTCGAGGGCACCGGCGTGTTCCTCCTCGGCGCGGTGATCGACCGTTTCCTCGCCGAGGCCGTCGCCATCAATTCGTTCGTCCAGACGGTGATCGTTGCCGAGGGGCGGGGCGTCCTCGCCCGCTTCCCGCCCCGCACCGGCGCGAGGCAGCTCCTGTGAGCGCGCCCGCGCCGCCGGCCCGCCGCCGCCCGCGCCCGCGGGAAGTGGACGCGCTCGCCCGTATCGACCCGGCCGCCCTCGCCGCCGAGCCCTTCCGGCACGACATGCTCGCCCTCCTGCGCCTCCTCGAGCGCAGCGCCCCCGACAAGCCCCGGATCGGCGAGGGGACGAGCCTCTCGCAGGAGGTCGTCCGCCTCGTGCAGGACCCGTACCTCGCCTTCCCGGCGAGCAACGTCGCCCGCTTCGCGCCGGGCGATACCAGGGGAGACGAGGTGTCGGTCCGTTTCCTCGGTCTCCTCGGGCCGCAGGGGGCGATGCCTCTCGCCGTGACGGAGGAGGCGTTCGGCTGGTTCCACCACGGGGACGAGGCCTTCGCCCGCTTCCTCGACGTCTTCAACAACCGCTTCCTGCAGCTCTATTTCCGCGCCTTCGCGAACGCCCGGCCGATCGCCCACCGTGACCGGCCGGAGGCCGACCGCTTCGCGGGCTGGCTCGCTAGCGTGCCGGGTTTTCGCCTCGACCAGGCGCCGCCGGCGGAAGCCCTCACCCGCCTCGCCTTCGCCGGCCTCCTCGCCCCGCGGGTGAAGAGCGCGGCGCGCCTGCGCGCGCTCCTCGCGGGCGTCCTCGCCGTGCCGGTGGAGATCGAGCCCTTCGTCGGCGAGTGGCTGACCCTCGAGGCGGACGAGCGCAACGCCCTCGGCCGCGCCGCCGCGACGCTCGGGAGCGACGCCATGCTGGGCGGGCGCGTCTACAGCGTCGACACGCGCATCCGCATCCGCGTGAGGACGCCGACGCTCGCCGTCTACGAGGATTTCCTGCCGGGCGGGGCGGCCCACCGGCGGCTCGCCGGCCTCGTCCACTTCTACGTGGGGCTCGACCTCACCGCGGAGGTGGAGCTCTCCCTTCCCGCGGGCGCCGCGCCCCGCATCCGCCTCGGGTCGGCCGGCCGCCTCGGCTACGCCGGCTGGGTGGCGCCCGCCGCCGCCCCCGCGCCCGGCGCCGTCCTGTCCGACGCCCGCTTCGTCCTCGAGCCGCCGCGATGACGGCCCCCGTCCACCCCGGCGAGTGCGCCGCAAGAGGGAAACGCCCGCGCCATGGCTGACATCGAGCTCCACACCCTTGCCGGTCGCCTCAACCGGCTCGGCTACGACACGTTCAACCTCGCCTTCCGGGAGGCCCGCGGGGCGGGCGCGCCGGAGGTGACGCTCGCCCACTGGCTCGGCCACGTCCTCGCCCGCGACCGGTCGGACGTGGCCCTCGCCGCCGACTTCTTCGGCTGCGACCGGGCGCGGCTTTCCGCCGACGTCGCCGCGAGCGCGGCCGCCGCCGGGCCTGCCCGGCCGGGTGCCCAGCCTGCCGTCGCCGACGAGATCTTCGACGCCCTGATGGTCGGCTGGCAGTACGCCACCCTCGTCTTCGGCGAGCTCCACATCCGCACCGGGCACCTCCTCGCCGGCATGGTGATGGACAGGAAGCTCCGCGGCCGCCTGCAGGAGATCTCGCCCGAGTTCCGCAAGATCGCCCGCGACCGCCTCTCCGACGAGGCGCGCACCGTCTGGTCGGGCTCGGAGGAGGAGACGCAGCCCGCCGTCGACGCGACGGGCCCGGGCGCCGCCGCCCGCCCCGACGGACGGGAGGGGCCGAAGGGCGAGACGGCCCTTGCCCGCTACGGCCAGGATCTCACGGCGAAGGCGGCGGCGGGCGGGATGGACCCGATCGTCGGCCGCGAGGAGGAGGTGCGCCGGATCGTCGACGTCCTGATGCGCCGCCGGCAGAACAACCCGATCCTCGTCGGCGAGGCGGGCGTCGGCAAGACCGCGGTCGTCGAAGGCCTCGCCCAGCTGATCGCCGCCGGCGACGTGCCGCCGAAGCTGCAAGGGGTGCGCCTCGTCGCCCTCGACGTCGGCCTCATGCAGGCGGGCGCCTCCATGAAGGGGGAGTTCGAAGGGCGCCTGCGCGCCGTCATCGACGAGGTGGAAGGATCGCCCGTCCCCGTCGTGCTGTTCATCGACGAGGCCCACACCCTCATCGGCGCGGGCGGCCAGGCCGGCACGGGCGACGCCGCGAACCTCCTGAAGCCCGCGCTCGCCCGCGGGTCGCTGCGCACCATCGCCGCCACGACGTGGGCCGAGTACCGCCAGCACATCGAGAAGGACCCGGCCCTCACCCGGCGCTTCCAGCCCGTCGACGTGCCCGAGCCGTCGGTCGACACGTGCGCGGACATGCTGCGCGGGCTCGTCCCCGTCATGCAGCGCCACCACGGGGTGCTGATCTCCGACGCCGCCCTCGTCGCCGCGGTGAAGCTGTCGGACCGCTACATCCCGGCCCGCCAGCTCCCCGACAAGGCCGTCAGCCTCCTCGACACGGCGGCCGCCCGCGTCGCCATCGGCCAGTCGGCCGAGCCCGCCGCCGTGGAGGACCTCAAGGCGCGTCTCGCCGCCCGCGGGAAGGAACGGGAGGTGCTCGAGGCCGAGCGGGACCTCGGCACCGCCGACGAGGCGCGCCTTTGCGAGATCGCCGCCGAGATCGAGGAGACGACCGCCGCGCTCGGGGCGCTCCTCGCCGAGTGGGAGACGGAGAAGTCGCTGGTGGAGGAGATCGTCGCGCTCCGCCACCGCCTGCGCGAGGGGGGCGGGGAGGGCGATCGGACGCGCCTTGCCGCGGTGGTCGCAGAGCTCGCGGCGATCCCGGCCGACCGCCGCCTCCTCCACGCGCACGTCGACGAGGAGGCCGTCGCCGCCGTCGTGTCGGACTGGACCGGCATCCCGGTGGGACGGATGGTGCGCGACGAGGTGGAGACCGTCCTGTCCCTGCCGGCGATCCTCGGCCGCCGTGTCGTCGGCCAGGACCACGGCCTTGCCATGATCGCCCGGCGGATCGAGACCAGTCGCGCCCGCCTCGACAACCCGGACAAGCCCGTCGGCGTCTTCATGCTGTGCGGTCCGTCCGGCGTCGGCAAGACGGAGACGGCCCTCGCCCTTGCCGAGGCGCTCTACGGCGGGGAGGACAACGTCGTCACTATCAACATGTCGGAGTACCAGGAGGGCCACTCGGTGGCCTCGCTCAAGGGCGCGCCGCCCGGCTACGTCGGCTACCACGAGGGCGGGCGGCTCACCGAGGCGGTCCGCCGCCGGCCCTACTCGGTGGTGCTGCTCGACGAGGTGGAGAAGGCGCACCCGGACGTCCACGAGATGTTCTTCCAGGTGTTCGACCGCGGCACGATGGAGGACGCGAGCGGGCGGCGGATCAACTTCCGCAACACGCTCATCATCCTCACCTCCAACGTCGGCACCGACATCGTGATGGAGGCCGCCCGGGCCGGCGCCGCCCGGCCGGAGCCGGACGCCCTCGCCGCCATGCTGCGGCCCGCCCTCCTCGAGGTCTTTCCGCCCGCGCTCCTCGGCCGGATCGTGACGATCCCCTACTACCCGCTGTCGGAGGAGATGCTGGACGGCATCGCCCGCCTCCAGCTCGGCCGGATCGCCGCGCGCCTGAAGGAGGGCCACGGGGCGCGCTTCTCCTTCGGCGAGGACGTGGTGGCCCACATCGTGGCGGCGTGCGACGACCCGGGCTCGGGCGGGCGCATGATCGACAACATCGTCACGAACCGTCTCCTGCCGGAGATGTCGCGCCAGATCCTGCGCCGCCAGCTCGACGGCGAGGCGGTGACGGCCGCCGAGGCGCGGGTCGAGGCGGGCGAGATCGTGGTCGCCGTCGCCTGACGGCCGGCCTCAGGCGAGGGAGACGGGGATGGCGGGAGCGCCGCCATGAGCGAAGGGGAGGGGAAGGGGCCGCCGCGCACGGTCTTCGACCCGGGCCGCCGCGCCGCCCCCGCGCCCGCGGGCGCGGACGGGCGCACCCGCTTCTCCCCCGCGCGCCGCCCGCCCGCGGAGGCGCCGCCCGCCGAGGGGCGCACCCGCCTCTCGCCGGGCCGAGCCGCCGCGGGGGAGCGCCTCGCCGCCCCCGCCGGGACGGTCTTCGTCCCCGGCGGACGGGTCCGCACCGCCGCCGCGCCGCCCTGCGGACCGCCCGCGGAACCGGCCGCCGCCGCGCCGCGCCGCCGCGTCCTCGCCCTCGCCGGCCTTGCCGCGGCCATCGTGGGCGTGGCGGCCGCGGCGGTGGTGGCGCTCCTTCCCGGGGCGCCGCCGACGCGGGTCGCCGGACCCGACCCGGCCACGCTCGTGGAGGACCCGGACGCGCCGACGCCGACGAGCTTCGTGGACTTCGCCCGGGCCGACATCATCGCCCTGCCGGGCGATCCCGTCACCATCGACCGGGTGGACGCGGGCCGGTCCGCCGTCCGCCTGTTGCCGGACGCGCGGGCCCCCGCGGCGGCAGGGGACGCGCCCGTCTACGCCCTGTCGGTCCGGCTGACGGCGCTTCCCGCCATCCGCACCGACGTCGCGGGCGAGGAGAGCGCCTTCCGCTTCTCCGGCATCGGCAGCGCCGCGCCCGCCGCGGGCCCCGAGGCCTGGGCCGCGGGCTGGAGCGCGGAAGGAACGGCGGACGAGGGCCCGGCCGGCCGCCTCGCCGGGGCGGCGGATGCCGGCGCCTCGGTCACCCTCAGGGTGGACCGGGCGGCGGCCGGGGCGGACGGGCGGACGGTGGAGCGCATCGTCCGCCGTCCCGAAAGCCGCACCCTCGCGGGCGTCCTTCAGGACCTTGCCATGTCGGCGGACGCCCGGGCGGTCGCCGATGCCTTCGCCGCCCTCTTCAACGCGGGCGCCGTCGGGCCGGACGCGCTCCTCGCCGTCCGCTTCCGCCAGCGGGAGACGGCCTCGGGCGTCACCCGTCTTCCCCTGCAGGTCTCGCTCTACGAGGGGCGAGGCTACGTCGGCACCGTCGCCCGGGCGGACGACGGGACCTACCAGGTCGCCGTCGACCCGTGGGCGGGCCGGGATCTCTTCGCGGAGGCGGACGCGCCCGCGGCCGCCCCGGCGGACGGTCCGCGCCCCCGCGTCCTCGACGCGGTCTACCACGTGGCGCTCGCGAGCGGCGTTCCTTCGGGCACGGTCGGCGAGACGCTCTTCCATCTGTCGCGGGTCGCGGACCTGTCCCGCCCGCTCGCCGACGGGGACCGGCTCGACCTCCTGTTCACCGCCGATCCGCGGGACCCCGGGGCCGGCGTCGGCCGCGTCATCTACGCGGCCCTCGCCGGCCCCTCGGGACACGTGACGTGCCCGGTGGTGCGCACCGGCGGGGCCCCCGCCTTCGGCTGCGCGGGCCTTTCCCCCGACGCCGCGCCCGCCACGCCCGAAGCCACGCGCCCGCCCCTCACCATGCGCGGCGGCATGGTGGTGCCGGTGCGCGGCGCGCTCACCTCCCGCTTCAATCCGCGGCGCAAGCACCCGATCACCGGGCGCGTGCGCCCCCACAACGGCGTCGACTGGGGGGCGCCGCGGGGGACGCCGGTGGTGGCGGCCTTCGACGGCAAGGTGACGGTGGCGGGCTGGGGCGGGGGCTACGGCAACGTGGTCTACATCGGCCACTCGGACGGTGTTCAGACCCGTTACGCCCACCTCGCCCGGTTCGGCGAGGGGGTGGCGGCGGGCCGGGCCGTCAGGGCGGGCGAGCTCATCGGCTTCGTCGGCACCACGGGCCTGTCCACCGGCCCGCACCTCCACTTCGAGGTGCGCGTGTCGGGCACGCCCGTCGATCCGCTGACGGCGACGGTGGAGGTCGATCGCCTGCCGGGTGCGCCGGCACCGGTCGCGACGGCCGGCGGGGCCCCGCCCGATCCGGCGGCGGAGCTGTCCGCCATCCGGGAGCTGAAGCTCAGTGCCGGCCTCGGCTGACGGCACCGCGAGACAAGACAGGAGACAGGCCATGGGACGGCCCGCCGCCCGCGTCACGGACATTCACACCTGCCTCGCCGTAGGCGGGCCGATCGCGGCCCCGTGCTGCCCGACGGTGCTGATCGGGGGCCTGCCCGCCGCCCGGCTCGGCGACGCGGCCACCTGCATCGGCCCGCCCGACCCGATCGTGTCGGCGTCCTTCACGGTCGTCACCGGCGGCCAGCCCCAGGCGCGCATGGGCGATCTCACGGCCAAGTCCGGCACCATCATCACCGGCGCCTTCACCGTTCTCGTGGGCTGAGGCTCCCCTCGCCGGACGGGAGGCGAACGGGTCGAGCCCGAGGCGGCGCGCCATGAAGCGGGCGACGTGGGCCCCGCGCACGCTGTTGCCCGCACCGTCGAGCCGCGGGGAGACGGTGCCGAGCCCCCCTTGCCCGGCGCGACGTCGACGATGCCGCCCCCGATGCCGCTCTTGCCCGGAACGCCCACCTCGACGAGCCAGCGGCCGGACACCTCGTAGAGCCCTGCCGTCGCCATCACGGCGAGCGCGAGGCGGCAGGCCCGGGCCGACACCACCCGCTCGCCCGTCACCGGGTTCACCCCGCCAACCGCGAGGTCCAGCGCCGTGACCTGCCGGCACGACTGGGGGGTGTAGAGGTCGGGGGCATCTGCCGGATCCCCCGCGAGGCCGCCGAGGGCGGCGGGGAGGTTGTCGAGGCTGCGGTTGCGAAGGTTGGTCACCGCGGCGGAGGCGAGGATCGCCTCGTCGATCTCGAGGCCCCGCCCGGGGCGAGCGCCGTCGTGGCGATCGCGCCCGGGTTCACCGTCGGGTTCGAGCGACCCCGCGGCGCCCGCTCCACCGCCTCCAGCGGGTTGAACGCCCGTCCGGTCGCGTCGACCCCGATCCGCGCCGTCACCGTCTCCTCGCCGACCGCGTCGCACACGAGGGCGAGGACGAAGGGCTTCGCGACGCCCATGAGCGCGAAGGGCCGCCCCGAATCGCCCGCCGCGGACACCTTGCCGGACACGCCGACGACGGCGATCCCGAAGAGGTCCGGGGCGACCCGGGCGAGCGCCGGTTAGACGGTCGAGGGGGTGCCGTCGGCCACCGGGGCGAAGCGGCGGTGCGCCTCCTCCACGGGCGCGCGCACCGCGTCCCGGCCGGTCAGCGCCCGGTGGACACGAACGGCTTGTCCGGCCCGTCCCCGGCGTCCGCGCTCGCCACGGCGGGGCCCTCAGAACAGGCGCTGGGCGCGGAAGAAGGTGGAAAAGCCGCCGAAGTCGGGCCCCTCGGCCATGTCGACGTGCTTGTACTGGGCGCCGAGGGCGAACAGGAGGCCCGACACCGGGCTGTAGCCGACGGATCCGTCGACGGCGAAGGACTGGAAGTCGAGGTCGTCGCGGGTGCCGTTGCCGTCGAGGTCGGTCTCGGGCTGGTCGACGTGGGCGTAGCCGGCCTCGAAGGAAAGGCTCGTGCGTCGCGCGAACGACGTGGAGAAGCCGGCCATGACGGAGAGCGCGTCCGACAGCGCGAGGTCGCCGTTCGAATCGATGATCGCGTCGACCGGCCCGTAGAAGACGCCGCCGATCCGACGCCCGCCGGCGAGCGTGGAGCCCGCGTACTGCAGCGCACCCCGGGCGAAGGTGCCCTGGAAGCCCGCGACGGTGCCTGCGCCCACCGGCAGGTTGAAGACCGCGCCGCCCCCGAGCGCGTAGCCGACCGCGCTGTCGGCGACCCGGCGTGCCCGCACCGCGTGGAGCGCCCCCATCACCTGCGCCGAGCCCCAGCCGTCCTCGATCCGCAGGACCGCCACCGGGTCCGGGTACCGGGTGCCGGCGTAGCCGCCACGATTCCGGAAGGGCGCCGCCGCCGCGATCCCGTAGCGTCTCGGCACCTCGCTCTCCAGGGAGACGATCGCCCGCACCCGCTCGCCCACCGGGAGGGAGAGGGCGGCGAGATTGGTCGTCGTGTCCGAGACGGCCGACAGGAAGGCCTGCCCGGGGGCGAAGAAGGCGTCCACGAAGTCGTAGCGGGACTGGGCGCGGCCGAAGGTGAGGGCGCCGAATTCCATGTAGGCGGCGCTGATCGCGAAGGTTCCCTCGTCTGGGACGGCACCAGCCGTGGTGTCGGCCTGAAACTGGATGTCCGCGAAGGTCCTCAGGAGGCCGAACTCGGTGGAGGTGCGGCTGTCCATGTAAAGGTTGAAGCGGGCGCGGTAGCGGTAGGCGCGGGTCGACCGGGAGAACGTGCCGTTGAAGCCCTGCGTTTCGGCGAACAGCGGGTCGTAGTCGAAGACGTTGAAGTCGAACCGCATTCGCCCATGCACGCGCAGGCAGGTGTCGGTTCCCGGAATGCGGTAGAAGCCGAAGCCGTAAGCGTCGCACACGACGACGTACTCCACCGGCTCGGGCGCGAGCCGAACGTCCGCCGCCGTCGCGGGCGCGGCGGCGGAGGCACCGGCGCAGAGGAGGCTCGTCGAAACGGCGGCGGCCAGGATTCGTCTCGGGGGCATCGCGGTGTCACTCCAACCGATACTTACGCCAGTCATCTGATCTCAGATGGAAATTGTTCTCGCTGCGGACTGCACCGTCAGCTCGCCTGGGACGAAGGGAAAATGCCCCGAACCGTTCGCAAACAGCGCGGCCTGGAGCCGTGGAGACGGTTCTTCCGCGCAACGTATTCGGCAGAAGGACGGAGTTTCGTCGGCGGTCGTCGGAGCTGTTCGCTGGTTCGTCAGGGTGGTCAACTGGAAAGACTGCAGCCGCCCGGGCTTGCCGGCGACCTCTGCTTTGCCTATCGCTTCGGCTGATGCCGCGGCGTGTCCCCGGGGGAGGGGATGTCCTGCGGAAAGCGGCCGCGCCTTTCGGGCCGCACGAGCCTAGGAGCCCCCATGAGCCTCATCGCCCGCCTTCCCGCCCTCGCCCTCGCCCTCCCCCTCGCCGTGCCGGCGGGGACCGCCGCGGCCGCCAGCGAGGCGGCGTGCAAGGCCGCCGTCGCCGCGGTGGAACGGGCGATGCTCGACGACGCTTCCCTCGAGCTTGCGCCGGAGAGCAAGCGGGACCGGATCGAATCGATCCTCGCCGAGGCGGGGGAGGCCGGCGTCCGCGGCGACTACGAGCGGTGCCTCGAGCGGGTGGACGCGGCGAAGGGCATCGCCGGCCTGCGTTGAGGCCGGCGCCCGCTCGGCCGGTGGGCGCCGGCCTCAGGCCGCCCGGCCGCCGGCCAGCGCGATCAGGAGGCGGGTGCCGAAGCCCGCGCAGCCCTCGACGTGGATGCCCGCGTCCGCCTCGCTCCAGGCGACGCCGGCGATGTCGATGTGCGCCCAGGGCACGTCGCCGACGAAGCGGGCGAGGAAAAGGGACGACAGGATCCCGTCGGGCCGGCCCACCGGCGCGCAGTTCACCGTGTCGGCGACGCCGGAGGCCAGCATCCGCCGGTAGGGCTCGTGGAGCGGGAGCGGCCAGACGAGCTCTCCCGTCGCCCGGCCGGCCGCCCGCACGCGCTCCACGAGAGCCCCGTCGTTCCCGACGACGCCCGCGATGTCCGGCCCCAACGCCCGGGCGACCGATCCCGTGAGCGTCGCGACGTCGAGGATGGCGTCCGGCGTCTCCTCCGCCGCGAGGACGAGCCCGTCGGCCATCACCAGGCGGCCCTCCGCGTCGGTGTCCATCACCTCCACGGTGGTGCCGTCGCGGATGTGGAGGACGTCGCCGAGGCCGATGGCGGTGCCCGAGGGCATGTTGTCGGTGCACATGAGGAAGGCGGTGACGGCGACGGGCGCGCCCGTCTCGGCGAGGGCCGAGACGGCGGCGAGGATCGCCGCGGCGCCCGCCATGTCGTTCTTCATCTGCGCGTGGACCGGGTCGGACGGCTTCAGGCTGATGCCGCCCGAATCGTACATGAGCCCCTTGCCCACCAGCGCCAGGCGCTCGCGCGCCGCGCCCGCCGGGCGCCAGTCGAGGCGGATCATGCGCGGCGGCTCGGCGCTGCCGCGGCTCACCCCGAGGAGGCCGCCGCAGCCCATCCCGGCAAGCCGCGTCTCGTCGAAAACCTCCACCTCGAAGCCCTTCCTCGCACCGAGGGCGACGGCGAAGTCCGCGAGCCGCGAGGCGGACAGGTGGCTGTGGGGCGTGTTCGACAGGTCCCGCGCGAGCATCTGCGCGGCGGCGGCGACGCGTCCGGCCGTCGAGCCCGCGCGCGCGGCCTCCGGCGCGCCCGGCCACTCGAGCGCGAGGGCGGCGACCGGCTTGCCCCGGGGCTCGGGGCGCAGCCGGTCGTAGGCGTAGCGGGCGAGGAGCACCCCCTCCACGAGCGCCTGCGCCGCCGCCCCCGGCTCGACCTCGCCCGTGCTCCCGCCGTCGATCGCGATGGCGAGCGTGTCGTGGGCCGACGCGGCCCGCGCGAAGGCGGCGGCGGCGTCCCTGAGGGCGTTCGCGTCGCGCCGTTCCGCCGCCCCCGTGCCGAAGGCGACGAGGAGGGGACCCTCGGCCGTCGGAACGGGGAGCGTGGCGCCGGGGCTGCCGTCGAAGCCGGCGGCCGCCAGCCGCTCGCGGGAAAGGCCGAGCCGTTCGGGCACCGGGCCGTCGGCGGCCACGGGAACGCCGACGGCGCCCGCCCCGCCCGCGCCGGGCTCCACCACCTTCACCGTCAGCCGGTCCATCGCCGCGAGCGACGGCGCGATGGCGAGAATGTCCTGCGAAGCAACGTTCATGGTCGTGCGTCTCCGTCGATCGGTCTTGTCGGTCAGAACACTGCGCCCGCCACCAGGACGGCGAGGATGATCGCAAGCAGGATGCCCCAGAGCGGCAGGATGAAGCGGACGTACTGGTCGAAGCCCACCTTCGCGAGCGCGAGGCCGGCGATGAGGAGCGCGTTCGTCGGCAGGATCAGGAGGAGCCAGCCGCCCGCCGCCGACCAGGTGGTCAAGACGAGGGAGCGGTCGATGCCGGCGAAGTCCCCGAGCGGGGCGAGGATCGGCATGACGAGCGCGGTGCCCGCCGAGCCGCCGCCCACGAGGAAGGCGAGCGGCAGGGCCGCGAAGAAGGTGAGCACCGTGAAGCCCACGGAGGAGGTGCCCGCCACGAGCCCCTCCATGGCGTTCAGCACGGTGTCGATCGTCTGCGTGTTGTTCATGACGACCGAGATCCCGCGGGCGACGACGACGAGGAAGGCGGGGCCGGTGAAGTCCACCACGCCCTTGATGAAGGCGCGCGCCATCTCCGGCTCGCCGAGGCGGCCGACGAGACCGACCACGATCGCCATCACGAAGAACAGGGCCGTCAGCTCAGGCAACCACCAGCCGAGCTCCCAGAAGAAGGGCGAGTTGATGCTCTCGTGGGTGTAGGGATCGACCTGGTAGTTGCCGAGGATCGCGGCCCAGGGAACGATGGAGAAGGTCAGGAGGACGAAGGTGAAGGCGACGAGGCCGATGATGAGCTTCTGGTTGCCGGTGAGCGGCGGCGGGGCCTCGGCGTCCTTCTCGACGAGCGCCCGGTCCTCCGGCAGGAGGCCGGAGAGGGAGCGCGCGGGGTCGGCCCGCACCCGCGAGGCGTACCAAAGGATGTAGAGGATGGTGGCCGCGAGCAAGAGGACGAACAGGATCGTGCGCAGGACGATCCCGTCTCCCAGCGAGATGCCGGCCATGTCCGAGCCGATCCCCATGACGAACGGGTTCACGGTGGAACCCAGCCGCCCGACGAACGGGGTCACGGTAACGACGGCGACGACCACCATCCGGTCGTAGCCGAGCGCGATCATGAGCGGGATCATGAGGGCGTAGAAGCCGAGCGTCTCGTCCGACCAGCTCATCACCGAGCCGAGCACCCCGAACAGCACCGACAGGAGGACGATGAGGAGGGGCCCCCGGTCGCGGAAGTTGTAGGCGAGGTGGTGGATGCCCCGGTCGAGGGCGCCGGTGGCGAAGACCACCGTCATGAACCCGCCGATGGCGAGGATGAACAGGAACACCTGCACCGAGCCGAACAGGATGCCGGCGTTGAACGGTCCGACGAGGCCGGTCTGCGGGTCCTGGATGCCGTAAAGGCCGTTCACGGGTGCGAGCAGGAGCTCGGCCACGCGGTCCGCGAAGTCGAGCGGGGACTCTACCGTGGAGAACGTGCCCGGGATCGGCTGGCCGGCCGCGTTGGTCTCGTACTCGCCCGCCGGGATGAAGAACGTCGCGATCCACACGGCGACGAGCACGCCGACGAGGATCGTGAGCGGGGAGGGAAACCCGCGCTTCTTGCGTTCCGTCGTCGTGTGGTCCGCCGCGCCCGCGGCATCGGGTGTCGTCTCGCTCATCGCATGTCCCGCCGTCGTCCTCGCTCGCGTCGGAGTCGGCCCGCCGCGGGGACAGAGCGAGTAGGATGCCGGCGCGACGCCCGCGAGCGGTCGCGGACGCGTCGCGAAGCCGTGGAACGTGGTGCGAATGCTTGATGAATGTCATGGTGGACGCGGGCCGGGGTAGTGACTGTCGAGTCGCGCCGCGGCGGCCTGCCCGTCTGGCGATCTATCATTTTGTTTTCTTCAAGGGCGATCGAGGAATGACCTCGCAACAGTCGAACAACGCCTCTTCGCGCATGCCTCTCGGGGGTGGGCTGGAGCGTTTCGTCGTGTCGGCCGACCGGTTCGAGCGGGCCAATCGGTCCGACGACCGGTGCGCCTTCTTCGGGCCGGTGGACGAGATCGTCGTTCCCGTTGAAGAACAAGCGTGCGTCCCGGCCGCCGACGAGAACTGGTGGCTCGGCGGGATGCGTCTGACGCGCAACCGGACGCCGGTGACAGGGCTCGTCCGGACGGCCGACGCCGTGCGGCGGGACGGGCTCGACCATCGCGTGCTGAGGGTGTGCCGACCGGGCGCGGCCGCGACCGGCGTTGGCGAGGGGGCGTTCCGCAGCGCGCCGCGCCAGCTGGTGCTGGACGATCTCGGGCGGCCCTTCGAGGACTGGTGGGACGCGTCCGAGTGGGTGACGCTCGACGTGTCCTCGCAGAGCGACCCGGAGCTGTGGCAGGCGCTCGGCGCGCTCCCGCCCGGCCCCCTCCCGGGCGTCGGGGCCGCCCTCCTCGCCGACTACCTCCTCGCGCTGGCCGACCGGCTGCCCGCCGCCTCGCGCGAGGACCTGCCCGTCCTCGAGGCCATGACGCGGGACCTCGTCCGCGTGTGCCTCCTGCGCCAGGCGGGCGTACGGCGCGCCGCGCAGGCGAGCCTCGCCGAGGTCCAGCGCGCTCGCGTCGCGGCCGTCGTGCGCCAGCACATCGGGTCCGCGCGCCTCGGCCCGTCCCGGATCTGCCAGCTGACGGGCATTTCCCGCTCGGCCCTGTACCGCCTGTTCGAGTCCGACGGGGGCGTTGCCGCATACGTCCGCGCCGTCCGCCTCGAGGGCGTCTTGGCGGACCTGTCCGACCGGCGCCTCGACGGCGTGCCGATCGCGCGGCTGGCCGAGCGGTGGGGCTTCCACAACGTCGCCGCCTTCAACCGCACCTTCCGTCGCGCCTTCGGCTGCACCCCCGGCGACGTCAGGGCCGGCACCCGCGGCGGCCTGACCGGTGCGCCGGCGTGCCTCGCCGCGCAGACCGTACCGGAAGCGTCCACGCAGGCCTTCCCCGACCGCCTCCCCGGGCCGGGTTCCGGACCCCCATGACGGGAAGGGGGGCCGCCAGCCGCCTCGGCGTCCGGAACGGGGAGCACCGATCCCGACGGCTGCTCCATCGACAGGTCGCCGTCGCGCGCGCCGGGGGGCCACGGCGCGCCGTCGTGGAGGGCGGCGTGAAGACCGGCCTTGTCCGCGGCTGCCCCGGACGCCCCGTGCCCGGGGGCCGTCAACCGCTGCGCACGATGCCGGAGAAGGCGGCGACGGCAAGCAGGCTGAGCGCCCAGCCCGCGATGGTGAGGGCGTAGGTCATCTGCTTCAGGATACGGCCGAAGGGGACGCGGGTGTCGGGCGCCCAGTAGGCCCGCTGGCCCGTGTCGAGGGCGGGCAGCATGGTGTCGACGGCGAACATGAAGGCGTTGAACTTCGGGTAGCTCGCCGCCTCGGGCTGGCCGCGCCAGCAGTCGAGCTGGGACTGGCCGGGCGCCGCCAGCCCCGCCCGCGCCGCGTCCACGGACGTCAGCTGTACCCGATCGTCCCGGCCCACCCCGCACAGCACCCACTCGGGCGAGCGCAGGATCACCGCCACGTTGGGGCGGATGGCATCCCGCGCCTCTCCCACCGCGAGGAGCGAGGCGCCCACGATCCACAGGGCTGCGAGCCACGCGAACACCCGCTGGACCTTGAGCCCGTAGCCGACCGTGACGCCGAGGAGGCCGTCGACCGCGCGCAGGGCGCGGCGCAGGAGGGGCGAGCGGGTCCGCGCCCGCCGCGCCTGCCGCTGCAGGCGCTCCTTCTCGAACAGGACCCGGCAGGCGTCCTCCGTGTGGCCCATGGCGCCGAGCACGCGGGCGAGCTCCTCGTAGGGCTGGGGCCAGAAGTCGTCGTCGAAGCGCCGCGGGTCCTGCAGGGCGAGCCAGCCGAGGCGCGTGCCGGCATCGACGGGGGCGGACAGGATGCCGTCGTAGACACAGCGGTTGAGGGCGAGGTCGCCGGGCGCGGGCCAGCTCTGCGGGGCGTCGACCAGGTAGCCGAGGCGGGCGCCGTTGAGCGCGAGGAGCCCGTCGATCCGCGTCCCCTCCCTCAGGATGAAGGCGCTCGCCACGCGCGCGCGGGCGAAGGACAGGGCGATCCTCCCCGGCGCCGACAGGTGCGCCAAGGACAGGTCGGCGTCGCCGCCGATGCGCGCGCCCTCGAAGACGGCCTCGCCGCGCAGTCTCGCCTGGCGCAGGACCACGTCGCCGACCGTCTCGAGCCCGTCGCCGTCGAGCGCCCGCGCCTCGGGCCGCGCGACCTCGAGCCCCGTTGCCTCCAGGTCGCCACCGAGACGGGCGTTCGCCAGCACGAGGCCGCCGGCAAGGCGCGCGCCCCTCAGCGTCATGGAGCCGCCGGCGGCGAACCCGGTCAGGTCCAGCGACACCGCCTCCTCGCCCGGTCCGATCGCGGCGTCGTCGGCATGAAGGCCGCCGCCCAGCCGGGCGCCCGGCAGGAACGCCGTGCCGCCGATCGCCGCGCGGCGCAGGGTGACGTCGCCGCGGGCCTCGAGCCGCTCGGCGAACAGGCCCGGCATCGCCGACCCGTCGAGGTAGAGGGTGTCGACCACGGCCGAGCGCAGCACCGGCGCGGCCGAGAAGCGGCAGTCGACGAGGCCGATGTCGCGCGGGATGCGGCAGCCCTCGAGGTCGAGCCCGCCGTCGATGAAGGCGCCGACGAGGCGGATGCCCTTCTCGTGGATGCGCGGTGCGTCCGGTCCGCCGAGCAGGAGAAAGCGCAGGAGCGAGGCCCGGATGCGGCGGGCGGGATCGGGGGCCTCGGGCCGCGAGCCGTCGCCGACGCGGTCGAAGACGCCCTCGTCGAGCCCGGCGAGGAGGACCCGCTCGGCCGGGCCGAGGGGCCCGAACTCCTCCAGGGTGCGCCGGCTCACGGCCGCCGCCGGACGGCGTGCGGGGCCGCGGTGCCCTTACCGGTCGCGGGCCGCCCGCCGCCTGCGCCCCCGGGGCCTTCCCGCCGGATCCCGCGGCCGTGCCCCCCGTGCCGGACGGGTTGCGCTTCCCGCCCGCGAGGGGCGGGCACCCGGACGACCGCGGCAGCTCCCGGCGCTTCGGGGCGCGCCGTCCCGCCCGCGCGGGCCCGGGCGCCGCCGCGGTCGTCCTCGACACGCCGACCATGGGAGACCTTGCGATGAAACATCTTTCTCTCCCCGGCCTGTTCGCGGCCGCTGTCCTCGCGCTGACGCCGCCGGCCACCAGCCTCGCGGCCGACTGCCGGCAGATGCGCGCCGCCGAGCCGGCCGATGCCATCTGGACATGCCGGGTGTCCTGCACACTGGGCGCGGCGGACGTGACGGCAAACCGGTGCTTCCTGTCGTCCGACGCGGGCTTCCGCTGGATGCAGCGGGAATCCGGCCGCGCCACCGGCCACATCCGGCAGGGCAACTGCGACAACGGGTGCCGGACCATGCGCGACCGGGACCGGGTGCGCCAGCAGGGCTGAGGCTTCGTCCGGCGGCGGCGCGGCCCGCCGCCGGATCTCCGCCGCCGCGCGGCCCGGGCGCCTCACCGGGCGAGGGCGTCGAGGATCCGGGCCCAGGAGCGGATGCCCTTGTGGAAGCTTTCAAGGTCGTACTTCTCGTTGGGGCTGTGGATGCGGTCGTCCGACAGGCCGAAGCCCGCCATCACCACGTCCATGCCGAGCTTCTCCCGGATGTCCGTCGCCACCGGGATGGAGCCGCCCGAGCCGATGAAGACGGCGGGCCTGCCCCACTCCTCGGTGAGGGCGTCCCGCGTCTTCGCGAAGGCGGGGGCGGCGGTGTCGAACACCACCGCCCGGCCCGCGCCGTGGGCGATGAACTCCACGCGGCAGTCCTCCGGCACGCGCGCGCGCACGAAGGCGCGGAAGGCCTCGCGGATCGCGTGGGGGTCCTGGTCGAACACGAGGCGGAAGGAGATCTTGGCCGAGGCGAGGGCCGGGATCACGGTCTTGAAGCCGTCGCCCTGATAGCCCCCGCCCATGCCGTTCACCTGGGCGCTCGGCCGCGACCAGACCTGTTCCAGCGCCGAGCGGTCCTTCTCGCCCGCGGGCACCTTCAGACCGATCTCGCCGAGGAAGGTCGCGACGTCGAAGCCGAGCCCCTGCCACTGGCGGGCGAGCGCCTCGGGAAGGTCCGGCACGCCCTCGTAGAAGCCGGGGATCGCCACGCGCCCGTTCGCGTCGTGGAGGTCGGCGACGATGCGGGCGACGACGTGGTTGGGGTTCGCCGCGGCCGAGCCGTAGAAGCCCGAGTGGAGGTCCCGGTCGGCGGCGTGGATGACGATCTCCTCCGCGCACAGGCCGCGCAGCATGGTGGTGATCGCAGGCGTTTCCCGGTCCCACATGTTGGTGTCGCAGATGAGGGCGACGTCCGCCTTCAGCTCCTGCGCGTTGGCGTCGAGGAAGGGGGGCAGGTTCACGCCGCCCGATTCCTCCTCGCCCTCCAGCAGGATCGTGAGGGGGATCGGCAGGCGCCCCGCGACCGCCTTCCACGCCCGGCAGGCCTCCACGAAGGTCATGAGCTGGCCCTTGTCGTCGGCCGCTCCGCGCCCTCGGATCTCCTTCGTCCCGTCCGGCCGGGTGTGGATCGCGGGGGCGAACGGGTCGTCCTCCCAAAGCGCCAGCGGGTCGACCGGCTGCACGTCGTAATGGCCGTAGAAAAGGGCCGACGGGCCGTTCCCCGACCGGTCGTGGCCGACCACCATCGGGTGGCCGGGCGTGTCACGGACCGCGGCCTCGAAGCCGATCGAGGAAAGGTCCGCCGCGTGCCACTCGGCGCACGCGCGGGTTTCGGCGGCGAAGGCGGGGTCGGTGGAGATGGAGCGCATCCGGAGCGTCTGGAACAGCCGCTCGAGGGACGCCTCGAGGTCGGCGTCGATCCGGGAGACGACGGCCTGAAGGTCCGACATCGTCTTGTCTCGCTTCTGGGGGGCGGGCGCTCAGCCCGGGCCGAGGGGGAGGCCGGCAAGGTACCAGCCGATGAGGAGCAGGGTCCACGCCACCCAGAGGACCACGGTGTAGGGCAGCATCAGGGCGACGATGGTGCCGATCCCCGCGTCCTTCACGTAGCGCTGGGCAAAGCCCACCATCACCCCGAGGTAGACGTTGAGCGGGGTGATGACGTTGGCCGGGCTGTCGCCGACCCGGTAGGCGGCGAGCACGAGGTCCGGGTCGCCGCCGAGGCGCATGAACAGGGGGATGAACACGGGCGCGAAGATCGCCCACTTGGCGACCGCTCCGCTGATCACGAGGTCCACGATGAACACCGTGAGGACGAACAGGATGATGTAGCCCACGGCGTTGATCGGCACCGTCTCCAGGAAGTCGGCGAGCACCGCCGCGAGGACGGTCGCCATGTTGGTGTAGTTGAAGAAGGCGATGAACTGGGAGATCACCAGGAGAAGGAAGATGAGCCCGGCGAGGCCGGAAAACGTCTTGACGATGAAGCCGATCGCCTCGCTCACCGAGTTCACCGTGCCCGCGCCCTTGCCGTAGGCGTAGCCGACGAAGAGGAACAGGAGGCTGATGAGGACGATCAGCCCGCTCATGAACGGTGAGCCCGACATGATCTCGCCGGTCTCCGGGTGGCGCAGCGGGGCGCCGGGGGGCGCGGTGAGGAGGGCGACCACCACCAGGAAGCCGAGGAGGGCGTAGCCCGCGTTCTTCAGCCCCTTCCGCTCGCCCTCGGTGAGATCCGTCCCCTCCTCGATCCTGGCGCCGCCCTCGTAGGGGCCGAGGTGCGGCTCCACGAACTTCTCCGTCAGCACCGTGCAGACGATGCCCATCAGGATCGACGGGACGATCATGAACCACAGGTTGCCGACGAGGTTGATCTCGGCGGCCGGGTCCGCGAGGCGGATCGCGTCGTTCGTCATCTCCACCAGCAGCGCGTCCGTGGGGGTGACGAACACGTTGACGAGGAAGACGCCCGCGACGCCGGAAAAGGCGGCGGCGAGGCCCGCGAGCGGGTGCCGCCCGAGGCTGTGGAAGGCGGCTGCGCCGAGGGGCACGAGGACGAGGTAGCCCGCGTCCGCCGCGATCGAGGAGACGACGCCGAGCATCACCACGATGAAGGTGAAGATCGACCGCGGGGCGACCTTCACGATCTGTTTCACGAGGGTGGCGACGAGACCGGACTGCTCGGCGAGGCCGACGCCCACCATCGCGACGATGATGACGCCGACGGCGCCGAAGCCGAGGAAGTTCGCCACCGGCGAGGTCACCATGAAGGCGATGCCGTCGACCGACAGGAGGTTCCTGACCGCCGTCGTCACCGGGGCGACCGCGCCCGTCACCGGATCGACCCGCTCATAGGTGACGGACACCCCGAGGAGGGAGAGGACCGCCGACAGGGCGACCACGATCCCGATCAGGATCAGGAAGATGACGGCGGGATGGGGCACCGCGTTGCCCACCCGCTCGATCCCGTCGAGGAAGGCGTCGAGGGCGCCGCGGGGCCTACCCCCCGGCACGCCGCTTGCGGGTACGTTGGTCATTCGCTCCGTCCGGTGGGCCTTTCGCGGGGAGAGCCTTTCGGTGTCGCCGGGCCGGTGGCGACCCGCCCGCTGGCGCGGGGCGACGTCCGGGCGGTCCGGCGGGCGAGGCGCCACTGTTCCACGGGGCCCTGTCCGGACAAAGCCGCCGCCCTTTGCCGGGCGTTCCGGCCGCTTTGCAGGGGCGGCGCGGCCGCTGTCCCCGCCTTGATGGCGTCCGCGCCCGGTGAAACAACGCGCCGCGCCGCACTCGACCGCCCCGCCGGCGCCTGCGCGCGCGGGGGCGGGCCACTGGATCACAGGCCCATCGCATGTCCGACAGCACGACCCTCCTTCTCATCATCCTCGCCGCTGTCACCCTCTTCATCTGGGGGCGGCTGCCGGTGATGCTGGTGGCGCTCGGGGTGTCGGTGGCGCTTTTCTTCACCGGCCTCGTGACGGTGGACCAGGCCTTCGCGGGTTTCGGCGACCCGGTCATCATCTTCATCGCGGGCCTGTTCGTCATCGCGGTCGGCCTCGAGAAGACCGGGGTGACCGCCTGGGTCGGGCAGTGGCTGTCGCAGGTGGTCAAGGACAGCCCGCTGAAGCTGTCGGTGCTCACCGTCCTCATCGTGGCGGTGCTCTCGCCCCTCATCTCCATGTCGGGCGCGGTCGCGGCCTTCGTGCCGGTGGTGATGCTGATCGCGCTGCGGATGGGCGAGGCGCCGTCGAAGTACATGATGCCGCTCGCCTTCGCCTCGGGGGCGGGCTCCAAGCTCGCCCTCACGGGGACGCCCAAGAACGTCCTCATCGCGGACGCGTCCATGGAGGCGGGCTACGGCGGGTTCGGCTTCTTCGAGTTCGCCTGGGTCGGCGTGCCGCTGCTCCTCGGCACCGTCCTCATCGTGGCGCTCCTCGGGCGCCTTCTCCAACCGACCCGGCAGCCCGCCAACCTGCCGGCCGACTTCGGCCGCCACGCCGAGACCCTCGTGGAGCAGTACCGGCTCGGGGAGGGGGCGGTGCGCCTGCGCGTGCGGCCCGGGTCGCCCCTTGCGGGCACGCGGCGGGACGGGCTCGACCCCTCGCCGTTCGGCGACCTGTCCGTGATCGCCGTCAGCGACGGGACGACGGGCGAGCCGGTGCGGCGACAGGAGCTGAAGGCGGGCGACGTCCTCGTCGTGCGCGGGGAACCGGCGGCGAGCGCAGCGCTCGCAACGGCCATGAGCCTCGCCCCGGTGGACGAGGGCGAGGGGTCGGTGTCCGACACCCTCTTCAACCGGAACTCGGGCCTCGCGGAGGTCGTGGTGCCGCCGCGCTCGCCCCTGATCGGCCAGACCATGATGCCCGGCATGGTGACGGAGAGCGGGGACCTCGTGGTGCTCGCCATCCACCGCAACGGGGAGGAACTCGCAAGTGCCCACCACGGCGAGGTGGTCCGCCCGACCGACGCCGTGATCCGGGCCGGCGACCAGCTCCTCCTGCAGGGGACGTGGACGGCGCTCGACACCCACCTGAAGAGCCCCGAGGTGCTGGTCGTCGATTCGCCCGACCTGGTGCGGCGCCAGGCCGTCCCCCTCGGGCTCGGTTCGAAGGCGATGCTCGCCATCGTGGCGGCGATGGTGGTGGTGCTCGCCACCGGCGTCCTGCCCGCGGCGGTGGGCGTGCTGCTCGCCGCCATGGCCACCATCGGCCTTCGCATCCTGTCGGTCGAGGAGGCCTACCGGGCGATCGACTGGAACACGGTGATCCTGGTGGCGGCGATGATGCCGCTGTCGACCGCGATGTACCAGTCGGGGACGGCGGAGGCGCTGGCCGAACTCCTCGTCGCCGTCATCGGGGACGCGGGGCCGGTGGCGCTTCTCGTCGGGCTGTTCCTGTTCACGATGGTGCTCGGGCAGGTGATCTCAAACACGGCGACGGCGCTGATCCTCATCCCGATCGCGGTTGCCTCGGCGATGGAGTTCGGCATCTCCGCCCAGCCGGTGCTGATGAGCCTCAACGTGGGCGCCTCGGCCGCGTTCCTGACGCCGGTGGCGACGCCGCCCAACCTCATCGTGATGGGCCCGGGGAGCTACCGTTTCGGCGACTACTGGAAGCTCGGCATCTGCCTTGCCTTCCTCTACTTCCTCGTCGCCGTCTTCTGGGTCCCCTTCGTCTGGCCGTTGTCGCCCTGGGGCGCGTGAGCCCGGCCGCCCGGCCGAGCGGGGCCGGGACGCCGCGCGGCGGGGTGCCCCGACCGCCCCGTGGAAAGGGGACGGGCCGACGGGCCTGGCCGCGGGCGGGGGACGGTGCGTCGGGGATCGGCGCGATCGGTCGGGCGATGGGGGGAGGGTGGCGCAAAGACCGCGCGGTCCGGCGGGTGGCCCCTGCGACAAGCGCAACGGCGCGTTCCGTCGGGACGCCAACTCGACATCCGCACCGGTGCGCCGCGCCGGAGCGGATCGGAAAGGCAGCCGAAGCGGAGGCACCCGGTGCTGCCCGATCGGCGGAACGCGGCGACGGTCCCGCGGAAGGCCGGCGGAACGCGCCCGTCCCGTGATGCCCCGGGTCCGGCGACTGATGGCCCGGGTCCGGCGACGCCGTGGAAACGGACGACCGCGGGTGGATCACGCGGCGAGGCGCCCGATGAAGGGGAAGCGAGCGGCCCCGTCGGGGCCCGCTCCGTCGGCCGCGGGCGCTACTTGACGGCGCGAGGCGGGCGGCGGTCCTGCTGGCCGTACACGCGCTTCTTGACCCAGTCGCTGTTCTCGATGTCGCCCGGCTCCGGAAGGGGGGCGCTCTCGGACGGGGTGCGGTAGGTGTCCGGCGGCTCCACCAGGTACTGGCGCGGCCGCGCCTCGCCTGTTTCCGTCAGGATCTCCCTGCTCGAGCTGCGCCCGCGGAAGGTCTTGGCGAGCTCGGCCGGCGACAGGCGGAAGTGCTGGGGCCGGTTGGAATCGAACGTGTCGGCCCGCCGGGTCTGGCCGCCACCGGGCAGGCGCCCTTCCTGGACGGCCTCGGGGGACAGACGCGCCTGCTGGCTCTCGCTCAGCGAGTTGTCGTACGCCCGCTGCCACTCGCCCCGCTCGCTGTTCGCGCGGCGGCGCGCCGCCTCCGCCTCGTCCGGATCGTCCGGCCAGTCGACGTCCGTGGCGGCCACCGCGGCCTCGCGCGGCTCGGGCGCGGGCAGCTCCCGCGAGGGCGGCATGGCGAGGGGGGCGCGCGTCTCGTACTCGATGGGCGGCGACTTGCGCGAGACGATGCCGGCCGCGCCGAGGAGGATGCCGAACGCCGTGTCCTCGTTGCGCTCGGGCAGCTCGGACCGGTCGTCCTCGAAATAGTTGTAGCTGGTGTTGCAGCCCGCGAGCAGCGCGGCGACGGCGACGACTGAAAGGACGTGCTTCATGTGATCCACCGTTGGGCCCGTGCCCGTGATATGCCGCCGCGCGGGCGCGATTCGCCCGACCGTGCCACGCCGCGCTGAACGAAGCGTGAAGCCGCCCGCGGCCCCGGCCGGATACCCCGTCCCGGCCGCCGACGCACCCCCACGTCGCTCACGCCCGGCCCCGATCCGCTGTCCTCTCCCGGCCGAAGACCGCGTCGGCGAGGAGGAGGGCGACACCGACCACGATGGCGGCGTCCGCGACGTTGAACACGTACCAGGAGAAACGCCCCGCGTGGAAGTGCACGAAATCCACAACGGCCCCGTAAACGACACGGTCGACGAGGTTGCCGAGGGCGCCGCCGAGCAGGAAGGCGAGGGCGAGGGCGAGGAGGCGGTGGCGCGCCCGCGCCATCCACACGGCGATGGCGAGGGAGGCGACGACCGTGAAGGCGACGAGAACGATCCGCCCCGTCTGCGTTTCCTGGGGAAAGAGCCCGTAGCTGATGCCGGGGTTCCACACGAGGACGAAGTCGAGGAAGGGGAGGATCTCCACGGGTCCGCGCCCGGCGAGGCCGAGGCCGTGGAGCACCCACAGCTTCATCGCCTGGTCGACGAGGAAGATGGCGAGCGCCAGGAGCGCCGCCGCCTTCAGGTGCGGAAAGCGCTCCGCGAGCGCGGCCCGCGGCCGGGGGGAGCGGGCGGGACCCGTCACGCGGCCCGTCGCGCGCGCTCGAACTCGCGCATGGCCGCCGCGTCGCGCAGCGACAGGTCCGGGTAGTCGGCGTCCGTGCCCACCTCCGGCAGGATGCGCCAGGAGCGGGCGCAGCGCCGCCCCTCGGCCCGGCCGACGACGACGGACACGCCCGGCACGTCCTCGAGGCGGAAGGCGCCCGCCGGGCCCTCGCCGTCGGCGACCGAGGCCTGGCTCGTGATGACGACGTCCGCGAGCGAGATCGCCGGGTCGCGCAGGAGCGCGGCGAGGGCGGGGGCCGCCACGTGGACGGTCGGGTGCGCCTCGAGGGAGGCGCCGATGCGCTTGTCCCGCCGCTCCACCTCGAGCGCGCCGAGCACCACGCGCCGCACCTGGCGGATCTTCTGCCAGCGGGCGGCGAGCGCCGGGTCGAGCCAGGCCGGGTCGATCCTGGGGAAGGTCTCCAGGTGGACCGACGTCGCCTCCGGGTGCCGCTCCAGCCACGCCTCCTCCATGGTGAAGGGGAGGATGGGCGCGAACCACTTCACGAGGCAGTCGAACTCCGCGGCCACCACCTGCAGCGCCGCGCGGCGCCGCGCCGAGGACGCCGGGTCACAGTAAAGGGCGTCCTTGCGGATGTCGAAGTGGAAGGCCGACAGGTCGATGGTCGCGAAGTTGAGCAGGAGCTGGTAGATCCGCTTGTAGTCGAAGGCGCGGTAGGCCTCTTCCACCTGGGGCGACAGCTCGGCGAGGCGGTGCATCATCAGCCGCTCGAGCTCGGGCATGTCGGCGCGCGCGACCTCCTCGCCCGGCTGGTGGTGGGCGAGGGTGCCGAGCATCCAGCGCACGGTGTTGCGCAGCTTGCGGTAGGCGTCGGCCTGGCCCTTCAGGATGCCCTCGCCGATCCGCTGGTCGTCGGCGTAATCCTGGGAGGCGACCCACAGGCGCAGGATGTCCGCGCCCGACTTCGCGATCACGTCCTGCGGCGCCACCGTGTTGCCGAGGGACTTCGACATCTTCCGCCCCTCCTCGTCCATCGTGAAGCCGTGGGTGACCACGATGTCGTAGGGGGCGCGCCCGCGGGTGCCGCAGGACTCGAGCAGCGAGGAGTGGAACCAGCCGCGGTGCTGGTCCGAGCCCTCGAGGTAGACGTCGGCGGGCCACTTGAGGTCCTCGCGGCGGTCGAGGACGAAGGCGTGGGTCGAACCCGAATCGAACCACACGTCGAGGATGTCGGTGACCTTCTCCCACTCGGCCGGGTCGTGGTCGTCGCCGAGGAAGCGGGCGGCCGCGTTCTCGGCGAACCAGGCGTCGGCGCCCTCGGCCTCGAAGGCCTCGGC
>CAZJNX010000004.1:0-49331 GCA_964547415.1 uncultured Hyphomicrobiales bacterium
CGACCATCACGCCGGTGAGCCCGCCCGCCACGAAGATGACGAGCGCACCCGCCGCGTACAGCATCGGCACCGACAGGGTGACGCGGCCGACGAGAAGGGTCGCGATGAAGCAGAAGATCTGGACGCCGGTCGGAATCGCCACGGCCTCCGACGCGGCCGAGAAGAAGGCGAGCGAGATCGTCGGCAGCCCTGTGGTGAACATGTGGTGGACCCACAGGCCGAAGGACAGGAAGGCGGTGCCGACCGCCGACAGCACGATCCAGGAGTGGCCGACCATGGGCACGCGCGCGAAGGTCGGCACGACGGTGGCGACGATCGCGATCGAGGGGAGGAAGACGATGTAGACCTCCGGGTGGCCGAAGATCCAGAACAGGTGCTGCCACAGTATCGGGTCGCCGCCCCGCTCCGGGTCGAAGAAGGGCCAGTCGAACGCCCGCTCGATCTCGAGGAGGAGGTCGCCCGCGATCAGCGGCGGGAAGGCGAACAGGATCATGCCCGCGACGACGAGGATGTACCAGCAGTAGAGCGGCATGAGGTTGAGCCGCATCCCCGGCGGGCGGGACTTCAGGACGCCGACGATGAGCTCCACCGCCGCGGCGATCGAGGCGATCTCGATGAAGCCGAGGCCGAGGAGCCAGACGTCCGCCCCCACCCCCATGAACATGGGCTCGGACGAGAGCGGCGGATACATGAACCAGCCGCCCGTCGGCGCCGCCCCGAAGAACACCGAGCCACACACGAAGATGCCGCCGATGAGGAAGCACCAGAAGCCGAACGCCGACAGGCGCGGGAACGGCAGGTCGCGGGCACCGAGGAGTTCGGGCAGGAGCAGGATCGACACCGCCTCGAAGATCGGCACGGCGAACAGGAACATCATCACCGTGCCGTGCAGGGTGAAGAACTGGTTGTAGAGGTCCGCCGAGAGAAAGTCGTTCTCCGGGAAGGCGAGCTGCAGGCGCATTGCGAGGGCGAGGAGCCCCGCGAAGGCGAAGAAGGCGAACGCGCCGGCGATGTACCACATGCCGACGGTGTCGTTGTTGACGGCCGAGAAGTAGCGCCAACCCGTCGGCGTCTTCCAGACGGCGCGCAGGCGCTCCTCTTGCGCCGCACGCAGCTCCGGGTCGTCCTGGCACGCCGGATGCGGCCTGCGGGCAGTCGGAACGCGCTCCTCCATCATTCGAGCCCCGCGAGGTACGCGGCGATGAGGGCGATCTCCTCCTCGGGAAGCATCCCGAAGGCGGGCATCCGGACACCGGGCTTCACCTCGTCGGTCTCGGTGATGAAGCGGCGGAAGGCCTCCGGCCCCGTCGGCAGGAGGCCCGCCCCGATGGTGAGACGCGAGGCGACGTGGGTGAGGTCGGGCCCGACGCGCCCGTCCGCCGCCGTGCCGCGGATCGCGTGGCAGGCCCCGCAGCCCGTCGACAGGAAGAGGTCGAGGCCCGCGCGCCGCCGCTCGCCCTCGGGCGGGTCGGCGGGCTCTGCCTGGGCGGCGAGCCAGTCCTCGAAGGCGGCCGGCTCCATCACGACCACCGGGAAGGCCATGAGGGCGTGCGACTCGCCGCAGAACTCGGCGCACTGGCCACGGAAGACACCGGTCTCGGTGGGCAAGAGGCGGGTCACGTTGGTGCGGCCCGGCACCATGTCCATCTTGCCGCCGATCGCCGGCACCCAGAACGAGTGGATGACGTCGTCGGCGGTGAGTTCGACCCGGGCCGTCCGCCCCACCGGCAGGCGCAGCTCGTTGGGGACGGGAACGCTCTGTCCGTCCGGTCCCTCGTAGGCGATGCGCCACCACCAGCGCTCGCCCTTCGCCTCGAGGGTGAGGTCCGCGCCCGGGGCCGTCATGTCCTCCAGCATCAGGAGCCCGACCAGCAGCAGAAAAAACAGCACCACCGTCGGCAGGATCATCCCGCCGATCACGACGAAGCGGTTGGCGATCGTCTCGGAGTGACGGCCCTGGCGGATGCCGCTCGCGAACACCATGAGGCCGACGACGAGCACCCAGATGACGACGGCGCCCGCCGCCATCACCCAGAAGAGATCGGCGACCGCCGCCGCGTCCCGCCCGGCCGGGGCGATCCAGGACTGCGGGCCGGTGCAGCCGCCCGCGAGCGCCGCGACCGCGCAGGCGGCGACGGCGCAGGCGGCCGGAAACGCGCGCCCCTTCCCCTGTCGGCCTCGCTCCGCCATCGGCCGGTCCGCCGGGCCGTCCGCGCTCAGCCGCCCGCCGGGAAGGCGAGCGTGGTGAGGAGGCCGAGGGCGGGCTGGCGGGTGTCGAGCCGCGTGTGCTGGACGACGACCGGGCCCGAGGCACGCACCACGCTCGAGAAGTCCGTGTCCCGCGGCACGGGCTCGGGATCGGCGAGGTCGTTGAAGCGCACGTGGCGGGTGCGCCGGGCCGGCACGGTGAAGCGGTAGGGGCCGGCCGGCTCCCTCTCGGCGAAGTAAAGGGTGAGCGCGACGGCGACGTCCGCGTCCCCCGCGTTGAGGACGCACACGGTCTCGTGGCTTTCGAGTGCGCGGCCCTCCCCCGTGCTCCCGCCCGGGATGTAGCCCTCCGCGATCGCCCACAGGGTGCGCCCGGGAACGGTCACGGCGACGCCCCGATGTCGATGAGGGGAAGACCCGTCGCCTCGTCGTGGCGGCGGCGAAGGTGGGCGGGATGCTCCGTCAGCACCACTTCGAGGGTGGGCCGGACGCGCGCCTCCATCAGGTGGCCGCCGAGCGCCGTGCCGTCCCGCCGGGAGACCACCACGTGGGGGTGGAGCTTCGCCTCGCCGTCGACGAGGGCGACGTCGCCGAGGAAGGCGACCACCTCCACCGGCTCCGTCACGGGGATGCGCTCGTCGTCCCTGGTCTCCACGTCGAAGAAGCCGAGGACGGCCTCCGAGAAGGCGCCGATGCCGGTGAGGGCGCTCGCCGACAGCCCGTTCTCCCGGGAAAAGCGGGTGAGGCCCTCCACCACCTCCTCGCCGGTGTCGAAGACGACGGCGAAGGTGTGTGGCGGACCCTCGGACAGGAGCTTGGAGCGCATCGGGGCCGTCCGTGGCGGGCCGGCGGCGGTCATGTGCCGGCACAAGGAAAATCATCTTACGCCGGCAACGCCCCCGCCCCCGGCCGGTTCCGGACCGGAACCGGAGCCCGCGGGGCGGGCTTCATCCTCGGGGGGCGATGAAAAGGGAGGTTTCCGTGGCCCGGGACGTGACGAGGGCGGCGCGGCCGCCGGCGCGACGCGCGCGGCGGGACGGTCCCGCGGTGGTGGTGACGGGGGCCTCGGCGGGCGTCGGCCGGGCGACGGCCCTCGCGCTGGCGCGGGAGGGGGCGCGGATCGGCCATCGCCACGCCGTAGGTCTCGGCGGAGAAGCCGAAGGCGCCCGCCATCCCGCAGCAGCCCGACGGGGCGATCTCGAAGTCGATGCCGAGGCGTTCCAGGAGCGCCCGCTCGCCCGCGTCCCGAAGCACCGCGTGGTGGTTGCAGTGGATCTGCACGAGGGCGCGGCCGCCCCCCGCAACGGCCGCTCCGTCCCCCCAGGCGAGGGCGAAGCGGTCCGGATCCTCCATCACGAAGTCCGCGAAGTAGCGGGTCTGGGCGGACAGGAGGCGTGCGGACGGATCCTTCGGGAAGAGGTTGAGGAGCTCGTCCCTGAAGGCGGCGGCGCAGGCCGGCTCCACGGTGACGATGGGCGTTGCGAGCGCGATCTCCCCCGCGAGCGCGTCGAGGGTGCGCAGCCACAGCGCCTTCGCCGTGTCGAGCATCCCCTCCTCTTAGAGCGCGCGGCCGCAGCACAGCCGGGACGGCGGCAGAACCACGTGGTATCCCGCCCGCTCGAGGACGTCGGCCGCCGCGGCAAGCGGGCCGGGGCCTCGGCCTCCTCGCCGGTGTCGCCGCAAAACTCGACGACGCGCCAGGCGCGACCGGGCGGCAGGAGGCCGAGCTTGTCCTCGTGGAGGTGCACGGCGTGCATGGCCTCGACGAGAAAGCGGTCGATGCCCTCGATGGCGAGCGGGTCGTGGCCGCGGCCCTCCGGCACCGCGTCGGCGGCGGAAAAGACGTCCTCGAAGCCGAGGAGGCAGAGGGAGCGGTCCGGCGGGCTCGGGATCAGCCGCACCGTCGCCGACAGGGCGATCACGCACGTCCCCTCCGTGCCGACGAGCGCGCGGGCGCGGTCGAAGCCGTTCTCCGGCAGCAGCGCGTCGAGGTCCGCGTAGCCCGACACGCGGCGCGGGATGTCCGGAAAGCCGTGGCGCAGCGCCTCCCCGTAACGGTCGCGGAAAGCCTGAAGGGCGCGGACGATCTCCGCCCGCCGGCCGCCCGCGGTGCGGATCTCCGCGCGCGCCGCGCCGTCGGTGGCGCCGACGGTCATGCGCGCGCCGTCGTCGGCGAGGACCTCGAGGGCGACCGCGTTGTCGGCCGTGCGGCGGCCCACGACCGAAGGGACTCCGCAGGAGTCGTTGCCGATCCTCCCGCCGAGGGTGCAGCGGTCGTGGGTGGCGGGATCGGGCCCGAAGGTCGGGCCGTGCCGCTCCGCCTCCGCCCGCAGGACGTCCAGGATGCAGCCCGGTTCCACCCGGGCGAGGCGCCGCTCCGGGTCGATCGCGGCCACCCGGTCGAGATGGCGCGAGAAGTCGATGACGACGGCCGCGGTGCAGCCCTGCCCGGCGAGGCTGGTGCCCCCGCCGCGGGACAGCACCGGCACGCCGTGCCGCCGGCAGAGCGCGACGGGCGCCACCACGTCCTCTGCCGACTGCGGCAGGACGACGCCGATCGGCACCTGCCGGTCGTTGGAGGCGTCCGTGGCGTAGAGCGCCCGCTCCCCGTCCGAGAAGCGCACCTCCCCCGCCACCCTCTCGGCGCGTTCCCGGGCAAGGGCGGTGACGTCCGCCTCGCCCGTGTCGGCGGACGCCTTGACGATCCGGCCCGTCGGGCCCCGCTCCTCCCGCCGTCCGGGGCGCATCGGGATGCCGGTATCGGTCATCGTCACCTCCGGATGGGCGCGGCGGATCGGGGGCGGGTCGGGCCGCGAGGCGCCGCGCCTCGGCCTCCCTGAGGGCGAGGCCGTTGCCAGGGCGGTCGAGGTCGGCGCTGACGGCCCCGTCCCGGGCGACGGGCGCGCCCTCGAACAGCCGCTGCTCGAAGCGGACGCGGTCGTGGAACCACTCGAGGTGGACGAGGCCCTCCGCGGCGAGCTCTCCCTCCGGCGGGGCGGGGCGAGGGTGCCGTTTCCGGGACGACGGTGCGCTGCCATGGAAGCGGAAAACCTGCCGCGCCCCCTTCGTTCCGGCGGTCGCACCCGCCTCGGCGCGATGTGGGCCCCATCGCCCCCGACGGACCGGCGCGCCCGCGTCCCTCACGGGGGACGAGGGCGAGCATCGCCCGGTCGCGCGGTCAGCCCGATTGCGGCTCGCCCTTGCCGAAGAAGTCCCGGGCGAGGATGCGGCAGATCCAGTCGACGATCACCTCGTAGCCCGCCTCGCCCACCTCCGGGGTGGCGAGGGTCGGGTCGCCGATGGAGCCGACCGGGGTGAGCGCCTTGTAGCTGCGCGTCGGGTAGAACAGGCCCCCGCCCGTCTTCATGTGCTCCGGGCTCTGGATCTTCCTGAGGTCCTCCGGCTCCAGGTAGAAGGCCTTCCCCTTCGACACGTCCACGAGCTCCGGGTGGGTGACGAGGAGGCGCGCCGTCTCCCCCTCCCCGCCGTGGGATTCGCCCTTGCGGCTCAGGCCGAGGCCCGCCGCGTAGGCCTTCGCGAGTTCCACCATCCAGTTCATGACCACGACGGTGAGGTCCTCCGTCTGCGAGACGAGGTCCTGGGCGGCCGTCATCATCTGGGGCAGGTTGCCGTCGTGGCCGTGGACGAGGGCGACGTTCCGGAAGCCGTGGGCGTGGAGGCTGAGGACCACCTCCCGGATGACGGCGATGAGCGTGGCGGAGGTGAGCGTCACGGTGCCCGGAAAGCCCATGTGGAAGGGCGAGACGCCGAAGGGGATCACGGGGCCGACGACCACCGGACAGCCCATGGCCTCGAGCTGGCGGGCGGCGCGGCGGCAGATCTCGCGGGCCTCGAAGGCGTCGGTGCCGAGGGGGAGGTGGGCGCCGTGGTCCTCCGTGGCGCCGACGGGCAGGAGCAGCGTGGTGGTGCGCGTCAGCGCCTCGGCCACCTCCGCGCTCGTCATCTCCGTCAGCGTCTTCGGCCCGCGGATGACGTAAAGGACGTCGTCGTCGTCAGGCTGCGGCATCGGCCGTCCCCTCCCGTGCCGCCGGCCGGGCGGCGTCGAGCTCGATGACGAGGTTGCCGGAGGCGTCGGCCCGGGCGAAGGCCCCCGGCGGCACGAGGGTCGTGGCGTCCGGGTCGATGACGATGGCCGGCCCCGCGACGCCCGCGGCCGCCGCCGCTCGCGTCACGAGGGGCGCGTCCACGAAGCCCGTGTCCGGGCCGAAGAAGGCGCGCTGGACCGTGTGCCCCGCGTCCGCGGCGCCGGGCGGGGCGGCGGGGATGCCGGCGGCCGGGGCGCCGAGGCCGTAGGCGACTTCGAGGGCGGTGAAGGCGATCGGCTCTCCCGCGGGTGCGACGAAGCGGAAGACGCGGTCGTGCTCGGCCTCGAAGGCGGCGCGGGCGGCGGCGAGGGTGAGGGCGTCGGCCCGGCCGAGGTCGATCACGAGGTCGGAGGACTGGCCCACGTAGCGCATCCGGGCCGACAGGCGGGCCGTGCCGTCCGCCCTGCCGAGCTCGTCCCGGGCGGCGGCGACGAGCCCGTCCGCCGTCGTGCGCGCGGCCGCGATGGCCGCCTCGTCGAGGCCGCGGCGGAAGGCGATGGACTTGTGGATCGTCACTTCCGCGGCGAGGAGGCCGGCCGCGGAGAACACGCCGGGCGAGGGCGGGACGATCACCCGCCGCGCGCCGAGCGCCGCGGCGATTCCCGCGGCGAACAGGGGCCCGTTGCCGCCGAAGGCGAAGATCGAGAAGTCCCGGGGGTCGCGGCCCCGTTCGGTGGTGACGGCGCGGATCGCCTGGATCATCGCCATGCAGGCGAGGCGCCACACGCCGTGGGCCGCCGCCTCCGCCGCCTCGCCGAGGGGGCCGGCGAGCTGCCCTTCGCACGCCGAGACCGCCGCATCCCGGGACAGGCTGAGGGTGCCGCCCGCGATGCTCGTCTCCGACAGGTAGCCGAGGACGAGGTTGAGGTCGGTCACGGTGAGCGCCGCCCCGCCGCGGCCGTAGCACACCGGGCCCGGGTCGGCGCCGGCCGAGCGCGGGCCCACCTTCGGCACGCCCGCCGCGTCGAGGGACACGATGGAGCCGCCCCCCGCCCCCACCTCGGCGAGGTCGACCGCGGGCACGCGGAGGGTGTAGCCGCCGCCCGACAGGAGCCGCTCGGTCTGCAGCATCTCCCCGCCCACCTGGAACTCGGTCGCCTTCAGGATGGTGCCGTCCTCGACCATGGCGGCCTTCGCCGTCGTCCCGCCGATGTCGAGGGTGATGAGCCGCTCCGCCCCCGCCCGGGCCGCGACCGCGGCCGCACCCACGACGCCCGCCGCAGGCCCGCTCTCGATGATGTTGACGGGCGCCTCGGCGGCGAGCTCGGCCGGGATGAGGCCGCCGTTCGACTGCATGAAGAAGAGCGGCGCATCGAACCCGGCATCGGCGAGGACGCCCTCAAGCCGCGCCACGTAGCGGCGGATGACGGGGCGCACGTAGGCGTTGACGACGGTGGTGGAGGTGCGCGGGTACTCGCCGATCTCCGGCAGGAGGACGTGGCTCAGCGAGATGTCCGCCGCCGGGTGGACGTCGGCGAGGATCTCGGCCACCCGCCGCTCGTGGGACCCGTCCGCGTAGGCATTGACGAGGCAGACGGCGACGGACTCCACGCCCGCCGCCTTCAGGACCCGCGCCGCCTCGACGACGGAGGCCCCGTCGAGGGGCTCGTCCACCGTGCCGTCGACGCGGACGCGCTCGACGACGGTGCGGCGCCAGCGGCGGGGCACCAGCGGCTTCGGCTTCTCCCAGGACAGGTCGTAGAGCCGCGGCATCCTGAGGTCGCGGATCTCGAGGACGTCGCGGAAGCCGCGGGTGGTGACGAGGCCCGTGCGCGCCCCCGTCCGCTCGATCAGCGTGTTGGAGCCGAGGGTTGTGGCGTGGAGCACCTGCGCGATCGAGGCGGGTGGCACGCCGCTGTTCGCGATCAGCGCGGAAAGGCCCTCGGCGATGGCGCGGGCGTGGTCGTCCGGCGAGGTGAGCGTCTTGTGGGTGTGGGCGACACCCTTTCCGTCCACCAGCACGAAGTCGGTGAAGGTGCCGCCGATGTCGATGGCGAGCCGCGCGCTCATGCCTCCGCCCTCCCCTCCTCGGCGCGGCGGCGGGCGCGCTCGGCCTCGGTGGCGGCGCGGTCGAGGGAAAGGTCCTCCGACAGGACGACGCCGTAGACGGCGCGCGCCGTCTCGCGGGAGACCACGTCGTCGACGGCGTCCTCGCGCACCCGCTCCGCGTCCCGCTCCAGGGGATCGCCCCAGCCGCCGCCCGAGGGAAGCTCGTGGCGGAAGACGTCGCCGCGCCGCATGGTCATGGTCACCTTGGAGGCGAGCGCCGCCTCGTTCGCCCGCCCGGGGTTCATCACGTTGCGGCCGGGCTTGCCGGACGCGCCACCCGACAGGCCGTAGGGCGGGAAGGCCTGCCGGTCGGCCCGGACCTGGAGGACCGCCTCGTCCTCGAGGAGGCGCCAGTCCCGCCGCATGGAAAGGCCACCGCGGAAGCGGCCCGCGCCCGCGCTGTCGTCCACGAACTCGTTGGCCTCCACGAGGAGGGGCTGGTCGTTCTCCACCACCTCGATGGAATAGCTCGCCATGTTGGCGAACATGTTGGTGTTGCCGTCGAGCCCGTCCCGGTCCGGCCGGCCGCCCCAGGCGCTCGACAGGAAGTCCACGTAGATGAAGGGCTTCCGTTCGGCCGTCCAGCCGCCGATGGACACGCCCGTGTTGCCCCCGTCGGAGCAGGCGAACACCTTGTCCGGGACGAGGCCCGCGAGGGCGCCGAACGCGCAGTCCACCATGCGAAAGCCGGTGAGGCCGCGGGCCGCGCACGCCGCGGGCATCACCGCGTTGGCGATGGTCCCCTCGGGCGCGATCACGCGGATGGCGCGGAAGACGCCGTCGTTGTTGGGCGCGTCCGTGTCGAGGACGGACTTCACGGCCGTGTAGGAGGCGGCGGCGGTGTAGGAGAATGTGTTGTTGATGGCGCCCTTCACCTGCGGGGCCGAGCCGGTCCAGTCCACCGTCATGGCCGCGCCCTCCTTGCGGACGGTGCAGCGAAGCGGGATCGGCACGCCGACGTCGATCCCGTCGTCGTCGATGTGGTCGAGGAAGGTCGCCTCCCCGTCGGGCAGGCGGCCGATCGCCTCCCGCGTCAGGATCTCCGAGTAGGTCATGAGGTCGTCGATCAGGGACAGGAGGCCGTCGGTGCCGTGGGTGCGGGCGAGCGCCGTCACCGCGTCCTCGGCGATGCGGCAGGCGGCGAGCTGGGCGCGCAGGTCCCCCGCCACGCGCCCGGGCATCCTCACGTTCGCCTTCAGGATGGCGTCGATCCCCCGGTCGAGGACCCCCTTCCGGTAGAGCTTCACCGGCGGCAGGCGCAGCCCCTCCTGGAAGATCTCGGTGGAATCGGAGGCGTTGGAGCCCGCGACTCGCCCGCCGACGTCCGTGTGGTGGCAGACGGTGGCGGCGAAGGCGACGAGCACCCCGTCAGCGAAGATCGGCTTGAAGGCGAAGATGTCGGGCAGGTGCATGCCGCCCTGGTACGGGTCGTTCATGACGAGGACGTCGCCGGGGGCTGGCGGGTCGTCCTCGGGGAGGCCGGCGAGGAAGGCCTGGAGGGCGACGGGGATGGAGCACAGGTGGCCGGGCAGGCTGAGGCCTTGCGCGGCGAGGCGGCCCTCCCGGTCGCAGATCGCCGTCGAGTAGTCCATGATGTTCTTCAGGACGCCCGAGTAGGCGGCACGGTAGATCGTCAGCGCCATCTCGTTGGCGATGCCGACGATGGTGTTGCGGAAGAGCTCGAAGCGGATGGGATCGGCGATCGCCGCGGGCGTCCTGTCGGTCATGGTGGTCTTCCCCGGGAGCCGGCGCGTCGGTTCCCGAAGAGGGCGGGCAGGAACAGGACGACGGCCGGAAAGGCGATGATGAGCACGATCTTGAGGAGGAGCGCCAGCACGAACGGCGCCGTCCCGATCACCACGTCGGCGAGCGGCCCCTTCGGCCGCACCCCCTGCACCACGAAGATGTTGATGCCGACGGGGGGCGTCACCATCGCCGTCTCGATGAGCAGGATCACGAGGATGCCGAACCACACCGGGTCGAAGCCGAGCGCCACCACGACCGGAAAGAAGATCGGCACCGTCGCCACCATCAGCGACAGGGTCTCCATGAAAAGGCCCAGCACCAGGTAGAAGGCGACGATGACGAGCAGCGTCTGGTACGGCCCGATGTCGAGCCCCTCGAAGAAGGCGACCACCTCGCGGGTGAGGCCGACGCTGCCGAACACGAAGTTGAGGAAGTAGGCGGCGGCGAGGATCGCCATGGTCATGCCGGTGGTGCGGACCGTCCCCTCGACGGCGACCTTCAGCATGGGCAGCGTGATGCGCCCCGCCGTCCCCGCCACGATCAGCGCGCCGACGACGCCGAGGGCGGCCGCCTCCGTCGGCGTCGCCCACCCTGCGTAGATGGAGCCCACCACGAGGGCGAAGATGAAGATGGGCGGCAACAGGTCGGGCAGCGCCTCGATCCGCGCCCGCCACGTGGCGCGCGGCCGCTCCCCGCCCCAGTCGGGCCGCATCAGGCACAGGGCGAGGATGGTGAGGCTGAAGAGGAGGGCAAGCGCGATCCCCGGCACGAAGCCCGCGAGGTAGAGGGCCGGGATCGAGGTGTTGGTGAGCGCGCCGTAGACGATGAGGTTGATGGACGGCGGAATGAGGATGCCGAGGGTGCCCGAGGCTGCGACGGAGCCGAGAAAGAGCCGCTCGTTGTAGCCGAAGCGGGAGATCTGGGGCATCGCGGTGGTGCCGACGGTGGCCGCCGTCGCCACCGACGAGCCGGAGGTGGCGGAAAAGAGGGCGGAGGTCGCCACGTTCGCGTGCATGAGCCCGCCCGGCAGCCAGGACAGCCAGCGCGCGAGCGCCTCGTACATGCGCGCGGCCATCCCCGAACGCAGCAGGATCTCGCCCATCAGGATGAACAGCGGCACCGCGACCAGGATGGAATCGGACAGGGCGCCCCAGGTGACGCTGCCCGAGGCGCGCTCGGTCGGGATGAAGGCGTAGAGGGAGCCGAGGATCAGCGCGGTGATGCCGAGGACCGCCGCCACAGGCACGGACAGGACGAGGAGCCCGAGGAGGGAGGCGAGGGTGACGGCGATCATCGGCCCGCCTCGCCGGTCCCGATGCGGCGGGCGAGGGCGACCTCCTCCTCCACCTCGTCGGAGGCCGCGCGCGAGCCCACGAGGCGCGCCGCCCCCGCCCGGTCCCCGGCAAGGAGGGAGAGGACGGCCCGGACCGTGAGGAGCGCCGCCGACAGGACGAAGAGCGACAGCGCAGCCACGAAGACGCTTTGCGGGATCGCGAGCGGAACGGCGAGCGGCGTCATGGAGGTGGCGCCGAGGGAGAGGTTCCGGGCGAACAGGTTGCCCATGTGGTACAGGACCGTGCCGAAGAAGACGACGAGGCCGAGAAGGGCGAGGAGGTCGAGGATCGCCCGGGGGAGGCCCGGCAGGCGGGCGTAGAGGACGTCGATGCGGATGTGGGCCCGCTCGAACAGGGTGTAGGTGAAGGCGAAGCTCGCCACGATGGCGAGGGTGTAGCCCGCGAGCTCGTCCACCCCCTGGAAGCTCGCGGAAAACACCTTGCGCGCGATCACCTCCGCCGCGATCGCCCCGCACAGGGCGAACAGCAGCGCGCCCGACAGGTAGACCGTCGCCTTCGACAGCCGCCGGACGGCGCCGATCGTCCGGTCGAGGCCCGCGATCACGCGGCGGAGGGTCATGGGCGGGGCGCCGTCAGGGAAGCGGCGCCTCGACGCCGAGGGCGGCGCCGACGGTCTCGTTCCACTCCGCGACGCACTCGGCGCCGCACCGCTCGGCCCAGCGTGGCAGCACGAAGCCCTCGAGGATCTTGGCGTGGCGCTCGAGGTCCGTGTCGGCGACGGGCACGAGGGTCATCTCGGCCGCGTTGCCGATGGTGCAGGCCCCGCCGGTGGAGCAGTCGATCCCCTCCTTGTCCATGGCCGGCTGGGCCTCCCAGGCCATGTCCTCGAGCTTGGCGTACTGCTCGGTGAGGATCCCTTGCGTCTCCTCCGGCAGGCTCTCCCAGACGTCGTCGTTGATCGCCCAGAACACCATCGACCAGCCGACGTTCATCGGGTAGAGATGGCTCGTCACCTCCGGCCAGCGGGCGGAATTGCCGCTCATGGTGCCGGTCACCGCGCAGTCGGCGACGCCGCGCTGCAGGGCCGGAACCACCTCGATGAAGGGCATCGTCACCGTCGTGCCGTCGAGGCCGGCCACGAAGTCGGACAGGGTGGCGTTGAAGACGCGGATCTTCTTGCCTTCCAGGTCGGACAGCCCGCCGATCGGTTCGCGGCACCAGAACACCTGGGACGGCAGCGGCCCGAGGGCGAGGAGGTGGGTGTTGAACTTCTCCTTCATGATGCGGGTGAGGACGGGCCGGTAGGCGTCCGTCGCCTTGCGGGCGTCCTCCACGGTGAGGGAGAGGCCGGCGAGGTCGATGCCCTCGAAGCGCGGGTCGTCGCCGGCCATGTACGACAGGTTCTGGCTGGCGATCTGCAGCGTGCCGTTCTCGAGGAGGCCGAGCACCTCCGGGCCCTTGAGGCCGGTGAGGTCGTGGGGCACGGCCTCGATGGTGAGCGAGTCGCCCAGCGCGGCGGGCAGCATCTCCTCGTAGAAGGGCTTTTCCACCTCCGTCCAGAGGTAGAGGTTGGAGGTGTAGGCGATGGCGTTGAGCTCTTCGGCCGCCGCGGGCGCGGCGAGGCTCGCCAGCATCGCGGCCCCGGCCGCCGCGGCGGCCAGGCGGGTGCGGATGGCAACGGGCATGGGCGGGCTCCCCTCTGGTTGTGACCCGGTCGCCACCCAGCAATCCCCGTGCCATGCGGCCGCGGCGCGGGGCGCGACCGGCGGCCCGGGCGCCCCTCACCGCCCGGTGGGCAGCGGCGCCTCAGGCCGGGGCGAGGCGGCCGTCCGCGAGGACGAGGGCGCGGGTGCCGACGGCGGCGCGGAAGGCCGCGTCGTGGGAAACGGCGACCATCGCCTGGGGCAGGCGGTTCAGGATGGCGACGAGGCGGGCCTCGTGGTCCGGGTCGAGGCCGTTGGTGGGCTCGTCGAGGAGGAGGACGTCCGGCTCCATGGCGAGGACGGCGGCGAGCGTCACGAGCCGCTTCTCCCCGCCCGACAGGTGGTGGGTGACGCGCGCCGACAGGTGCCCGATGGCGAGGTCGGAAAGGACGCGCTCGGCCGTCGCCCGGGCCTCGGCGGGGGTGCGGCCGAGGTTGAGGGGGCCGAAGGCGACGTCCTCGGCGACGGTGGGCGAGAAGAGCATGTCGTCGGGGTCCTGGAAGACGAGGCCCGCCCGCCGCCGCACCTCCCGGAAGTCCGCCTCCCGCGCGCGCACCGCCCCGAAGGCGCGCACGGTGCCGGCCGCAGGCTTCAGGAGGCCGACGACGATCTTCAGGAGCGTCGACTTCCCCGCCCCGTTGGGGCCCGCCACCGTCACCCGCTCGCCCCCCTCGAGGGCGAGCGAGAGGTCGGCGAGGACCGGCGGGCGGCCGGGGTAGGCGAAGGCGACGCCCGACAGGTCGATCAGGGGCGCCACGGCGTCTTCTCCCAGAGGACGAGACAGGTGGCCGCGAGGGCGAGGAGGGCGAGGAAGACCCCGTCGCGCCAGCCCGGGCGGGGGCCGCCGGCGAGGGGGATGGTGCCGTCGTAGCCGCGGCACTTCATGGCGGCGAGCACCCGCTCGGACCGCTCCACCGAGCGCACGAGCAGCATGCCGACCAGGTGGCCGAGGGTGCGCAGGGTGTGGCGGTCGGTGGCCGGGCGGAAGCCGCGGGCGCGCATGGCGAGGGCGAGGCGGCGGGCCTCGCCCTCGAGGACGTCCACGTAGCGGACGGTGAGGAGGAGGAGGTGGACGAGGCGGCGGGGCGCGCCGAGCCCGCCGAGGGCGTGGCCGAGGACGGCGGGCTCCATCGCCCCGGCGAGCGCGGTCAGCGACAGGACGACGGCGTTGGCCGTCAGCGCCACCTCGGCGGCGGCGAGGAGCCCCTCCCGGCTCGCAACGAGGCCGAGGACGGAAAAGGCGGGGTCTCCCGGCACGGTGAAGGGGAGCGCGGCGACGACGAGGAGGACGAAGCCTTCGAGGGCCGCGAGGCGGGCGAGGGTGCGCCGGAGCGGGAGCCGCGCGAGGGCGGCGAGACCCGCGGCGAGGGCGAGGGCGGCGAGGAGCGCGGACGGCCGCGACAGGGCGACCGCCGTCGCCGCGAACAGGACGGCGCCGAGGACGCGGGTGCGCGGGTCGAGCCCGTCGAGGGGGCCGCTGGCGACCGCCCCGCGCCCGAGGACCCGCCCGCTCCGTCCGGTCGCCGTGCCCACGCCCGGTCGTCCTCCGTTCTCTCCCGCCGCCGTTCCGCCCGCGGGTTCGCCGTCCGCTTCCAGCCACGTCCCCCGCCGCCGCGCAAGGGCGGCACGGCCGGCGGGCGGCGGTGCCGGCGCAAGCCGCCGTTCCCCCACCCTCGCCCGGCGAGCGGCCATGTTCGCGACGCGCGAGGCGCCGCTTCCCCCGGCGTGCAGGCCGCCGCGATCGCTCCGGCGGGGCGCCCGTCCGCAGGACCGCGCGCCGCTGCCGGCGAAATTCGGCCATGGGCACGGGGGCACCGACACCGAGCGCCCGTGCCGGCGTCGCCGCAAGCCGCCCCTCCCCCGGCCCGCGGCCGAGCGGGCGGGGTCGTGACGGGGCGGCGAACCCGTGCCGGAAGGGCGCGTTCGGGTTGACCGGGGCAAGGACCGGCGCGAGGGTGGCGCCCGGCGTCCGGGGCCTCGCACCGGCGAGGAGGAGGGGAGCGTGCGCGTCGGCGTCATCTCGGACACCCACGGCCTGCTCAGGCCCGAGGCGGAGGAGCGGCTCGCGGGCGTCGACCACATCCTCCACGCGGGCGACATCGGCGACGGGACGATCGTGCCGCGGCTCGGCGCCATCGCGCCCGTGACGGCGATCCGCGGCAACGTGGACGTGGCGCCGTGGGCCGCCGCCTTCCCGCAGGAGACGACGGTCGTCCTTGCGGGACGGCGCATCCACCTCGTCCACAACGTCGGCGACCTTTCCCTCGACCCCCGGGCGGCGGGGATCGACGTGGTCGTCTCCGGCCATTCCCACAAGCCGAAGGTGGAGCGGGCGGGCCCGGTCCTGTTCCTCAACCCGGGAAGCGCCGGGCGGCGCCGCTTCCGCCTGCCGGTGGCGCTCGCCACCCTCGACCTTTCCGCCGACCCGCCGGCCGCCAGGATCCACGAGATCGCCTGAGGCCCCCTCAGTCGGCGGGGGCGCCGTCGGCGAGCGGGCGGGCGAAGCGGAAACCCCACACGAAGTCGGTCTGGACGGCGCGTTGCCGCGACACGCCCGGCGCGTTGGGCCCGCGCCCCTCGACCGCGAACTTCGCCGGTTTCGGCGCGCCGTTCACGCTCTCCGGGAAGCCGAGATAGCTCGGGCGGTGGCTGAAGATGGCGAAGGCCATCCGGCCGCTCCCGTCCACGGCGGCCTGGGCGTGGCAGGTCATGCACGAGGAGCTGTCGGAAAAGCCCGCCTCCGTGATGGAGTTGCCGACGATCGACGGCTCCCCCGTGGGCGAGACGAAGTCGACGAGGGTGCCCTTCAGGCGGAACATGCCCCAGGCCGGGTCCGCCGCCGTCACCGCGTCCGCGGCCGCCGACGGCGAGGGCGCGCCGCTCGCGATGCCGAAGGCCTCGAACAGGGCGGCGAGCGCGTCGGTCCGCTCGCCCGGCGCGTACCGACCCGCGAAGGCGAAGGTGTCGATGCCGGCGTCGAAGGCGTTCTCCACCTGGCGTGCGGCGATGTAGTTGCGCGCCGCCTCGATGACCGCGCCGTCGAGCCGCGCCTCGAAGTCCGCCGGGGCGGGGGCGCGGTAGCCGAAACTGTCGTTACAGCCGATGAGGTCGCAACGGCCCTGGTTGGCGACGTGCTCGAACGTCGCCCAGGTCCAGTGCGGGACGGCCTTGGAGGAGACGTGCAGGGACAGGAGGATGTGCTCGCTCGCCTCCGTGCCCTCCGGCGCCTCCGCCGGGTCGAGCCGCACCGTCACGAACGGCCCGTCCCGCTCCGGGTCGATGCCGACGGACGGGGCGGCCGAGACCGGCAGCCAGTTGGTCTTCAGCATCACCGAGCCGACGGGGAAGTCGACCCGCGTGACCGGCAGGACGCCGCGGGCGTCCGGCCGCGCGGTGCGGTCGTCGTGCCGGAAGGGCGCGTTGATCCGCCGGGCGAGGGCGGCGCGGGAGAACACGCGGGCGAGCCCGTCCCGGTGGTAGAGGTCGCGGGACAGGACGTAGTCGAACATCGGCCGGCTCCGGTAGACGACCTCCACGTCCGGTTCGCGATCGCCATGGTCCGCTCGATGGGCGGGATCTCGTTCCAGGGCGCGTCGGGTCCGTCCGGCCGCGCGTTGCCGGCGACCTCGTGGGCCTTCGACGGCGGGAAGGCCGCGTGGACGGGGGCGGGCGCGTCCGGTCCGGACAGCCCCGGGTAGGCCGGGCAGTGGCGCACCGGTTCGCCCGGCACGAACGGCGCGAGCGCCGCGCAGCACCCCACCCCGTCCCCGTTCGGGCAGGCGGGCCAGGGCTCCTTCGGGAACATGGTCTCGTCGGTGCCCCAGGCGGCCCAGAAGCGCTCGGACACCACGCGGGCGAACAGCAACCAGGCGAACGCGTCGGGGCAGGTCATCGCCGGGTTGGTGATGTCCGCGCCGAAGTCCGCCCGCGGCCCGTCCGCCGCCGTCGAGGCGACGAGGTCGCATTCCGGCGCGTCGGCGATCGCCGCCCGCTCGAACAGGCCGTAGTCGATGGCCGAGCGGGCCCGCGGCGCGTCCCCGGCGTCGTCGGCGGCCGCGGCGTGGCCGGCGAGGGCGAGCGCGGCTGCGAGGAGGGCGCCACGGACGGCGCCGAAGACGGGTCGGGGCATGGCGTTCCTCCGGCGGGCCGATCGCCCGGTCGCCGCGAAGGTAGCCGGAAGGCGGCGGGCCTGCCAGCGGCCGCAGCCCGCCTACCGCCATCATCCGTGGCGCGCAGGCCACACCTCCGCTCGCGGCGCGATGCACCCGAAAATTGTCCTACCCGCGCCCTTCGCGCCTGGCTAGTCTTCCCCGTATCCCGGATGGAGGCGGTCGGAGGGCGCAGATGGACGAGCAACGCAAGGGGCGGCTGGCCCGGGCCGCCGGCATCGCACTCCTGGCGATGGCGCTTCCCCCGCCCGCGCTGGCCGACGGCTGGACCCTCTACGACGAGGGGACCGCCTTCCGCGTGCCTTTTCGCGCCTCGCCGGCCGAGGAGGGCGACAGCTTCCGCTTCGACGTGTCGATCAACGGCGGAACCACGCGTTCCCTCCTCATGGACACGGGCTCGACCGGCATCATCGTGGACGCCGACACCATCCCCGACAGGCCGGCGAGCGCGGGCCGCGGGTGGGTCTTCTACAACTCCTCCGGTCTCCTCGCCCGCGGCGACCTCACCCGCGTGCCCGTCACCTTCGTCGACGGGACGGACGCCGACGGCAACCCGGCGACGGTGACGGCGACGGTCGACGTCCTCGCCGTCACCGACAAGCACTGCCTCGGTGTCGGGGCCAACAGCGACGACTGCGACGAGGACAACCCGATCGCCATGATGGGCGTCGGCTTCGACCGCAACACCCTCGGCTTCGGCGAGGTGGATCCGAAGGCCCCGGACATCGTCTCCACGCTCGACGGCGCGCCTGCGACGCCCCAGACCATGAACCCGCTCGTCAACCTCGACGCCATGGCCGCCGGCACCGCCCACCGCGGCTTCATCGTCACCCGCGACGGTCTGGTCCTCGGTCTCGACGCCGACGACACGGCGGGCTTTTCCTTCGGCAAGCTCGTCGCGAGCGGCGACGTGACGGCGGGGGCGGCGAACGACTGGGACGCGGCCACCATGGGGCTTTCGGTCGGCGCCGGGTCCGCTCCGGCGGCGGGCGTCCTCCTCGCCGACACGGGCTTCCGGGACGCCTTCGTCCACGTCCCGGGCCGGCCGACCTCGGGGCGCGTCGACGACGGCGAGCGCATCACGGTGGAGCTCCTGCGGGTGGGCGATGCCCTCAGCTACGCCTTCGACGTCGGGGACGCAGACAATCCCCAGACCCCGACCCGCGTCACATGGGTGAGCCGGCGCACGGACGACGCCTACATCAACACCGGAATCAACTTCTACGACGGCTTCGACTACCTGTTCGACGCCGAGAACGGCTAACTCGGCCTCCGCCCCAACGCCGACCGCGAGACCATCGTCTTCCGCCCGATCGTCGGCACCACCGGCCCGGTCACCTATGCGGACGGCTTCTCGAGCGCCTTCGAGACGCGGCTTTCCGGCGCCTCGACCTGGTCCTCGCCGGGCACGGCCACCTTCTCCGGCCCGATCGGCGGCGACGGCAGCCTGGCCATCGCGGGGGGCACCATCGTGCTCGCGGGCAGCGTCGACCACACGGGCGGCACCACCGTCGAGGACGGCACGCTCGCCGTCGACGGCACGCTCACGGGCGACGTCTCGGTTCTTCCGGCCGGCACCCTCGGGGTGGGCGGCACGGTCGCCGGGTCGGTCGACGTCGCGGGGCGGGTCGCGGGAGGCGGCACCGTGACGGGCGCCATCACCGTGCGCGACGGCGGCTCCATCGCGCCCGGCAACTCGGTCGGGACGATCGCGGTCGGCGGCGACTTCCGGTTCGGCCCCGGCGCCCGCCACGAGGTGGAGGTGACGGCGGACGGGGTCGCCGACCGCGTCGAGGTCGCCGGCGCCGCGCGGATCGACGGCGGCACGCTCGTCGTCATCGCCGATCCCGCCTACGTCCCGCGCCTCGGCGAGAGGCTCGCCTTCCTCTCCGCCGACGGGGGGATCACCGGCCGCCACGCGGCGCTCGAGGGAAGCCTCTTCGACGGCACGCGCCATCCCTTCCTCGCGACCGGCCTCGACCACGACGGGGGGACCGCGTCGCTCCTCGTCGAGCGCAGCGCCCTGTCGTTCGCCGCCGCGGGCGCCACGGGCAACCAGCGCGCGGTCGGCCGCGCCCTCGACGGCCTCGCGCCCGACGCGGCGCCCGTCGCGCCGCTGCTCGGGGAGAGCCTCGCGGGCTACCGGCGGGCGGCCGACAGCCTCTCGGGCGAGATCCACGCCTCCGTCCGCTCCGCCCTCGTCGTCGGGGCGCGGCCCGTGCGCTCGGCCGTCGCCGACCGCGTGGAGGCGGCCTTCGGGCTGTTCGACGGGGAGGCGGCCGGGGCGGCGCCCGGGCCGCCGTCGCGCCGCCTCTCCGGCATCGACGGGGCGGTCTGGGCGAGCGCGACCGGCCTGTCGGCGACCCTCGACGGCACGGGCGAGGCGAGCGACCTCTCCCTCGCCCTCGGCGGCTTCCTCGCGGGCCTCGACGTCGCGCTCGGGCCGTCCGGCCGGGTGGGCCTTGCGGCCGGCTACCAGCGCAACGCGTTCGACGGGGAGGGTGCGGCCGGGTCGGGCGATGTGGACAGCTTCGTGCTGGCGGCCTACGGCGGGCTGCGGGCCGGCCTCCTGACCGCCATGGCGGGCGGCACGGTCGCCTTTTCGGACGTGTCGACGGAGCGGACCGCCCTTTCCGGCACCGCCGGCGCCGAACGCCTCTCGGCCGCCTACCACGCGACCACGGCCCAGCTCTTCGGCAGGGCGAGCGTGCGCCTGCCGGTGGCGCCGGCCGAGGTCGCCCCGTTCGCCGAGGCCGCCCTCGTCCACGTCGACACCGGCAGCCTCGCCGAGACGGGCGGGGCGGCGGCCCTCGCGAGCGAGGGGGAGAGCGGGGCGAACGTCCTCACCGTCCTGGGCGTGGACGTGGGCCGCACGTTCGCCGTCGGCGGCGCCCTCGTCCGGCCGTTCGCGCGGGCGGGCTGGGAGCACGCCTTCGGCGAGGTCGTGCCGGAGGCCGAGCTGTCGTTCCGGGCCGGCGGCGATCCGTTCGCCGTCGCCGGCACCCCGATCGCGCGGGATGCGGCCGTGCTCGGGGCGGGTCTCGAGATCGCCCCGACCGGCGCGTTCGCCCTGTCGGTCCGCTACGACGGCCGCATCGGCGGCGGGACGAGCGAGCACGCCGGCTCGGGCCGCCTGTCGATCGCCTTCTAGCCGGCCCCGCCCCGGCCGCCCGGCCGAAAATGACGTTTCGGGCCTCGGAGATGTCGGTGCGCGACGATCGGGTTCGGCCGTGGCGGGCGACCATTGCGGCAGATGAGCGGAAGGGCCGCCGCAAGCCGAAGAGGTCAGCCATGGAAGCGATCACGGAGAAGCCGATCCCGCTGCCGATCGACGGGATCCCCGAAGGCCTGCCGGCAAGCGCCGCGTCCGCCGCGCCCGCCGCCGCGGCGCATCAGGTCCGCAGCGTCGACCAGTCGGACCGGCGGGTCCCGATCAACCTGCGCCAGAGCGGACCGACGCCGGTCGAGATGCTGATCTCGACGCGGGTGCGCAAGTCGCCCTTCTGGCACCTGTCCCACGCCGCGGGCTGCTGGCGGGCGACGGTCTACAACCGCATGTACCACCCGCGCGGCTACGTGCGGCCGGAGGACGGCGGCGCGATGGTCGAGTACGACGCGCTCGTCAACCGCGTGACCATGTGGAACGTGGCGGTGGAGCGGCAGATCCGCGTCAAGGGGCCGGACGCGGAAGCGTTCGTGAACCACGTCATCACCCGCGACGCCTCCCGCATCCGTCCGATGAACGGCAAGTACGTCATCCTGTGCAACGAGGACGGCGGGATCCTGAACGATCCGGTGCTCCTGCGCATCGCCGAGGACGAGTTCTGGTTCTCCATCTCCGACAGCGACCTCGAGCTCTGGCTGCGCGGGGTGCGCCTCGGCACCGGCCACGACGTGTCGATCGGGGAGATCGACGTGGCGCCGGTCCAGATCCAGGGGCCGCTCTCCGAGGCGCTGATGGCGGACCTCGTGGGCGAGGCGATCCGCGAGGTGCCTTACTACGGCCTGATGCGCGCGCGGGTCGGCGGGTGCGACGTGGTCATCTCCCGCACCGGCTTCAGCGGCGAGAAGGGCTACGAGATCTACCTCCTCGACGCGACGCTCAACGCCGAGGCCATGTGGAACGCGGTGCTGGAGGCGGGCGAGGCCCACGGCCTCATGGTGATCGCGCCCGCCCACCACCGGCGGATCGCGGCCGGCATCCTGTCGTGGGGCCAGGACATGGACGCGGAGACGCTGCCCTTCCAGTGCAACCTCGGCTACCAGGTGCCGCGCCACAAGACGGCGGACTACATCGGCCGGGCGAAGCTGGAGGCGGTGCGCGCGGCGGTGGAGGCGGGCCGCCCGCCCTACCGCAACACCCTCGTGGGCCTCGCCTTCGCGGGGGCGCCCGTCACCGACTACGCGAGCGACTTCTGGCTGATCTCCGGCGCGGCCGGTGGCGATCCGGTGGGCTACGTCACCTCGCCGTGGTTCTCGCCCGAGCTCGGCATGAACATCGCCCTCGGCTACGTGCCCGTGGGCATGGACGCCCTCGGCACCCGCTGTCGCGTCCACCTGCCGGACGCCTACGCGGGCGACCACCCGGGCGGGATCGTCCCGGCGGAGGTGGTGGAGGTGCCCTTCCGGCCCTCGGCCTGCCCCAACGCCCGCGAGCTCGCCCGGCGGGACGGGCGGGACTGCGCCTACTGAGGACGGCCGACCGTGGCCGGGGCGCCCGCCGCGGCGCCCCGCGCCCGACCGAGGGAGGACGGCCATGGGGATCGCCGCGCGCCGGGCGCCGTCCGGCGAGGAGGACGCGCGCCGCGCCGAAGCGGCCGCGCTCGCGGCAGGCGCCTCGGTGGAGGCCCGCCCGCAGGACGTGATGCGCCTCGCCCAGGTGGCGCCGGACCTTACGGTCGGCACCACCGTCTTCGTTCCCTTCCTGCCGGGCGGCAGCTTCGCGGGGATCCTGGAGGCCGTGCGCCGCCTCTCCGCGGCGGGAATGGGCCCCGTGCCCCATGTCCCGGCGCGGCGCGTCGGGAGCGCGGGCGAGCTCGCCTACGTGCTCGGGGCGGCGGCGGACGGCGGGGCGCGATCCGTCCTTTTCGTGGCGGGGGACTTGAAGACGCCCGCCGGTCCCTTCCCGGACACCCTCGCCGTCCTCGAGAGCGGGATCGTGGAGCGGTCGGGCATCGCCTCGGTCGGTTTCGCCGGCCATCCCGAGGGGCTCGCCGCCGCGGGTCCGGGCGCACTCGACCGGGCGCTCTCGGACAAGCGCGCGTGGGCGGAGCGGACGGGGACGGAGATCTTCCTCGTCACCCAGTTCGCCTTCGAGGCGGGCCCCGTCCTCGACTGGCTGGCGGGCCTCGAGGCGGCCGGGCACCGCCTTCCCGTGCGGGTTGGGATCCCGGGGCCGGCGAGCGTGCGCACGCTCCTGTCCTTCGCGCTCGCCTGCGGGGTCGGCTCCTCGGCCCGGGCGCTCGCCGGGCGGCCGGGGATGGCCCGCCTCGCCGGCCGGTGGACGCCCGACGCCATGGTGGAGGAGATCGCCGCCTACCGGGCGGAGCGGCCGGAGGGGCCGGTCGCGGGCATCCGCCTCTTCCCCTTCGGCGGCCTTGCCCGCACCCTCGACTGGCTGCGGGAGAGGGCCGCCTCCCCTCCCCCCTCCGCCAGCGCCTGACAGGCTTTGCACCACGGCCCGCGGGCCCGCCCGCTGGTCGTCAAGCCGCGCGCGCGGTGCTAAGGACGCCGCGAGGACCGGCGGGCACGATCCGGCGGCGAAGGAACGGGGGAGAGGCGTGGACCGGTTCGTCGCCTGGGTTAGCTCGCTGACGGTCGGGCAGACGGTGATCGCGGCGGTCGTGGTCATCGCCCTCCTCGTCGCCGTGCTGATCGTCCTGACGTCGCTCGTCGTCCCGTTGCGCTTCGCCGCCCTCGGGTGGGTGCTCGCGGTCGCCGCCGCCGTCGGCCTCGTCCTGTTCATGCCCGTCGACACGGCCGGCCTCGGCGCGCGGCCCGACCCCGCGGCGGACTACGAGGCGGCCCTCGCCATGTTCGAGGAGAAGATCCGCCCGAGCCCGGAGCCCCTCAACCCCCTGTGCGAGCCCGAGCTCCTCACCCACGGCGGGCCGACGGACACTGTCGTCGTGCTCATCCACGGCGTGTCGAGCTGTCCGCGCGCGTTCGTGGACTTCGCCCCCCTCCTCCACGAGCGCGGCCACACCGTCATGACCGTGCGCATGCCCGAGAACGGCTACGCGGACCGGGCCACCGACGCCCTCCGGAACCTCACGGCGGAAAAGCTCGCAGCGGCGGCCGACGCGGCGGTCGACGTCGCGGCGGGCCTCGGCGAGGAGGTGGTGGTGCTCGGCATCTCGGCCGGCGGGACGATGGCGGCCTGGGCCGGGCAGAACCGGCCGGAGGTGGACCGAACGGTCCTCGTCGCCCCCTTCCTCGGCCTCAGCAGCTTCGGGGTGGAGCTCAACAAGGCGATCATGCGGGCGACGCTGCTGCTCCCCCACATCTCCATCTGGAAGGACCCTGTCCGGCGCGACCGGCACGAGGGCATGCCCCACGCCTACCAGCGCCAGTCGAGCCGGGCGACGGGGGAGATCATGCGCCTCGGCCTCGCCACCTACCGCCAGGCGCGGGACGCGCCGGCCGGCACGAAGGAGGTCGCCGTGATCGTGAACGACGCGGACACGGCGGTGGACAACGACGTCACCCGCGCCTTCCTCCAGGCCTGGCTCGACCAGGGCGTACCCATGGTGGGCTACGTCTTCGAGGCGAGCCACGGCCTCGGCCACGAGCTGATCGACCCGATGGAGCCCGGCGCCGACCCGTCGCTCACCCATCCCGTCATCGTGGAGATGATCGAGGGCGGGGCGCCGGAAGGCTCCGTCTCCAGCGTCGGCGGGATCACCGCGAACTGAAGAGCGCCTTCAGCCGCGCCACGTCCTCCTCCGTCGCGTCCGGCTCGGTGAGCGCCGCCCAGGCCTCGATGTAGCTTTCCGGCGCGTACTGGTGGCCGTGGCCGTAGGGCACGTTGGTGGAGACGGCCATGTCCGCCGCCACCTGGAGGGCGCTCACCACCGGATACCAGGTGACGGCGGGCGACACGTCCGGACCCCGCGGGTCCCGCAGCCAGTCCGGGCGGCGCCAGAACAGGTCCTCGGAGAAGAAAACGATCGGGTCGCTGCTGTTCTGCAGGTACACGATCCGCATGGGGCCCCAGACGGCGCCCGGGAGGTCGAGCCCGCCCTCGGCATTCATGAAGCGCACGAACGAGCCGTCCTCGAAGACCGGCAGCCAGGCGGGCGAGCCCGGGTTGCGCTCGCGCGTCACCGAGGCGTGGATGGGGCTCGGGAACGGCGGTCCGCTCCACAACGCGCCCTGGAAGGGATCGCCGATCACCTCGTGGAGGCGCACCGACCGCTCCGAACTCAGCGCCCCGAGGCTGAGGCCCTGCAGGTAGAGCCGCGGGCGGTCGTCCCGGGGCAGCGCCGTCCAGCGCCCGTAGACCGCGCGCATCAGGGCCCGCCCCGTCTCCGCCCCGTAGCCCGGCTCGAAAAGGAGCGAGAACGGGCTCTGCAGGTACGAGTACTGCATGGCGACCGTCGCGACGTCCCCCCGGTGGAGGTACTCGAGCGGTCCGATCGCCCCCTCCTCCAGGAAGCCCGTCCCGGTCGGCACCGCCACCACCAGCACGGACCGGTCGAACGCGCCGACCCGCTCCATCTCGGCGAGGGCGAGGGCGGCGCGGGCCTCGGCCGAGGGCTCCGAGGCGAGCCCCACGTAGACGCGGACGGGCTCCATCGCCTCCCCGTTCCAGAAGACGGCGATATCCTGCCGCGAGGGCGCCTCGCTCACGAAGGTGCGGCCCGCGCGGCCGAGGTCCCGCCACGCGACGAGGGAGCTGGCGCTGCCGGACTTCCGGGGATCGTCGGGCGGGGCTTCGCCGGGCTCTATGAGGGAGTCGAGGCGGGCGTAGGAGGCGTCGACGACGCGCATGCCGTAGCGCACCAGCACCCCGTCGACGATGGTGGCGTAGACGAGGAACGCGACTAGGAGGCCGACCGCGATCGCGACCCGCTCGGGGATCACGGACGTCGTCCGCCGGGAAACGCCGCGCACGATGCGCCGGAACAGCCAGGCGACCAAGATCAGGACCGCGGCGACGGCGAGCGCGATCCCGGTGACGAGGAGGGGCCGGGTGGTCTCGAGTGGCGGCAGGTCCATCAGCGTGCGGATCGAGTTCTGCCAGTCGTTCGCCCGGGAGAGGGCGTAGACCGCGACGGCGAGCCCGAGCGCCGTGGCGAGGGCCGACCACCAGCGGCGCAGGCGCCGGCTCATGGACGGCAGCCCCAGCCAGTGCCAGAGGGCGCGGGTACCGACGGCCGCGCCGTAGCCGACCGCGAACGCCGCCCCGCCCAGGATCCCCTGCATGGCGGCGCTGCGCGGGATGAGGGACGGGGTGAGGGAGGCCGCGAACAGGAGGAGGCCGAGGAGGAGCCCGCTCCCCGAGACGCGGTCGACGAGCGCCGCCGCCCGCCCGGGAAGGGTGGTGCGCGCGGGTTCGGTGCCGGCCCGTTGCTGCATGGCGCGGGTGATCCTTGCGCTCGTCCGTGCGAGCGGTGCCCGCCCGGCCCTCCCCTCCCATCGGCCCGATCCCCGCGGCGGGCGCAAGGAAAAATCGCGCGAGCGCGGTGGCGGGCCCGCCGCGGCGGCGACCGGGCGGTCGGCTGCGGCAAGCGGGGGCCGCCCCGGTGGCGAAGACCCCCGGCAAAGCCGCCCGTGCGTCGGGTTCCGGCGGTGGAACGCCGGGCAAAGGCCCGTGCGCGGACCGCGCCCGGCGTCGTCCCGAAGGTCCGGCGGAAGGCTTGGTTGAAGGACGGCACGGCGTGGAGGCCGTGCCGCTCCGCGACCTCGGCGATGGGCACCTCGGCGAGGGCCGGGGCGGCAAGGGGGCGGCGCACGCGCTCGAGGCGGACGGTGCGCCCGTGGGCGGCGACCCCGCCGCTCCCCTCGAACATGGGGTAAAGGGCGGACCGGGAGATCCCGGCGAGCGCGGCGATGCGCGCCGGGCCGAGCCGTGCCGAGGCGATGGTCTCCTCGATGATCCGCCCTAGCCCGCGCCCGCCCCTGGCCCCGTGTCCGGGCCCGGCCGTGGCTGCCGCGGCTCGTCCCGGCGCCGGTCCGGGTCGCGGTCGCCGCCCCACCTGTGGGGAGCACGCGCCGGCCCGGCGCGCGGGCGGGCATCGGGTCGGGGAGGTGGCGCCCGCCGCGCTCGCGGACCTTTCGCCCGAGGAACCGACGGTCGCCGTCGCCTGCAACCTGAACAACCTGGACGGGCACGTGACGGCGCCGGAAGCGCTCCTGGCGCTCGCCACACGGCTCGGGCGGTCCGGCGATCGTGCGGCCTGGAGGCGGCCGGCTGGCGCTCGCCGGAAGACGCCGGGCCGGCGAAGCGCTCGGGAAGGCGCCCGCCCGGCGCGCCGCCGCGTCTCGTGGCTTCGGCACGCCGCGGGGGAGCGGCTTGCATCGGGCGGGCCGGAATGGGAAGGATCGACCGGCGCGGGATGGGTGGCCGAGCGGTTGAAGGCACCGGTCTTGAAAACCGGCAAGGGCTCACGCCCTTCGTGGGTTCGAATCCCACCCCATCCGCCAATTTCCCTCGCGAAAGCGTTCTCTCCATCCGGCTGCGGCCGGATTTTTCCGTTGTATTCGAGGGTTATGCGGGTGGAGCGCTTAACCGCCAGAGTACAAGAGCCCCGGGGCGGGCGTCTCTATGTTCTCGGTTTCTCCCGACCTCTTAACCACGTCCCAGCGGTTAAGAGACTGGAGCATCTGATTTTACGTCGTATTCCCGTAGCCGCGGGATCGGCTCGTTCGGAAGAGCCTTCTCTCTCTGCGTTGGCGACCGAGAACGAACCCGTGAACGCGGTCGACGCGGGGCAGTCGATCGTCGAAGCGGCGTCGCGTGCGTGCCGCTGACGGAGGCAGAATTCCCTCCACGAGACCGCAGGTTAGGTCGAGCGGCTGCCGGACGGGGCGGCGGCACCTGGGATGGTGGCTGAGGACCCGCTTGCGCGGCGCACCCACCCCCGACAATCCTCTCATTCGAGCACTGCCAGTCGCCCCTCGGAAGCGGAGCAGTCGTGCCGGACCATCCCGTGGAACAGCAAGTCGCCCTGGCGTTCAATCGGGCGAACGCAGCGTTCCGAATGCACCGGTGGACGGAAGCGCTCGCCCAAGCCGAAATGGCCGTGGGCAGGCAGCCGGATCTCGTCGTCGCCTGGATCCTGAAGGCACGGGCCCATACGCAGCTCGTTGAGCTGGAAGCGGCGCAGTCCACGTACGAGCGGGCCATCGGCGTCGATCCGAATGAATTCTCCGCCCACCTGGAACTCGGGCACGTTTACCGGCGGATGGGCGAGGCCGTTGCCGCTCGCAAGGCCTATGGGCGCGCCGCAGCCATCCGGCCGGACGATCGGCGGCCGTATCTGGCGCTCGTCCGCCTTCTGGAGCAAGCCGGCGCGGCGGAACACGAGGCGGCGGCCGTCCACTACGAGAGGGCGCTGGAGGCGGACCGCGACGATCCGCTGGCGCAGGCCGACACCCATCTGCGCATCGCGACCTATCGGCTCGAGGCGCGCGATGCACCGCGGGCTCTCGAGGCGCTGCGGGCGGCCGAGCCTGTCGTTCGGCAGCTGGCGCCAAACTCGGAGCTCTGCGAGGACATCGCGTTGCAGCGCGCGCGGGCCCTGTTCAAGCTCGGCCTGACCGGTGCCGCGGAAACGGCGCTGGCGGGCCTGAAGACGAGCGGCAGGGACAATATCCTGAGACGAGCGGCCGATCTCGCCTTCCAGTTCAACGCGCACGCGCTGGCGGTCCTCCTGCTCGCCCGGATCGTCGACTTGCGCCCGGCGGACGGTTCGGCCGAACTTGCGCTCGCCGACATGCTCGTTCGCAGCTGGCGCCTGTCGGAAGGCGACGAAGCGCTCGGCCGCGCGCGCGCCAAGGGCGGCGTTCCCGAGGCGTTGCTGCTCGCTACCTCGGCGACGCTCGCCCTGCGCACGGGCGACGTGGAGACCGCGATCCGATGCTTCCGCCAGCTCCACGTGCTCGGCGGACCGACCGTCCGTTCTCGGATCGCGATGAGCAGCCTCTATGCCGACCGCTCGTCCCCGACTGCCGTCGCCATGCTTCATCGCGAACTGTTCGCCGACCTCGCGAGGACGCGCGGCCCGTGGCCTCGTTCCCGAACGGGCGCGAACGGGACCGCCCGCTGCGGATCGGCATGGTGACGCGCGACGTCCCGCTCGCGGCCGTGCCGGACGCCTTCTCGCGCGACGAGATCGACATCCTGATCGACCTTGCCGGGCACACCAATTACGCACAGATGGCGGCCTTCGCCGAGCGCCTCGTTCCAGTCCAGGCGACCTTCCTCGGTCCGACTATCCGCTCCCTGACATGGCGGACATGGGCCCCGCGCCTTCACCGCGGACGGCTCTGGCTGGTGCAGGCCGGGACGGGGGAGTTCGGAACAGTGGAGCCTGCGAGCGGGCGCTTCGAGCCGATCACGTTCCTGCCCGGCTCCGCACGCGGCATCTGGCGAACACGGTGTTCTGTTTCGTGCCGGAGGCGCCGGTCACCGTCGATGCCGCGGTCCGCGAACATCGCCCGGTAGCGGGCGACCACGCCGTGATCGCCGAAGCTGGGCGCCTTGAGGACCAGCCGGCTCTCCGGGCGGGCCTTCAGGACGGCGGCCCACAATCCGACCGTGAGCGGCGTCAGCTCGGGGACGTCGTTGAAGGAGCCGAACGTCAGCGGTCGGTTGTGCCGCGGCCGGGCTGACGCCCGTCCTCAGGCAGTCCGGCAAGTCCCGCGGCGTCCGACGCTCCACCAGCGGCGACCGCGGCCTCGAGCGCGTCTTCTTCCAATCCGCCTTCGTCGCGCTGTCCCACCCCGAGAGCCGCGCCTTCTACGACCGCAAGACACCGCGTCGATCCGGCCGAAGCGGTCGAGCGTCGCGCGGCCTGCCACGCGGAAAAGGCCCAGCGCACCGCCTCCTTCTGCGCCGGCGGGAGGGCGCCTTCTCAGGTCTCGTCCTCGACGAGAGGCTGGCGCGGGAGGCGATCTCGGCCAAGTGCGCCGTGTGCGTCATCAATCTCCTCACCGGCGACGTGGAGCACCGGCTCGACATCGATGGCGTCGTCCGCGAGCTCTACGACGTGGCGGTCATTCCGGCCGTGCGGCGACCGATGGCCTTCGGCTTCCGGACCCCTTCCCCGCCGTACGCGCGATCCTCGCCGCCGTTGCCGACGATCCGGTCGTCGCCCGTCCCGCCGAACAGGACGTCGTCGCCCGCCGATCCGGTCGGCGTGTCGTCACCGACGGTCCCGATCTCAGTCGCCGCGCCGGAGAAATCCCCGCCGAACACCACGAAGCTCGCACCGGAGTTGCCGTCGCCGTTGACGTCCCCGGCGCCGCTCACCGAACGGCCCGACCCGTCGAACGCCGACACGCCTTTGAGGACGAAGCCGCCGATGCCGGCCTCAACCTCCGACAACTCGATTGCAGCAATTGCATCGTCGGTGCCGGTGATCGTCACCGTCACCGTCTTGGTCGCGGTGCCGCCGTTGCCGTCGTCGACGGTGACCTCATAGCTCTGCGTCAGCGTCTGCCCCGCCGCGAGGTCGTCGATGGCCGCGTCGGCGACCTCGAACGACCAGGCCACGGCGCCCGTGGTGGTGGCGTCGGTCGAGGTCGGCTGTTCGATGGAGAAGGCGCCGCGATAGCCCGTCTCCTGCGCCGTAAAGCGCGCCGTGTGCGTGTCCGTCACGTCGACGTCGGAGAAGTTCACCGCGCCCGTGGCCGACAGCGTCGCCGTGCCCTAATCAGCCGCCAGGTCGGCGACCTCGGTCACCCCGCCCGTGACGGTGGACGCCTCGATCACCGGCCCGTCGTTCTCCCGCTTGACGACCACGGCCACCGTTCCCGTGTCGTCGCCGCCGCGGCCGTCGGAGACGACGTAGGTGAACACGGCATGCCCGTTGAAGTCCCGCTCCGGCTGGAAGGCGACCGTGCCGTCGTCGCGGAGATGCACCTCGCCGCCGCTGCCCGAGGCGACCGACACGATCCGGGGAACGTCCCCGTCCACGTCCCGGTCGTTGGCGAGAAGGTCCGACGGGTCGATGCCCAGCGTGGTGTCCTCCCGGCCCGACAGGATGTCGGTGCGCGCGATGACGGCGTTGTTGCGGCCGTCGAGGTAGAGGGTGTGGTCGGCGAAGCGCACCTCCTCCACCTCGTCCAGGACGTCGCGCCCCTCGTCCCCGAGGAAGGCGGTGCGGTCCTCCACGACCGTGCCCGACGGCCCGATCCGGATGTCGAAGTCCGCGACGATGCCGCCGTAGACCGCGACGTCGTACCCATCGCCGCCGACGAGGTGGTCGTCGCCGGCCATGCCCTCGAGGGTGTCGCGGCCAACGCCGCCGAAGAGGGTGTCGTTCCCCGTCCCCGCGTTCAGGAGATCGTCCCCGTCGAGGCCTGTGAGGATGTCCGCCACGCCCGTCCCCACGAGCGTGTCGTTCCCGCTGGTTCCCGACCGAACCGCCATGCCGCCGCTCCGATGGTCCGCTGATCTCGAAGAAGGTGTCCACCCCGGGGCCGACGCTGCGGGCAACCGACGTGATCATGCCACAGTCGAGACAATATCAACCGGGCAGTCTGAACCGCCCGGCGGCCCGCAGGAAAAGCGTTGGCGAGGGGAAGCAGAGAAGCTTACCTCCCAGAGCCACCCCATCCGCCAGCTGTGACGGGGCCTCGACCGAAACCCTGCTTGCGGACCGGCCGCTTGTCCGGACCGGCTCTTCTGTTCGGTCGACCGCGCAAGGTCCGCGGACCGATGATCGCAACGGCCCGGCCCGAGGCACCGTGTCAGCCCTCCTTCTTCCAATACCGGTGCGCCACGCCGGCGGTGGCAAGAAAGAACAGGCCGATCCACGCCACATCCGACAGGCCATTGTAAACGGCCCACGCCTGGTCCGAAACATTCCGCCACATCAATTCATTCGCCGCGGCTCTCGCCAGCGAGATGGCGATCCAGGTGAGATGGAGGAGGCGCCATCCGTGGTCCGTCATCTGAATGGAGTAACCGAGGGTACGACGCAGCAGGCTCGGTCGAAGAAGCATCCCGAGCGCAATGATGGTTGCGAAGGCCACCGAGCCGACCGTGTTACTGATCTTGACGTAGGTCGTGTCGTCCAGAACCAGACCAACCGCCAGGAGAACAAGGGTCAGCGCAAAGATCGACAGGGCCATCAGGGGCAGGCTTCGGTCCCATCGCCATCGCAACGCGATGGCCGCCGCCGTCGCAACGGCCGCGAGCGCGGCCCCGAGGAACATGCCCGCGACGGCGTTGCCGATGAGAAAGGCCGGGCCGGGGATCAACTCCAGAGCCAAACGCTTGTCCACACTTCTCCTCCGGTCCTCGGTCGGCAAGACCGACGCTTCATGGGGCGGCAAAGGGTATGAGGACCCGATCCGTCACCGATGAGCGTCGGAGGCTGGAACCGGAGCGCGGAGAAGGTGCCGCACGCTGCGGGCTGGAGCCGCCATCCATGCCATTGGCACCGCGCGGTTCGCCCTTCAAGCTGTCGGCGAAGCCGGCGCGACGCCGATCCCGGTCCCGTTCCATTCGCCAGCCCCGCCGGGCTCGCACCGCGGGATCCGTCGGCCCGCCGCGCGGTGACCGCGGGGCGTCACCTTCAGCCATCCGCGCGACCCGGTCCCGCACCGGTCCGTCGCTGGTCCGTCGCTGGTCCGGGCGCGCGGGCGCGCGGGCGCGCGGGCAGGGCCCGCCACCGCCGCGAGGTCAGCCAGCGCATCGCCTATCGACGCCGCGTCTGGGCGAGCGCTCCGCCTCGGCGCGTTGCTCGCGATCGGCCCCTCCCCGCCGCGCCCGTCGGCGGGGAGGCGCTCCCCCGCGAGGCCGAGCCCGACCAGCGCGGCGACGCCGGCCCGGGCCTTGCCGGTCGGCGTCTCCAGCGCGCCGGCGTATCGGAGGGTCGGGATGGACCGGGCGACCGCCGCGATCGGCGGGACCGGCCCGGCCGCGGCGTCCTGCGCCAGCCCGCGACGCTGGACGATGTCGTCGAGATGGTGTTCGCTCTCCCGGCCGAGACGCCTGCGCGACGGACAGGCGGTCGACCCGATCCGTGTCCTGCGGCGCCGCCGCACCCGGAAACGTCGCCGGAAAGCGGACCGCCAGCGGCAAGGCCCTGGCCTTGAACGTCTGCCCGGCCCCCTGTCGCCCGTGCGGCGCGACTAGCCCATGGTCCTCCCGCGGCGTCCGGCTCGCCGGTCGTGCGGCGGCAGCCCGATGCGGCGCGGCCGGCGCGCGACCACCAAGCGATGCGCCGCCGCGAAGGATCCGGACGCGCGGACCGAAGACCGGCAAACCCCGGCCCCGTCAGCGCCGGCGGCTGCCGGAGCGCGGCGCGGGCCTCGCGACGGTCGGGTGGGCCGGGAGGAAGGCAAGGCGGCGCCGATCTGCTAGAAGACCCGATGGCCCACCGGCCACGGGCTGCACCGGCGGCACGCCGCACCGGGACTCAGCCCGCCGGAAAAGGGCGCGGACAGCGGCCCGCGGACGTCCGCGGCTTGTCGAGGAATGCGAACCGCCAGACGATGCAGCGCCCTGCGACGAACGAGATCGGCGAACGCCAGCGCCCGCGCCGCAAGGGGTCGCGCCGCCGGACGGAGCGCTTCGCCGTTCCGCTGAAGCCGGCGATCATGGTCGTGGTCACCGCCATGACCGTCCCGGTGCTGCTCGCCATCATCCAGATCAACTACCGCTCCACGGACCGGGTCGTCCGCGAGCACGCCATCGCCCTCGTGGAGAAGTTCCGCGCCGAGACGGTCGAGGACATCGTCGGCGAGTTCGACGCGCTCACCGCGCAGATCGTGACGGCCGCCGAGCTCGGCCGCCAGGAGCCGCGCTTCTTCGCCGGCAACCGGTCCCTCGGCTACCTCTTCCGCGTCCTCGAGCACAGCCCGACCGCGCTCAACGTGTACGTCGGCCTCGAGGACGGCGCCTTCCGCCAGGCGCGGCGCATCCACGATCCCACGGTCGAGATCCACGGCACGCTGCCGCCCGAGAACGCGACCTTCGCCTATCGCCTCCTCGAGCCGGAGCCGGGCGAGCCCGTCCTCGATCGCTACGTGTTCCTCGACGAGGACCAGACGGTCCTCGGCGAGGCGGCGGCGGTGAGCGGCTACGACCCGCGTGAGCGGGCCTGGTACCGCCAGGCCGTCGAGGCCGGCGGCACCACCATGACCGACGCCGAGCTCTTCTGGGCCTTCGGCCTCGTCGGGTTCACCGTCGCAGCGCCCTACGCGGTGGACGGCACGCTCGCCGGCGTCGTGGCCGCCGACGTCACGCTCGACAGCTTCTCCGGCTATCTCGCCGACAACGCGCTCAGCCCCAACAGCCTCAGCTACCTCCTCGACCAGCACGGCGACGTGCTCGCCGCTTCCGACCAGACGACCACCTACGGGAGCCGCAACGAGGTCGTGGAGCTTCCCCACGTGACCGACGTCGACAACCGTCTCGTCGGGCTCGCCTACGCCGCGCGGCCGCGCGAGGGTCACGACGACGTCTACGCCTTCTCCCACGGGGGGAAGGACTACATCGTCGGCCTGTCGGACTTCGCCGACGCCTTCGGCAAGCCGTGGCGGCTGATGGTGCTGACGCCGCTCGCCGACTTCACGGCGGACCTCAACCGCAACAACCGCCACATGGTGTTGCTCGGCCTCGCCGCGATCGCCGTGCAGCTCGCCATCGTCTACCTGGTCGCCAGCCTCGTCGCCGCGCCGCTCAGCCGCCTCGCCGCCCGGGTCGAGCGGATCCGGGCGCTGAAGCCGGCCGGGGACCTGCCGGCGGTCAGGTCCTCCGTGCGCGAGGTCGCCGCCCTCTCCCGGGCGATCGAGACGCTGGACCTTGCGATGCAGGCCTTCGCCCGCTTCGTGCCCGTCGGCCTCGTGCGGGAGCTCCTCTCCTCGCAGGACCGGCTGGAGATCGGCGGCCAGAGCAAGTTCCTCACCATCTTCTTCTCCGACATGGAGGGCTTTTCCGCCCTTGCCGAGCGGATCGCCTCGCGCGAGCTGCTGGAGCGGATCTCGACCATGCTCGCCCTCGTCTCCCGCTGCGTGCACGAGGAGAAGGGCACCATCGACAAGTTCGTCGGCGACGGGGTGATGGCGTTCTGGGGTGCGCCCACCCCCCTCGAGGACCACGCCTTCCATGCCTGCGTGGCCGCGCTCAGGATCCAGCGCGCCATCGGCCGGCTCAACGAGAGCTGGCGGCATGCGGAGGCGCCGCAGATGCGCCTGCGCATCGGCATCCACTCCGACGCGGTGCTGGTGGGGACGGTGGGATCGCGCGAGCGGATGAGCTACACGGTCCTGGGCGACGGGGTGAACATCGCCGCGCGCCTCGAGGACATGAACAAGGTGTACGGCACGCTCCTGTGCATCAGCCACGACACGTTCCGCGAGGCCGGGGACCGGCTGTGCGTGCGCCCGGTGGACGAGGTGTCCGTGAAGGGCCGGCGGGCGCGGGTCACGATCTACGAGCTCCTCGGCGCCCACGGCGCGGGCGAGGCGCTCGAGCCCACGGCCGGGGACCGGGAGATCGCGCGCGCCACCCGCCACGCCTTCGACGCGCTGGTGGCCGGCGACGGGGCGACGGCCCTCGCCCGCTACCGCGCGGTGCTGGCGCTCCGCCCGGACGACCCGGTGGCCGCGGTGCACGTCCGTCGCCTCGCCGGGGACACCCCGGCGACGCCGGTGGTCGCCCATGACCGCGGTTGAGGGGGCCGCCGGGGCGCCCGCCTTCCGGCCGAGCGCCTACACCGCGGCGGTGTTGCGCCAGCTCCTCCTGCGGCGCGAGCGGGTGCGGGGCGCGCGGGTGCTCGACGTCGGCTGCGGCGGCGGCGTCCTCCTCGCGGCCGCCGCGGCCTGCGGGGCCTCGGAGATCGCGGGCGTCGACGTGGAGCCGGACGCCCTCGAGGAGACGCGGCGCACCCTTGCGGGCGTCGATCCCGCCGTCGCGGTGGACATCGTCCGCGGCGACCTGTTCTCGCCCCTCGGCGACCGCCGCTTCGACGTGGTGCTGGCAAACCTTCCCCACTTCCCGATGGACCGGGCCCCGGCCGACGGGCGGCACCCGTCCTGGAGCGCGGGCGGCGCGGACGGGCGCCTCCACCTCGACCCCTTCCTCGACACCCTCGCCGACCACCTCGCGCCCGGCGGATGGGCGCTCCTCGCCCACAACGCCTTCGTGGGGGCGGACCGCACGCGGGCCCGGGCGGCCGCGGCGGGGCTCGCGGTGCGCGTTGCCGACACGCTGATGGTGCCGCTGCCGCCGGACAAGCTCGCGCGGATGAGCACGTCGGTCCTCGAGGCCGAAGCGGGCCGGACGATCCACCACTTCGGCGGCCACGTCTTCGGCGAGGTGCTCGTCCTCCTCCTCGAACGGGCGGACGCGGGCGCGGCGCGGCCGTGAGCGGGGTGGTCGCGCGCGCGCTCCTGTGCCTTGCGCTCCTCCTCGCGGGGGGCGCCCCTCCGGCGGCCGCCGCGACGCCGGAAGAGGCGCTCGAACGGCTCCTCGGCGAGGTCCGGGCAAGCCTGCCCGCGGCCTGCGGGGAGGACGGGGCGGACGCGCTCGTGCGGGTCCTGTGCACGGGCACGCTCCGCGTCGGCGTACGCGACGACTACCCGCTGTTCGCGACGGGCGAGGGCGGGGAGCGGCGGGGCTACGACATCGACGTGGCGCGGGCGATCGCGGCGCGGCTCGGCGTCGCGCCCGAATGGGTCCCCGTCACGCCGGCGAGCCGCATCCCCGCGCTCGCGGACGGGTCGGCGGACGTGGTGATCGCCACGATGGGCCACAACACCGGCCGGGACGGGGCGGCCACCTTCATCCGGCCCCACTACTACCGGTCGGAGACCATCGTCGTCGGCCCGCGGGACGTGCCCGTCGCGGGCTGGGCGGACCTTGCCGGCCGCTCCGTGTGCACGACCATCGGGAACTACACGAACGCGCACATCGTCTCGCAGGACGTCCGGGTGATGCTGTTCGATTCGGCGAGCCGCCTGCCGGAGGCGCTCGAGGACGAGACCTGCCGCCTCGCGGCCCAGGACGACAGCTTCTTCGCCTCCGCCCTCGCCGATCCCGCCTTCGCGGCGCGCTTCGAGCGCAAGTTCGGGTTCGACCCGGTCCCCTGGGGGATGGCGGTCGCCCTCACCGGGAGCGAGCGGCTCGCGGAGGCGCTCTCGCTCCTCGCCCGGGCCATGCACCGCGACGGCACCTTCCTCGCCCTCGCCCGCAAGCACGGGATCTTCACCGCGTTCCTCGAGGAGCAGGCGGCGCTCTGGCGCGAGCCGGCCTGCGCGGGTCCTGGCGCCCTCGACGACCCGGCGTGCGTGATCGCGCCCCTCGACATGACGCCGCCGCCCACCCCCTTCGCCGAGGACGTGGAGGTGGCCCTCGCGTGGATGGAGCGGCGCCTCGGCTTCTCCCCGGCCCTTCCCATGCTGATGACCGAGCCGGCGTGGGCGCTGTTCACGGCGGGAATCGTCAATTCCCTCGTCCTCGTCGCCGGCGCCCTCGCGGCGACGCTCGCCTTCGCCCTCCTCGTGGGCTGGCTGGCGGCGATGGCGAACCTTCCGGCGCGGGCGCTCGCCTGGGGCCTCGTCGTCACGCTCCAGTCCTCGCCCGTCCTCCTCACGCTCGTCGTCGTGAGCGCCGTCGCGAACGCGCTGTTCGCCTGGTCGGCGATGGTGGCGATCGGGGCGGCGGTCGTCGCCCTCGGCCTGATGAACGGCTGCAACGCCGGGCAGGCCATCGGCGAGGCGGCGCGCAGCCTGCGCCGGGAGGAGGGCCTCGGCCGGCGGCTGACGCCGGCCCTGTTCGCCGCCGCCGTCGGCCGGTCCATCACGCAGATCCTGTCCTTCCTCGTGAACGCGGCCAAGGGCACGCCGGTCGCGAGCTTCACCGGCGCGCCGGAACTCCTCGGCGCCCTCACCGACATCACCTCCTTCTCGGCGGGACGGGTGACGACCTACACCATCGTCCTCGTGTTCTACGTGGTCGTGGTGATGGTGGTGGTGTGGGGCTGCAACCGCGTCCGTGCCCGGATCGAGCGGGGACGGGACGCGCCGTGAACGTCCTCGCCGAACTCCTCGCCTCCACCTTTCCGGCCGAGCTCGCGGCCGGCATGGTCGTGAACTTCCGGATCGCCGCCCTCGCCCTCGCCATCGGGCTCGCGGTCGGCCTCCCCCTCGCGGCGGCCCGGCTCGCCGGGCGGGGCCAGCGCGCCCTCGTCGCGCCCGTGCTCGGGCTGATGCGCGCCGCGCCCACCTTCGTCGTGATGTTCTTCCTCCTCAACGTGATCCCCCGCGACCTTTCCCTCGGCGGGGTCGGACTCGCCCCGTCGGGGGAGACCATCGTCGCCCTGTCGCTCGTGCCGTACGCGGCCGCCTACGTCGCCGACAACGGGCGGGAGGCGCTCCTCAGCCTCCGCCGCGGCTCGCTGGACGGGGCGCTGCTGTTCCTGCCCAACATCGTGCGCGCCTTCTTCGTGCTCGTGATGTCCTCCAGCACGGGCGCGGCCATCGGCGTCAACGAGGGCGTGGCGGCGGTGCTGCGGGAGGCGGAGCGGTGGCCCTCCCTCGGCGAGCAGCTCGTGGTCTTCGCGGTCGGCGTCTTCGCCTTCGGCGTCCTGTTCCAGTCCGGGTTCGCGCTCATGCGCCTCGCCGTCGCGCGGCTGGAGCGGCGCCGCGGCGTCGGCCGCCCCGGCTGAGGCGAACGGCGCCGGTCCTCGCCTTACCGTCCGTTGTCGTGGATCCGTGGCAGGAACCACGCCAGCAGGCCCGCCAGCGGCAGGAAGGCGCAGATCCGGTAGACCGTCTCGACGCCGTAGCTGTCCGCGAGGAGGCCGAGGAGCGCCGCGGCGATGCCGCCCAGCCCGAAGTTGAGCCCGTAGAACAGCCCGCCGATCAGGCCGATGCGGTTCGGCAGGAGCTCGATGGCATAGATCAGGATGGAGGCGAAGGCGCTCGCCATGACGAGGCCGATCATGACCGTCAGGACCCCGGTCCAGACCAGGTCCGCGTAAGGCAGGGCCAGCGTCAGCGGCAGAGGGCCGAGCACCGAGATCCAGATGATCCGGTGGCGCCCGATCCGGTCGCCGACGATGCCGCCGATCAACACGCCGACCGCCGACGCCAGCAGGAAAAGAAAGAGCATCATCTGCGCGAACGGAATGGAGAGCCCGAAGCGCTCCATCAGGTAGAAGGTGTAGAAGGACCGGAAACTTTCGGTGTAGGCGTTCTTGGTGAACATCAAGACGGTCAGGACGACGAGGCCGATGCCGATCGTCGCCGGCGCATGGGCAGGCGCGAGCAGGCCCTTCTCGGCCGCGCTCGCCCGCATCATGGCGAAGGCGGCGCCGATCTCGCGCTGCTTGCTGCCGATCCAGGCCAGGAGCGCCATCGCCACGAGGGCGGTGACCGCGAACCAGGCGAGGCTCGGCTGCCCCAAGGGGACGAGCACGAGCGCGGCCGCGACCGGGCCGAGCGCCCCGCCGGCCTGTCCGCCGACCTGGAAGATGCCCTGGGCGAGGCCCTGCCGGGTGCCGGCGGCGTAGCGCGCCATGCGCGTCGCCTCGGGATGGAAGATCGAGGAGCCGATGCCGATCAGCGCCACCGACACGAGGATCATCCCGTAGCTCGGCGCGAACGCGAGGCTGACGAGACCCGAGAGGGTGAACATCATGCCTATGACCGGCGAGTAGGGGGCGGGATGCCGGTCGGTCAGCATCCCCATCACGGGCTGGAGAAGGGACCCCGCAACCTGGAAGGTCAAGGTGATCATCCCGATCTGGAACAGACTGAGGGAATAGGACTCCTGCAGGATCGGATAGGCCGCAGGGATGAGCGACTGCATCAGGTCGTTCAGAAGGTGTGTCAGACCGAGAACCACCAGAACGATCAGGTGGGTTCCCGAGCGCGTCGCGGTCATCACGGCCATTTTTCTTCTTTCTGTTCCGTTCGGGACACGGGTGGTGGGTGATCCCCGGGAAGGCCGCCGGCCCGCCCGCCTGCGCCGCGTCCGGCAGAACGGGGCGCCCGCCCCAGCGCACCGGGCATCGATCGGCGCCCGTTGGCTTTTGTCAATCATCGCCCCCCCCGCGCCCGCGCACACTCCCCGCGATCACCGGCCGCGACGGCGGGCGGCCGGGCGGGCGGAACGGCCGAGCGACGGGGACGTGTCGTGGACGAGGCGCAGACGATCCGAAAGCGACCGGAGGACGCCGGCAGGCACAACCTGACGGATTACGCCGAGGCGCGCCGCCGGTTCGACTGGCAGGAGGAGGCGGCGCGGCACGGGCTCGACCGGCCGGGCGGGCAGATCAACATCGCCCGGGAGACGGTCCGTCGCCACGTGGCGGCGGGCCGCGGCGCCCGCACGGCCCTCAGGTGGATCGCCCGCGAGGGCACGGTGACCGCCCTCACCTACGAGGACCTCGACGCCCTGTCGAGCCGCTTCGCGAACGCCCTCGCCGGCCTCGGCGTGGGCCGGGGCGAGCGGGTCTTCAGCCTCCTCGGCCGCGTGCCCGCGCTCTACGCCACCGCGCTCGGAACGTGGAAGGCGGGGGCGGTGTTCTCGCCGCTCTTCTCCGCCTTCGGGCCGGAGCCCATCCGCGCGCGCATGACGATCGGCGAGGCCGCCGTCCTCGTCACCACCGAGCGGCTGTTCCGCCGGAAGGTGGCGCCGGTCCTCGCCGACATGCCCTTCGTGCGGCACGTGATCCTGGTCGGCGGCGGCGAGGGCGGGGAAGGCTTCGAGGCGCTGACGGCGGCGGCGGCCGACACGTTCGAGGTGGCCGACACCGGGCCGGAGGATCTCGCCACGCTCCACTTCACGAGCGGGACGACCGGCAAGCCGAAGGGCGCCATGCACGTCCACGGCGCGGTCATCGCCCACGAGGCGACGACCCGCCTCGCCCTCGACCTCGCGGAGGACGACGTCTTCTGGTGCACGGCCGATCCCGGCTGGGTGACGGGCACGTCCTACGGCATCGTCGGCCCCCTCGCCGTCGGCGCGACCCTCGTCGTGGACGAGGAGGAGTTCGAGGCCGAGCGCTGGTACGGCATCCTCGCGGGCGAGCGGGTGAACGTGTGGTACACGGCACCGACCGCGCTCAGGATGCTGATGCGCGCCGGGCCGGCGCTGGCGAAGGCGCACGACCTGTCGGCCCTGCGCTTCGTCGCGAGCGTCGGCGAGCCGCTGAACCCGGAGGCGGTGGTCTGGGGCGCTGAGACGCTGGGCCTGCCGATCCACGACAACTGGTGGCAGACCGAGACCGGCGGCATCATGATCGCCAACTTCGCCGCCATGGACATCAAGCCGGGCTCCATGGGCCGGCCCCTTCCCGGGATCGATGCGGCCGTGGTGCGCCGCCGCGAGGACGGCGGCCTCGACATGGTGGAGGACCCGGACAGGGACGGCGAGCTCGCCCTGAAGCGCGGCTGGCCCTCCATGTTCCGCGGCTACCTCGGCCAGCCGGAGCGCTACGAGAAGTGCTTCCGCGGCGAGTGGTACCTGACGGAGGACCTCGCCCGGAAGGACGCGGACGGCTACTTCTGGTTCGTCGGCCGGGCGGACGACATCATCAAGTCGGCCGGCCACCTGATCGGCCCGTTCGAGGTGGAGAGCGCCCTCGTGGAGCACCCCGCGGTGGTGGAGGCCGCCGCCATCGGCGTGCCCGACCCGGTGGCGGGCGAGGTGGTGAAGGCCTTCGTCGCCCTCCACCCGGGCCACGAGGGGACGGACGATCTGGCAAGGGAGCTCCTCGCCCACGCGCGAAAGCGCCTCGGCCCGGCGGTCGCGCCGCGGACCATCGCCTTCACGGCGGACCTGCCGAAGACCCGCTCGGGCAAGATCATGCGCCGCCTCGTCAAGGCGCGGGAGCTGGGGCTTCCGGAGGGCGACACGTCCACCCTGGAGACGGGCCGGTGAGCGCGGGCGAGGCCCCGCTCCGGGCCCACCTCACCCGCGCCCACGCGCTCCATCTCCTCGAGGCGATGATCCTCATCCGCCGGTTCGAGGAGCGCTGCGCCGCGCTCTACGGCGAGCAGAAGATCCGCGGCTTCCTGCACCTTTACATCGGCGAGGAGGCGAACGCGGTCGGCGTCATGCAGGCGCTGACCCCCGAGGACGCGGTGGTGGCGACCTACCGCGAGCACGGCCACGCCCTCGCCCGCGGGGTGCCGCCCCGCGCGGTGATGGCCGAGATGTACGGCAAGGCCTCGGGCGCGAGCCGCGGGCGCGGCGGGTCCATGCACATCTTCAGCGCCGAGCACCGGCTTTACGGGGGCAACGCCATCGTGGGCGGCGGCCTGCCGCTCGCCGTCGGCCTCGCCCTCGCCGACCGGATGCAGGGCCGCCGCCGCGTGACGGCCTGCTTCTTCGGCGAGGGCGCGGCCGCGGAGGGCGAGTTCCACGAATCCATGAACCTCGCCGCGCTGTGGAAGCTGCCGGTCCTGTTCGTGTGCGAGAACAACGGCTACGCCATGGGAACGGCCCTCGCCCGCTCCGAGTCCGAGCCCTCCATCGTGCGCCACGCCGAGAGCTACCGCGTCCCCGCCGAGGCGGTGGACGGGATGGACGTGGTGGCCGTCGAGGTCGCCGCCCGCCGCGCCGCGGAGGCCGTGCGCGCGGGCGAGGGCCCGCGTCTCCTCGAGACCATCACCTACCGCTTCCGCGCCCACTCCATGTTCGACCCGGACCTCTACCGGGAGAAGGCCGAGGTGGAGCGCTGGAAGGAGAAGGGCCCGGTGAAGCGCTTCTCGGAGTGGCTCGCCGCCGCGGGCCTGTCCCACGAGGCGGACGTCGCCGCCATCGAGGCGCGGGTCGCGGACGTCGTCGAGGACGCGGTCCGCTACGCCGAGGAGGCGCCGTGGGAGGCGGAGGAGGATCTCCTGAAGGACGTGACGACGCCGCGCGAGACGGCGGAGGCGGCGCCATGAGCGCAACGCGCACCCTCACCTACCGGGACGCGGTGCGCGAGGCGATGCGCGAGGCGCTTCTCGCCGACGAGCGCGTCTTCCTGATGGGCGAGGACGTCGGCCGCTACGGCGGCGCCTACGCCTGTTCCAAGGGGCTCCTCGAGGAGTTCGGCGAGGCGCGCGTCCGCGACACGCCGCTCTCCGAGTCCGGCTTCGTGGGCGCGGGGATCGGGGCGGCCATCGGCGGCATGCGGCCGATCGTGGAGATCATGACGGTCAACTTCGCCCTCCTCGCCATGGACCAGATCGTCAACGGCGCGGCGACGCTCCGCCACATGTCGGGCGGCCAGTTCTCCGTGCCCGTCGTCATCCGCATGGCGACCGGCGCGGGCCGGCAGCTCGCCGCCCAGCACTCCCACAGCCTCGAGTGCTGGTTCGCCCACGTGCCGGGGATCCGCGTCCTCGCGCCCGCCACCGTGGCGGACGCGCGCGGCATGCTCGCCCCCGCCCTCGCGGACCCGGATCCGGTGATCCTGTTCGAGCACGCCACCCTCTACAACGAGGAGGGCGAGGTACCGGCGGACGGGGACCTTTCGGTCGACATCGCACGCGCCAGCCTCGCGCGCGAGGGGCGGGACGTGTCGATCATCACCTACGGCGGCAGCCTGAAGAAGGCGCTGGAGGCGGCGGACGCCCTCGCGGCGGAGGGCGTGTCGGCGGAGGTCGTGGACCTGCGCGTCCTGCGCCCCCTCGACACGGAGACGATCGCCGCCTCGGTCGCGCGCACCCACCGGGCGGTGGTGGTGGACGAGGGCTGGCGGTCCGTGGGCCTGTCGGCGGAGATCGCGGCGCGGCTGATGGAAGAGGTCTTCTTCGAGCTCGACGCGCCGGTGGAGCGGGTGTGCTCCGCCGAGGTGCCGATCCCCTACCCCCGCCACCTGGAGATCGCCGCGACGCCCCGGGCGGACGGCATCGCCGCGGCGGCGCGGCGCACCCTCAGGCGCTGACGGGGCGGGCGCCGTGAAGCCGTTCCGGATGCCCTCCCTCGGCGCGGACATGGACGAGGGCACCCTCGTCGAGTGGCTGAAGGCGCCGGGCGAGACGGTCGCCCGCGGCGAGGTGATCGCGGTGGTGGAGACGCAGAAGGGCGCGATCGAGATCGAGAGCTTCGAGGAGGGCGTCCTGTCGGCGATCCGCGTCGCGCCCGGCGAGAAGGTGCCCGTCGGCACCGTGCTCGCGACCATCGGCGCCCCGGGCGAGGCGGAACCGGCGGAAGAGGCACCGGCTGAGGAGGCCTGGGCGGAGGCCGCCCCGGAGCCGGAAGCCGGCCCGCCGGCGCGTCCCGCCCCCGTCGCCGCCGCGGCGGCCGCGCCGCGCCCAACCCGCCCGCGCGGCGGCCGGCGGATCTCGCCCGCCGCCCGCCGCCGCGCGGAAGCGGCGGGGCTCGACCTGGCCGCGCTCGCGCCGGGAGCGGACGGCATCGTCGGCCTCGCGGAGGTCGAGGCCGCCCTCGCGCGCCCGGCCGGGCCGCGGGCGGCGGCGGCCCGCCCGAGCGGCGGGATCGACCGCGCCGAGATGCGCCGGGCGATCGCCGCGGCCATGGCCCGCTCGAACCGGGAGATCCCCCACTACCACGTGCGCTCCACCCTCGATGCGGGCCCCCTCGTCGCCTGGGTCGCCGCCGTCAATGCCGGGCGGCCCGTCGCCGGGCGTCTCATGGTCGCCGCCCCGCTCCTCAAGGCGGTCGCGGCCACGCTGAAGGCGGTTCCGGACCTCAACGGCCACTACGGACCCGACGGCTTCGTGCCGTCGGAGCGGGTGCACCTGTCCACCGCCGTCGCCCTTCGCGGCGGGGGCCTCATGAGCCCGGCGATCCTCGACGCCGACCAGCTCACCGTGGACGAGACCATGGCCCGCCTCGTCGACCTCGTGAAACGGGTGCGGGGCGGCGGCGTGCGCGCCTCGGAGCTGTCCCTCGGCACGGCCACGCTCACGAACCTCGGCGAGGACACCGCCGACGCCCTGTTTCCCGTCATCTATCCGCCGCAGGTCGCGATCGTCGGGATCGGCCAGGTGCGCGAGCGCCCGTTCGTCGAGGCGGGGAAGGTCGTCCCGCGCCCGCTCGTGGAGGTGACCCTCGCGGGCGACCACCGGGTGAGCGACGGGCGCACGGGGGCGCGTTTCCTGTCCCGGCTCGCCGGGCTCCTGAAGAAGCCGGAGGCGCTATGACGCGGGAGGAGATCGAGGCGGCGGTGCGCGAGGCGCTCGCGGGCGTCGCACCGGAGATCGCCGACGAGCCCATCGTCCCGGACGAGACCTTCCGGGATCAGTTCGAAATCGACTCGATGGACTTCTTCAATTTCGTCGCCGCCCTGTCGAAGCGCACCGGCGTCGAGGTCCCCGAGGCCGACTACCCGCGGCTCGAGACCCTGTCCGGCGCCGTCGCCTACCTCCAGGAGAAGGCCTGACCGCCTGCCCAGGGGCGGCGCCTGCGCTTTGTCAACGCGGGCGAGGGCGGATCGCGCTCGGATCGGCCGGGGAAAGGGACCGGGCCTTCCGGCAGGAGCGAGCCGATCCGCCCATGCGCACCGTCTTCGTCGTCGGGCTCGACGGGTTCAACCGCACCCTTCTGGAGCGGCTGCCGGACGCGGCTCGCCTCTCCTTCCACCCCCTCCTCGCCTACGACGAGGTCGTCCGCCCCGCGAGCGGCACCATCGACCTCGAGGGGCTTCTCGCCACCGCCGAGGCGCGCCTTGCCGCCTTCGAGGGCCGGGTGGACGCCATCGTCAACCACTGGGACTTCCCGGGGTCCGTCATCGCGCCGATCCTGAAGCACCGGCGCGGCCTTCCCGGCGCCAGTCTCGAAGCGGTCGCCACTTTCGAGCACAAATACTGGTCCCGCCTCGTCCAGCAGCGCCTGTTCCCCGACCTGGTGCCGCGCTTCCAGGCGATCGACCCCTTCGCGGCGGACCCGTTCGACGCCGTCACCCTCGCCTTCCCGTACTGGCTGAAACCGGTGAAGGCCCACTCCTCCTATCTCGGCTTCCGGATCGACGGCCCGCAGGACGCGGCGCGGGCGCTGCCTGCGATCCGCGCCGGCATCGGCCACTTCGGCGAGCCGTTCGACCGGTTCCTCGCGATGGTGGAGCGGCCCGAGGAGATCCGGCGGGTCGGCGGCCACGCACTGGTCGCCGAGGAGATCATCTCCCACGGGGAGCAATGCACCGTGGAAGGATGGGCCCACGGGGACGAGGCGCAGGTCTACGGCACGGTGGATTCGGCGCGCGAGGGCCGCCACCGCTCCAGCCTGTCGCGCTACCTCTACCCCTCGCGCCTGCCCGAGCGGGTGCGCGCGCGGATGGCGGACGCCGCCGTGCGGCTCATCCGGGCGGCGGGCTACCGGGACGCGCCGTTCAACATGGAGTTCTTCTGGAACCCGCGGACCGACGCGATCCACCTCCTCGAGGTCAACACGCGCATCTCCAAGTCCCACAGCCCGCTGTTCATGATGGTGGACGGCCAGTCCCACCACCGCGTCGCCATCGACCTTGCCCTCGGCCGCCGGCCGGATTTCCCCCGGCGCCGCGGGGCCTTCCCCGTCGCCGCCAAGTACATGCCGCGCACGTTCGAGAACGGCATCGTGCGCCGCGTGCCGGAGCGCGCCGACGTGGAGCGCCTCCTCGCCCGCTTCCCCGCGGCGATGGTGCGCATCCTGGTGAAGCCGGGCACCGTGCTCGCCGACGTGCCCTACCAGGACAGCTACAGCTACGAGCTCGCCGAGATCTTCCTGGGCGGCCGGGACGAGGACGAGCTCTCCGCCAGCTACGAGGAGGCGCTCGCCCTCCTCCCCTTCGAGATCGAGCGGGAGCGGGCGGCCTGATGCGGACCGTGACGGACCTTCCCTGCCCCGTGCGCGAGGAGGAGGACGTCGGGATCGCGATGGCGGACGGCACGCGCCTGTCGGCCCGGATCTGGCGGCCGGAGGGGAGCGAGGGCGCGCCCGTGCCGGCGATCCTCGAGTTCGTGCCCTACCGCAAGCGCTTCGGCACGGCCGTGCGCGACGCCGTCACCCACCGCGACCTCGCGGGCCACGGCTACGCCTCGGTGCGGGTGGACCTTCGCGGCAGCGGCGAATCCGGCGGCCTTCTCCTCGACGAGTACCTGCCGAGCGAGCTTCGGGACGCGCAAGCCGTCATCGCCTGGATCGCCACGCAGCCCTGGTGCGACGGGGGGGTCGGGATGATGGGGATCTCCTGGGGCGGCTTCAACGCGCTGCAGGTGGCCGCACGCCGCCCGCCGGCGCTGAAGGCGATCGTCACCCTGTCCTCCACGGACGACCGCTACGCCGACGACATCCACCACATGGGCGGATGCCTCTTGGCCGACAACCTGTCGTGGTCGTCGGTCATGTTCGCCTACAACAGCCTGCCGCCGGACCCCGCGCTCGCGGGCGAGGGGTGGCGGGAGGCGTGGCTCGAACGGCTGGAGGCGAACCGGCCGTGGCTCGTCACGTGGCTCGAGCACCAGCGGCGGGACGGCTACTGGAAGCACGGCTCCATCTGCGAGGACCATGCCGCGGTGAACGTTCCCGTCTACGCGATCAGCGGCTGGGCGGACGGCTACTCCAACGCCGTCTTCCGGCTGCTCGCGGCGCTCGGCGTCCCGTGCAAGGGGCTGATCGGGCCGTGGAGCCACCGCTACCCCCATTTCGGCGTGCCGGGCCCGGCCATCGGCTTCCTGCAGGAGCTTCTCAGGTGGTGGGACCACTGGCTGAAGGGGCGCGACACCGGCATCATGGACGAGCCGCGCCTGCGGGTGTGGATGCAGGACAGCGTGCCGCCCACGAGCCGCTACGTCCACCGGCCGGGGCGCTGGGTGGCGGAGCGGGCCTGGCCGTCGCCGTCCGTGGGCGAGGTCCGCTTCGGCCTCGCCGGGCGGCGGCTGGTGCCCGGGGGCGCCCGGCCGGGCACCGAGACGGCGTCGATCCGCTCGCCGCTGGCCCTCGGCCTGTTCGCGGGCAAGTGGTGCTCCTACGGCGCCGCCCCGGACCTTGCCCACGACCAGCGGCAGGAGGACGGCGGCGCGCTCGTGTTCGACGGCCCGCCGCTGTCCGAGCCCATGGAGATCCTCGGCGCGCCCGTGTTCGACGCACTGGTGGAGGTGGACCGGCCGGTCGCCATGGTGGCCGCGCGGCTGTCGGACGTGCGCCCGGACGACGAGGTCACCCGCGTCACCTACGGCCTCCTCAACCTCACCCATCGGAACGGCAGCGAGAGGCCGCAGCCGCTGGAGCCGGGCCGGCCGGTCCGGATCCGGCTGCCGCTCAACGGGATAGCCCAGGCCTTCCCCGCGGGCCACCGGCTGCGCCTCGCCCTGTCGACCTCCTACTGGCCCCTCGCCTGGCCCCCGCCCGAGCCCGTCCGCCTGACGGTGCACCTGGCCGGGAGCGCCCTGTCGCTGCCCGTGCGCCCGCCGCGGGCGGAGGACGGGGCGCTCCGCCTGTTCGGCCCGCCGGAGGGCGCGCCGCCGCCGGCGCGAACGCTCCTCGCCCCGGAGGAGCACGCCTGGCGCGTCGTGCGGGACCTCGCCACCGACTGCTCGACCCTCGAGGTGGTGAACGACGCGGGGGCCTGGCGCCTCGAGGACATCGACCTTTGCCATGCCGCCCGGGGCGAGGAGCGGTACACCTCCGTCGGCGACGACTTCGGCTCGGTGCGGGGCGAGGCCCGCTGGACCCGCCGGCTGTGGCGGGAGGGGTGGGGCATCCGCACCCGCACGCGCACCGTCCTTTCCTCCGATCCCGCGACCTTCCACGTGGAGGCCGATCAGGACGCCTGGGAGACCGGCGCCACCGGAGAGCGCCGCGTCCATTGCCGCAGCTGGTCCGTCGCCATCCCCCGCGACCTGGCGTGACCCCGGCGGCCGCCCACCGCCGGCCCCTCAGGCCGGCGCGTGGAGCTCCGGGAGCGGGCGGGTGAAGGTGCGCCGCCCGTCCTTGTATCCCATCACCGGCTGGGCGATCTCGGCGACCGCCATCGCCGGATCCTGCGAATCGATGACGACGAGGGTCGCCGGCGCGCCCGGCCGGATGCCGTAGGCCTCGCGGTTCATGAGGCGGGCGGCGCGGGAAGAGACCATGTGGAAGCAGTCCGCCATGGTGTCGAGCCGGCCCACCTGGCAGGTGTTGGCGTAAAGATTCGCCATCCTCAGCTGGGAACAGTCGCCGAACGGGGTGAACGGGTTGAGCACGTTGTTCGTCGCCAGCGAGCAGTTGACCCCACGCTCGGCGAGGCGGTGGACCGGCGCGACGCCCCGCGGCACGGAATGGTCGTGGTCGCGGTGCATCAGGAACAGGTCGGTCGCCGGCAGCACCGTGAGGGCGACGCCGGCGTCCGCGAGCATCTTCGCCACCTCCTCGAGGCGGTCGGGCGCAGCCTGGGCGAGCTTGGTGACGTGGCCGATGGCGACGCGCCCGCCCCAGCCGTACCGCTCGGTCAGCCGGCAGACCTGGACGAGGTCGAGCTGGTCCGGGCTCGCCGCGAAGTCGAGGTGCATGTCGATGTCGACGTCGAACGCACGGGCCATCTCGAACACCCGGTCGATCTGCCCGGCCGGGTCGGAATCGGTGTAGGGCGCCGCGCCCACCACGCTCGCCCCGTCCTTCAGCGCCGCCACCATGAGCTCGTCGGTGCCCGGGTTGTTGAGGAGGCCCTCCTGGGGGAAGACGCACACCTCCACGTCGATCGCCCAGGAGAACGCGGCGATCGCCGCCTTCACCCCCTCGAGGCCCCTGAGGCCGATGCCCGGGTCCACCTCCACGTGGGTGCGCATGTGCGTGGTCCCGTTGAGGACGCACTTCTGAAGGGTTCTGAGCGCGCGCGCGTGGACGTCCTCGGGCGTGAACCCCGCCTTGAGGCGCGCCACCTCGCCGATCGCCTCCTCCAGGTCGCCGCGCTTCGAAGTGCAGCGGTCGAGGATGCAGGACTTGTCGAGGTG
>CAZJNX010000005.1:0-16637 GCA_964547415.1 uncultured Hyphomicrobiales bacterium
GCATCTTCCCGATGGCCGAATCGGCGGACGATCCGGGCCTTTACTGGATCGAGCCGGAACGGCGGGGGATCCTGCCGCTCACCGCCTTCCACGTGCCGCGGCGGCTCGCGCGCACCGTCCGGCAGGACCGGTTCGAGATCCGCATCGACACCGACTTCGAGCAGGTGGTGGACGGGTGCGCCGCGCCGAACGAGAAGCGCCGCCGCACCTGGATCAACCGGCGCATCCGCCAGCTCTACGGGGACCTGTTCGACGCGGGCCGCTGCCACACGGTGGAGGCCTGGCGCGAGGGGCGGATGGTCGGCGGCCTCTACGGGGTGCGCCTGCGCGGGGCGTTCTTCGGGGAATCCATGTTCTCGCTCGAGCGCGACGCCTCGAAGGTCGCCCTCGTGCACCTGGCGGCGCGGCTGAAGTCTGGGAACTTCACCCTCCTCGACGCCCAGTTCATGACCGAGCACCTCGCCCAGTTCGGCGCGGTGGAGGTGACCCGCCGCGCCTACCAGATGGAGCTGGAGAACGCCCTCGCCCACGCGGGCGACTTCTTCGCTTTCCCCCGCCGCGTGGCGGGCGCCGACGCCCTCGCCGTCCTCGCCCCCGCCTGAGGCCGCCGCCTCCCGTCGCCGCGCGGGCTCGCACCGCCCCGCACCGCGGTCGCGCCCGTTCCATCCCGGCCGCCGCCGGGTCGCCCGCCGCCCGTGGGGGACGGGGCTCGGCCGGTGCCGCCGCCGACGGGACGGCAGGTCGTGCGCTGTGCCCCCGGGCTTCGGCGCGCCCGGTCCGCCGGCGAGACGACCCGCGACGGGACGCGCCCCACGGCCCGCGTGCCTTGACGCGGCCCGTTCCCGGCGCGAGCGTCGCGGGCCGAGACTTCCCTCCCCCGGTGCCGCGCGCCCGCGAGCGAAGGACGAGGATGCCGCTTCCCCCACCACGGGCCTTCGCCCACGCCCCCTATGCCGAGGGCGTCCGGCCCTTTTCCATCGCCCTCGCCCCGCTCGACGGGACGGCGTGGCTCGCGCCCGACGCGCGCCTCGGCGCCGAGCTGTCGCAGAAGGAGCGGATCCTCGCCGCGGAGGGGCCGGACGCCTTCCGCGCCGAGCCGGGGACGGAGGCCGCCCAGGCCGAAGCGGCCGACGCCGTCATCGACCACCTCGCCGCCCGCTTTGCGGACACATGGCGCCGGGCGGCGGACGCCACGGTGAGCGTGACCGCGCCCGGCCACGCCCGCACGTTCCGCCCCGCCGACTTCGCGGACCGGCCCCTCGACCTCGCCGGGCGCATCGTCCAGGACGACCTCGTCCTCATGCGTCGCGGGCCGCAGGGCTGGCGCCTCGCGGCGGCGAGCCTGTGCTTTCCCTCCTCCTGGTCCCTCCGCGACAAGTTCGGCCGGGACATGCACGCCATCCACGAGACCGTGCCCGGCTTTGCCGGGACGATGGCGACCCGCGTCGACCGGATCTTCGACAACCTGAAGCCGGGCGCCCCCGTCTTCCGCCTCAACTGGTCGATCTACGCCGACGACCGGCTGCGCCATCACCTGTCCAAGAACGCGCCGGTCTACGCGGACGAGCGGGCTGGGCGGCCCGCGGAGGCGATGTTCGTGCGGGTGGAGCGGCAAACCCTCCTGAAGCTCGCGGGCAGCGGCGACATCCTCTTCACCATCCGCGTGATGGTGGACCCCCTCGCCGCCCTCGCCGCCCATCCCGAGGGGCCGCGGCTCGCCCATGGCCTCGCCACGGCCATCGCCGCCTTCGACCGGGACCAGCTCGCCTACAAGGGCCTCGCAGAGGCGCGGGACCGGCTGGTGGAGGGTCTCGCGCGGCTCGCGGCCGTCTGACCCTTCGCCGCACGGGGGCGACGCCTTTCCCGCCCGCGTCCTATATCATGGCACGACGGGGCGGCGCCGCCGCCCGCCCACGCCAGCGGACCCTGACACATGGCCACCCAGTTCGATCCCGAACGCAATCGCTTCTCCGGCCGCGCCGCACGCTATGCGCGGGTCGGCACCAACATGTCGGGCGTCGCGGCGCGGATGCTGTCCTCGCGCCTGTTCGGCTCCGACATCGAGCACGACCGGTACGCCGCCGAGCTCGCCCAGGCGCTCGGCGGCCTCAAGGGCCCGCTCATGAAGGTGGCGCAGCTCCTGTCCACCATCCCGGACGCCCTGCCGCCGGAATACGCGGCCGAGCTCGCCACCCTCCAGGCGAACGCGCCGCCCATGGGCTGGGCCTTCGTGAAGCGCCGCATGGCGGCCGAGCTCGGCCCGGGCTGGCAGAAGCGCTTCGAGAGCTTCGAGAAGGAGCCCGCGGCCGCCGCCTCCCTCGGCCAGGTCCACCGGGCGGTGGCGCCCGGCGGCCAGACGGTCGCCTGCAAGCTGCAGTACCCGGACATGGATTCGGCGGTGGAGGCGGACCTCCACCAGCTCGGCCTCATCTTCTCGATCCACCGGCGCATGGGCCCGGCCATCGACACCTCCGAGATCCGCAAGGAAATCGGGCTGCGCCTGCGCGAGGAGCTCGACTACACGCGGGAGGCGAGGGCCTGCCGCCTCTACGGCGGCGAGTTCGCGGACGAGCCCTCGATCCGCGTGCCGGACGTCCACCAGGACCTGTCGACGCGCCGCCTCCTCACCCTCGGCTGGCTCGATGGCCGACCGATGCTGGAGTACAAGTCCCACTCGCTGGAGGAGCGCAACCTCCTCGCCGCCACCATGTTCAAGGCCTGGTGGCAGCCCTTCGCCACCGTCGGCGTCATCCACGGGGACCCCCACCTCGGCAACTACTCCGTCTTCGAGGAGGACGGGGGGCCGGCTGGCATCAACCTCCTCGACTACGGCTGCATCCGGATCTTCCCGACCCGCTTCGTCGGCGGCGTGGTCGACCTTTATTTCGGCCTCCTCGAGGAGGACGAGGACCGCATCGTCGCGGCTTACGAGGCCTGGGGCTTCCGCGGCCTCAAGCGCGAGGTCATCGACATCCTCAACCTTTGGGCCCGGTTCATCTACGGCCCGATCCTCGACGACCGGGTGCGCTCGGTCGCGGACGGGACCAAGCCGGGCGAGTACGGCCGGCGCGAGGCCTTCATGGTCCACCAGGAGCTGAAGAAGAAGGGGCCGGTGACCGTCCCGCAGGAGTTCGTGTTCATGGACCGGGCGGCGATCGGCCTCGGCGCCGTCTTCCTGCACCTGGGGGCGGAGCTCAACTTCTACCGCCTGTTCCACGAGCAGCTGGAGGGCTTCTCGGTCGACAAGGTCGCCGCGCGGCAGGCGAAGGCCCTCGACGCGGTCGGCCTGCCGCACCCGGACTGAAACGGCCCGGCGGCGGGCGATGGCGCTGCGCAACCGCGTGACGCCGGACGGGGAGATCGTCGCCACCGCGGCCCGCGGCACCTTCATGGGCAACCGCGGACGCCTCCACCGGCCGGACCGCACCCTCGGGGACCGCCGGTGGACCGGCAAGGCCTGGATCGTCTGCCGCCTGTGCTTCCGTGGGCGGCGGCGGACGGTGATGGCGCCCGGCCGCTACACCGAGCTCTTCTTCCTCGACGAGGCGGTCGCGCTCGCCGCCGGCCACCGGCCCTGCGCGGAGTGCCGCCGGGAGGCCTACCTCGAATGGAAGGCTCTCTGGCAGGCCGTCCACGGCGGCCCGCCACCCGCCGCGGCCGAGATGGACGCCGCGCTCCACGGCGCCCGCGTCGCCCCGCCCACGAAGGCGCCCGTCCGCCACCGGGCGGCCCTGTCCACCCTCCCCGAGGGCACCTTCGTCCGCCTCGAGCCCGGCGGCGCCCCCCTCCTCGTCCTCGGCGACCGGCTCCTGCCCTACGCACCGGGCGGCTACGGCCCCCCGCGCCCCCGACCGGCGGACGAAACGGCCACCGTGCTGACCCCGCGGCCCACCGTCGCGATTCTCGCGCGCGGCTATCGCCCCGCCCTCCACCCGAGCGCCGAAAACGCCGCGAACTGACCGCCTCGCCGCCGCTGGCGGCGCGGAACGGGTGCGGGCCGACTCCGTTGTCAAGTCTAGGAAATCCGTCACAGCGCGACGGTGCGGGCCGCACGGGTCCCCGCCGCGCGTGACGCGCAACCCCCGAAGGAGATCCCATGCAGATCGCCAGCGTGATGACCTCGCCCGTCGAGCTCGCCAACCCGGCCATGAAGGTGGCCGAGGCGGCCGCCCGCATGCGCACCGACGACGTGGGCGCGCTTCCCGTCGGCGAGAACGACCGGCTCGTCGGCATGGTCACGGACCGCGACATCGTGATGCGTGCCGTCGCGCAGAAGAAGTCGCCCGAGGCATGCGACGTGCGCGAGGTGATGAGCGAGGACATCTACTACGTCTTCGAGGACGAGGAGCTGTCGCGCGCCGCCGAGCTGATGGCGGCCCACCAGGTGCAGCGCCTGCCGGTCCTCAACCGCGACAAGCGACTCGTCGGGATGATCGCGCTCGCCGACCTCGCCCGCAGCGGCGCAGAGGGGCGCAACGCGGTGGCCCACGCCATGAGCGGGATCGCCGAGCCGACGGGCGTGCCGCGCCAGTGACGCATCCGCCCGCCGGCCCCGCGCGGCCGGCGGCGCGTGAACCATACGACCACCGGACGGGACGAGAGGACGAGATGAGCGCCACGGGTCTCGAAGTCTTCGACAAAACCATCCAGACGACGAACATCTGGCTCGACGAGATCATGCGGGAGACGGGGCTGGAGCGGCGCGCCGCCTGGAACGCGCTCGGCGCGGTGCTCCACGCCCTGCGCGACCAGATGCCCGTCGACCATTCCGCCCACATGGCGGCGCAGCTGCCGATCCTGGTGCGCGGCCAGTTCTACGGCGAGTGGCGGCCCGCCGACGTGCCGGACCGCATCCGCTCCCAGGACGCCTTTCTCGACCGGGTGAGCGCGGGCCTCGAGCCCGGCCCGACGATCGACCCCGCCGAGGCGACGACGGCCGTCATGGGCGTCCTCGCCCGCCACCTGGCGCCGGGCGAGACGGCGAAGGTCAAGGACCTCCTGCCGAAGGACATCAGGGTGCTGTGGCCCGAGGCCGCCTGAGGCGGCGCCACGCCCCCGGAAGGGAAAGACAGATGAACGATAGTCACGACACAACGATCAAGAAGGTGACGGCGAACACCTCGCCCCACGGCGGGATGGGCCAGACCTATCTCGTCTCGGGCAAGAGCGTCGCCATGCGCCTGTGGCAGGGTGAGGAGCCGGGCATCAAGAAGCCGCCCCGCGTGCGCGACTACGAGACGGTGGGCTACGTCATCGCCGGCAAGGCGACGTGCCACCTCGACGGGCAGGCGATCTCGCTGGAGCCGGGCGATTCATGGCTGGTGCCCGCGGGCGCGGAGCACACCTACACGATCGAGGAGCCGTTCACGGCCGTGGAGGCCACCTCCCCGCCCGCCCGCATGCACGGCCGGGACGAGTAGGCCCGCCATGCTCTCAGAGGTTTCCGACATCCTCGGCCTGCCGATCCGGGCCCTCGACGGGGAGATCGGCGAGGTGGTGGACCTCCTGTTCGACGACCGGGACTTCACGGTGCGCTGGTTCGTCATCGACACAGGGTCGTTCCTGCCGGGTCGCAAGGTCCTGCTTCCGCCCGCCGCCATGGAGAACGTGGACCTCGGCGGGCGCGCGATCGTGGCCGACGTCACCCGCCAGGCGGTGAAGGACGCGCCGGGCCTTTCCACCGACGAGCCCGTCTCGCGCCAGCACGAAGAGGACCTGTTCGCCCACTATCGCTGGACGCCCTACTGGAGCGTCGGCGGCATGACGACGGGCGCGGCCGCGCTCTCGCCCGTCCCGCCGCACGCCACGGGCGTTCCGGACGTGGAGCCGGCCGCGGCGGCCGGCGATCCGGCCGACGCCGAGGCCCTCGCCGGCGAGCGGGAGGGCGACCCGAACCTGCGCAGCATCGGCGAGGTCAAGGGCTACTCCATCCACGCGAGCGACGATTTCGTCGGCCACGTCACCGACGCCCTCGTGGAGTCCGAGGGGTGGGTCATCCGCTATCTCGTCGTCGACACGCGCAACTGGCTGCCGGGCCGGCACGTTCTCCTGTCACCGGACTGGGTCCGCTCCGTCGGCTGGGCGGACCGGGAAGTGCGCGTCGACCTCACGCGGCAGCAGGTGAAGGACGCGCCGGAATATGCGCCGAGGATGGCCGTGGACCGGGACTTCGAGGACCGCCTCCACCGCCACTACGGCTTCGCGCCCTACTGGATCTGACCGCCCGCCCGCGCGCGGCCGGTCGAGCCCGAGGAGGTTCACGATGGCCGACGACGACGCGGGCGAGACGATCCTCGAGGAAGGCGACGTCTTCTTCCTCTTTACCCCGACGGTCGACGAGGACGCGCCGGAGGGCCCGTCCGACGTGCAGCGCTTCCACATGGTGCTGCGCCCCCGCGGGGGCGACACCGTCCGCCTCATGGTGGTGGGCCGCAAGCGGCTGCCGGACGTCGACGAGCACGAACGCATGTGGGGCTTCGTCGACATGGTGGCGAAGAGCGGCAAGGCGATCGAGAAGGCCCTCCGCGAGGAAACCTACGGCACGAAGACGCGCGGCGAGCAGCGCCAGCCCGCCGCGCGGCCCGCGGGAGAGGGGGTCTACGCCGTCTTCCTGAAGGACGGGCAGATGCACCTCGCCTACGAGCTGGAGCTGCCCGAAAAGCCCGGCGACGTCCAGAAGACCTTCAACATCGCGCCGAAGGCCGCCTTCGCCCTGTCCGTCAAGAACCCGGAAAAGGGCCAGCCCAAGGGCGCTGGCCTGCGGCCGGACGCGAAGGCTGACTATCCGAAGAAGCTGCAGGAGGCGTTCCGAGACCGCCGCTTCGCCACCGAGGACGTCCACCTCCTCGACTACGAGAGCGCGGAGTTCATGCTGGTGGGCGCGCGGGCGAACCCGCAGAAGGCCTACGACGTGGACCTCGACGCTGAGGACGAGAGCGAGCGCAAGGCCGACGTCTTCCGCAAGCTCCGGATGGCGAAGTCCCGCCACCCGGTGGAGCCGCTCCTTTCCGGCGACTGGGCCTGAGCCATGACCGCCCGCGCGAAGGTGGTGGACGCGCTCCTGAAGGACCACGGCCGCACCTACTGCGAGGAGCTCGGCATCGACATCCAGAAGGGCACCCCCTCGCCCCTCTTCCGCTGGCTCGTCGCCGCCCTCCTGTTTTCCGCCCGCATCGGCGCGGGCCAGGCCCTGAAGGCTGCGCGCGCCCTTTCCGACGCGGGGTGGACGACGCCCGACAAGATGGCGGCGGCGACGTGGGAGGAGCGGGTGAACGTCCTCAACCGCGCCGGCTACGCCCGCTATGACGAGAGCACCTCGCGCATGCTGGGCGAGACCGCCGCCCACCTCATGGAGCGCTGGCACGGGGACCTGAGGCGCCTTCGGGACGAGGCGGGGCGCGACCCCGGCGAGGAGCGGAAATTCCTGAAGGAGTTCAAGGGGATGGGTGACGTCGGCGTCGACATCTTCATGCGCGAGGCGCAAGCCGTCTGGGACGAGATCTACCCGTTCGCCGACCGCAAGGCGCGCCACGCCGCCGCCGCCCTCGACCTGCCCGAGGACGCGGAAGGCCTGTCGAAGCTCGTCTCCCGGGAGGATTTTCCGCGCCTCGTCGCCGCCCTCGTCCGGACCGAGCTCGCCCACGACCACGACGCGGTCCTCCGGCACGCGGCTTCATGAGCCCGCCCCGCCCGGGACCCTTCACCGAGAAGGAGTGAAACCGCCATGGCTCGCACCACCGCCGACTTCATGCTGGACCGCCTCGGCGCCTGGGGCATCGAGACCATCTACGGCTACCCCGGCGACGGCATCAACGGGATCCTCGAAGCCCTCGGCAAGGCGAGCGACCGCTTCCGCTTCATCCAGGCGCGCCACGAGGAGGACGCCGCCTTCATGGCCTGCGCCCACGCCAAGTGGACGGGCGAGCCCGGCGTGTGCATGGCCACCTCCGGCCCTGGCGCCATCCACCTCCTCAACGGCCTTTACGACGCCAAGCTCGACCACCAGCCGGTGGTGGCGATCCTCGGCCAGACCGACCGGTCCGCCATCGGCGGCAGCTACCAGCAGGAGGTGGACCTCCTGTCCCTGTTCAAGGACGTGGCCCACGAGTACGTCCACATGTGCGCCGACCCCGCGCAGATGCGCCACCTCGTCGACCGGGCGGTCCGGATCGCCAGGGCCAGGCGCTGCGTGACGGCGATCATCGTGCCCGACGACGTGGGCAAGGCCGACGCGGTGCCCGAGCCGCCCCAGGTCCACGGCACGCTCCAGTCCGGCATCGGCCACGCCCCGCGCCCGATCGCGGTGCCCCCCGCCGAGGCCCTCGACCGGGCCGCGGCGGTCCTCAACGAATGCGAGCGGGTGGCGATGCTCGTCGGCGCGGGCGCCCTCGGCGCGGGTCCCGAGGTGCGGGCGGTGGCCGAGCGGCTGGGCGCCGGGGTGGCGAAGGCCCTCCTCGGCAAGGCCGCGCTGCCCGACGACCTTCCCTACGTCACCGGCCAGATCGGTATCCTGGGCACCAGCCCGTCGTGGAACATGATGCAGGACTGCGACGGCCTCCTGATGGTGGGCGCGGGCTTTCCGTACGCGGAGTACCTGCCCGAGCCGGGGCAGGCCCGGGGCGTCCAGATCGACATCGACCCGGGGATGCTCTCGGTCCGCTACCCCATGGAGGTGAACCTCGAGGGGGACGCGGCGGCGACCCTCGAGGCGCTGCTGCCCCGCCTTGCCGAGAAGACCGACCGGCGCTGGCAGGAGCGGATCGCGCGCGAGATGGAGGACTGGTGGAAGGGGGTCGACAAGCGCGCCCGCACGCCCGCCGACCCGATCAACCCGGAACTCCTGTTCGTGGAGGCCTCGCCCCTCCTGCCCGACCGGTCCATCGTCACCGCCGATTCGGGGACCGCCGCGAACTGGTGGGCCCGGGCGATCCGCATCCGCGAGGGCATGAAGGCGTCCCTGTCGGGCACGCTCGCCACCATGTGCCCGGCGATCCCGTACGCGACGGCCGCGAAGTTCACCCACCCGGACCGGTTCGCCGTCGCCTTCACCGGCGACGGGGCCGTGCAGATGCTCGGCTTCGGCCAGCTCCTCACCATCGCCAAGTACTGGCAGGCGTGGAGCGACCCGCGCCTCGTGGTCGTCATCCTCAACAACGGGGACCTGTCCCAGGTGACGTGGGAGCAGCGCATCATGGGCGGCTACCCGATGACGGAGGAGACCCAGTCCCTCCCGGACGTCAACTACGCCGCCTTCGCCGAGATGATCGGCCTGAAGGGTTTTCGCGTGGAAGCGCCCGAAGAGGTGGCGCCGGCGCTGCGCGAGGCCTTCGCGGCCGACCGGCCCGCCGTCATCGACGCGAAGGTGGACCCGTCGGTGCCGACCATCCCGCCGAAGCTCACGCGCAAGTACATGGCCAACTACTTCAAGATGCTGATGAAGGGCGACCCGGACGAGGCGAACATCATCCGCCAGTCGATCCGCCGTTACGTCCCCATCTGACGGCACGGGCGGGCCGGCCCGGCGACGGCGCCGCTCCGGCCCGCGGATGTCGAGACGCTTCGCAAAAGTGTCATGGAAGGATGGTACGCGCCGCGCAGCCGGCGGGGCCGCGGCAGCGGGACCGCCGCACCGCGGACGATGCCGCGACCACCCGTTCCAACCGATCACGACGGAGCCTCGACGATGCGGACCTTCGCGCTTTCCGGCCTCGCGGCCGCCCTCCTCGCCGGGGTTTCGGCCCCGGCCCTCGCCGAGACCGAGATCCAGTTCTGGCACGCCATGGGCGGCGCGCTGGGCGAACAGGTCGAGAAGCTGGCCGAGGGCTTCAACGAGTCCCAGGACGCCTATCGCGTGGTGCCCGTCTACAAGGGCAACTACACCGAGACGATGACGGCCGCGATCGCCGCCTTCCGCGCCCGCCAGCAGCCCCACATCGTGCAGGTCTTCGAGGTGGGCACCGCCACCATGATGGCCGCCGAGGGCGCGGTGAAGCCGGTCTACGAGGTGATGGACGAGGCGGACGTCACGTGGGACGCGGACGCCTACCTCCCGGCGGTGCGGAGCTACTACTCGACGCCCGACGGCCGCCTCCTGTCCCTGCCGTTCAACTCCTCCTCCCCGGTCCTTTGGTACAACAAGGACCTCCTCGACAGCGTCGACGCCGAGGTGCCGACCACCTGGGAGGAGGTGTTCTCCGTCGCCGACAAGCTGCAGGCGAACGGCCACGACTGCGCCATCTCCTTCGGCTGGCAGTCGTGGGTGATGATCGAGAACTTCCTCGCCTGGCACGACGAGCCCATCGGCACCCTCGCCAACGGCTTCGAGGGCCTTTCCACCGAGTTCGTCTTCGACGAGAACGAGGGCCTCGCCGACCTCCTCCAGCAGATCGCCGACAGCCAGGAGGACGGCACCTTCAAGTACGGCGGCCGCCGCGGCGACAGCCTGCCCCTGTTCACCACGGGCGAGTGCGCCATGTGGATCAACTCGTCGGCCTACTACGCCTCCATGGTCGACCAGGCCGACTTCGCGTTCGGCCAGGCGATGCTGCCGCTCGACACCGACATCGCCGAGGCGCCGCAGAACTCCATCATCGGCGGGGCGACCCTGTGGGTCCTCGAGGGTCACGAGGGCGAGGACTACCAGGGCGTCGCCGAATTCTTCAACTACCTGTCGCGTCCCGACGTCCAGGCCACCTGGCACCAGGAGACCGGCTACGTGCCGATCACCACGGCCGCCTACGAGCTCTCCGAGGAAGAGGGCTTCTACGAGGAGAACCCGGGCACGGACACGGCGATCAAGCAGCTGTCGCTGAACGAGCCGACGGCGAACTCCCGCGGCCTGCGCTTCGGCAACTTCGTCCAGATCCGCGAGATCATCAACGAGGAGCTGGAAGAGCTCTGGTCCGGCCAGAAGACTGCCGAGGAGGCCCTCGGCGACGCCGCCCGCCGCGGCAACGAGCTCCTGCGGCAGTTCGAGCGCGACCACTCGTAACCCATCGCGACCCCGCGGCGGGCGGCCATCGCCGTCCGCCGCGCCCCGCTGCGCCGGACGCCACCCCCCATGCAGACCAAGCGCGTGACCTTCGGCCATCGCTGGCTGCCGTACCTGCTCGTCGCGCCGCAGATCACGATCACCCTCGTCTTCTTCATCTGGCCGGCGACGCAGGCGCTCTACCAGTCCGTGCTGCGGCAGGACGCCTTCGGCCTCAGGACGACCTTCGTCGGCCTCGACAACTTCCAGCGCCTCCTGGCGGACCCGCTCTACTACGACGCCTTCGTGACCACCGTCGTCTTCAGCGCCTGGGTCACGGCGCTGTCCATGGGGCTCGCCCTCCTGCTGGCGGTGATGACCGACCGGGCGATCCGCTCCGCCCTCGCCTACCGCACCATCCTCATCTGGCCCTACGCGGTGGCGCCCGCCGTCGCGGGCATCCTGTGGTTCTTCCTGTTCAACCCGACCATCGGCATCGTCGCCTACGCGCTGCAGGCGATGGGCTACGACTGGAACAACTACGTGGACGGCACGGACGCCATGATCCTCATCGTGATCGCGGCGGCCTGGCGGCAGGTCGCCTACAACTTCCTGTTCTTCGTGGCGGCGCTGCAGGCGATACCGCGCTCGCTGGTGGAGGCGGCGGCGATCGACGGGGCGGGGCCGCTCAAGCGGTTCCTCACCATCCAGCTGCCGCTCTTGTCGCCCACCGTCTTCTTCCTGTTCGTGGTCAACATCGTCTACGCCTTCTTCGACACCTTCCCGGTGGTCCACGCCACCACCAAGGGCGGGCCGGGCAACGAGACGGTGATCCTCGTGTACAAGGTCTGGCGCGACGCCTTCGAGGGGCTCAACCTCGGCGCCTCCGCCGCCCAGTCGGTGATCCTGATGGCGATCGTCATCGTGCTGACCGCGATCCAGTTCCGCTACATCGAGAAGAAGGTGGAATACGCATGAACGGGCGGGCGGTCTGAGCCATGGTGGAGCGGCGCCCGGTCCTCGCCTTCCTCACCCACGCCGTCCTCATCCTCGGCGCGGCCCTCTTCGTCTTCCCGATCTGGATCGCGTTCGTGGCCTCCACCCGCGAGGCGGCGGAGGTGGCGACCGGCCTCACCATGATCCCGGGCGACAGGCTGATCGAGAACTACGGCCTCGTCCTCGGCCAGGGCGTGTCGACGGCGGGCGCGCCCCCGCTCTCCCTGATGCTCACCAACTCCACGATCATGGCGCTCGCCATCGCGCTCGGAAAGATCGCGATCTCCCTTCTGTCGGCGTTCGCCATCGTCTATTTCCGCTTTCCGTTCCGGATGCTCGCCTTCTGGACCATCTTCATTACCTTGATGCTGCCCGTGGAGGTGCGCATCCTGCCCACCTTCGAGGTGGTGGCGAATCTGGGCATGCTGAACAGCTACGCTGGCCTCACCATCCCGCTCATCGCCTCGGCGACCGCGACGTTCCTGTTCCGCCAGTTCTTCATGACGGTGCCGGACGAACTGACCGAGGCCGCCCGCGTCGACGGCGCGGGGCCGATGCGCTTCTTCCGCGACATCCTCGTCCCCCTGTCGCGCACCAACATCGCGGCGCTGTTCGTGATCCTCTTCATCTACGGCTGGAACCAGTACCTTTGGCCGCTGATCGTGACGACGGACGAGGCCTATTACACGGTCGTGATGGGCCTGCAGCGAATGGCCGACACCGGCATGGAAACGCCCCAGTGGAACCTCATCATGGCGACGGTCATGCTGGCGATGCTGCCACCCGTCGTCGTGATCGTCGCCATGCAGCGCCTGTTCGTGAAGGGGCTCGTCGAGGTGGAGAAGTAGCGCCGTGGCCGACATCGCGATCCGCAACGTGACGAAGGTCTACCCCGGCGGCGTGGAGGCGGTGTCGGGGATCGACTTTTCCATCGACAGCGGCGAGTTGTGCGTCCTCGTCGGCCCGTCGGGCTGCGGGAAGTCGACGCTGCTGCGCATGATCGCCGGGCTCGAGACGATCACGGACGGAGAGATCGCGATCGCAGGCGAGGTGGTGAACGACCTCGAGCCCGCCGAGCGCGACATCGCCATGGTGTTCCAGAACTACGCGCTCTATCCGCACATGACCGTCTTCGACAACATGGCCTATGGCCTGAAGAACCGCGGCACCCCGAAGGCGGAGATCGCCGAGCGGGTGGCGGAGGCCGCCCGCATCCTCGCCATCGAGCCTTTCCTCGACCGCAAGCCCCGCCAGCTGTCCGGCGGCCAGCGCCAGCGGGTGGCCATGGGCCGGGCCATCGTGCGCCAGCCGCGGGCCTTCCTGTTCGACGAGCCCCTGTCGAACCTCGACGCCAAGCTCCGCACCCAGACCCGCGTCGAGATCAAGCGCCTGCAGCAGCGGATGGCCACCACCAGCGTCTACGTCACCCACGACCAGCTGGAAGCCATGACCCTCGCCGATCGTCTCGTGGTGATGAACGCCGGCCAGGTGGAGCAGATCGGAACGCCCGTCTCGGTCTACGACCGGCCGGAGACCATGTTCGTCGCCGGCTTCATCGGCGCCCCGCCCATGAACTTTCTGTCCGTGTCCGTGGAGGGCGCGGAGGGGACCCTGCGCCTGTCCGACGGCACGGCGCTCGGCGCCGACGGCGGCACCCGCTGGACGAACGGGCGCGGCGTCCTCGGCATCCGCCCGGAGGACGCCGCCCTCGCCGAAGGGCCGGCCGACCCGGAGGCCGACGCCGCCACCGTCCCCCTCACGGTGGTGATCGCCGAGGTGGTGGGGTCGGACACCTTCGTCCACGGCCGCGTCGGCGCGGGCGAAGGCGGCCCGCCCGGCGCCGACGCCGACATGATCGTGCGGGTGCCGGGGAAGGTGGACCTCGCCCCCGGCGAAAGGACGAGCGCCGTGTTCCTCCGCGAAAGGCTCCACCGCTTCGACCCGGACACCGGCCGCCGCCTCGACTGACCTCCCGCCGCGGCACCCCGTCGCGCGTCCGGCACGCGACTTGCTGCACCGCCCCGCTGCGCCAGCTACCACGGCTCCGGCGAGATGCCGCAGAGGAGGGCAGCCATGTTCGCGATCCTGAAGGCGGGGGCACTCGCCCTCGCGCTCGTCCTGTCCGCAGGCGCGGCGAGCGCCGACAGCCCGCGGCCGAGCGCGGCCGACCGCAGCGCGGTGATCGGCGTCATCGCCTCCCAGATGGACGCCTTCCGCGCCGACGACGCGGAGCGCGCCTACTCCTACGCCGCCCCCACCATCAAGCGCATGTTTCCGACGCCCTCGGTGTTCATGGACATGGTGCGGCGGGGCTACCGGCCGGTCTACCGGGCCGAGGACCCGCTGTTCACGCGGAGCCGCCTTGTGGGCGAGGGGCGCATCGTCCAGGAGGTGCTGCTGACGGGCCCCGAGGGCCGGCCGTGGACCGCCGTCTACACCCTCGAGCGCCAGGCGGACGGCAGCTGGCGCATCACCGGATGCTACCTGCGCGAGGCGGCCGGCGAATCGGCCTGATCCGCACCCTCCCGCGGGGGATACGCGCCCGGCGCGTCCACCGGGACCCAGGGCGGGGCCTCGTCTTCCCTCCCGTCCGGGCCCCGCGTCCAGCCCTCGCGGATCGCGGCCGCCGTCGCCTCGAAGGTGCCAGCGGCGATGGCGGCACGCAGCTGGCGCATCAGGGCCTGGTAGTAGGCCACGTTGTTCCAGGTGAGGAGCGTGGCGGCGAGCTGTTCCCCCGCCCGCACCAGGTGGTGGAGGTAGGCGCGGGAGAAATCCCGGGCGGCGCGGCAGTCGCTCCCCGCGTCGAGGGGGCGCGGATCGTCCTGGTGGCGGGCGTTCTTGAGGTTCATGCGGCCGAAGCGGGTGTAGGCGAGGCCGTGGCGGCCCGCCCGCGTCGGCATCACGCAGTCGAACATGTCGACGCCGCGGGCGACGGCGCCCACGAGGTCGTCCGGCGTGCCCACCCCCATCAGGTAGCGCAGCCGATCCTCGGGAAGGTGTGCCGCCGTCGCCTCCACCATCTCGAACATCACCGCCTGCGGCTCGCCCACCGCGAGCCCGCCGATGGCGTAGCCCTGAAGGTCCAGCGCGACCAGTCCTTCCGCCGAGCGACGGCGGAGCGCCGGATCGTCGCCCCCCTGCACGATGCCGAACAGGGCCCGGCCGGCCTGAGGGTTCCGGTTTTCGCGGAACGCCTCGAGGCTGCGGCCCGCCCAGTCGAGGGAAAGGTCCACCGCGCGCGCGAGGGCCTCCGCGCTCGCGGGCAGCGCCACGCACTCGTCGAGCTGCATCTGGATGTCGCTGCCGAGGAGCGACTGGACGAGGATCGACCGCTCCGGCGTCAGCCGGTGGGGGCTGCCGTCGATGAGGCTCCTGAAGGTGACGCCGTCCCCGTCGATCTCACGCATGGCGGCGAGGCTCATCACCTGGAAGCCGCCGGAATCGGTGAGGATGGTGCGCGGCCAGTCCATGAAGCGGTGGAGGCCGCCGAGGCGGGCCACCCGGTCCGCCCCCGGCCGCAGCATCAGGTGGTAGGTGTTGCCGAGCACCACCTCCGCTCCGGTGCCGGCGACGAGCTCGGGCAGCATCGCCTTCACCGTCCCCTGCGTGCCCACCGTCATGAAGGCCGGGGTCTCCACCGTGCCGTGGGCGGTGTGGAGGCGGCCGCGGCGGGCCGCGCCGTCGGCGGCGAGGCGCTCGAAGCGGAAGGGGGCGCGGTCAGCCGCCATGGGTGCGCGCCAGCGACGGCTCCGCCGGGAAGAGGAGCGAGGAGTCCCCGTAGGAGAAGAAGCGATAGCGCCGGGCGATGGCGTGGGCGTAGGCCGCCCGCATCCGCTCCATCCCCGAGAAGGCGGAAACGAGCATCATCAGCGTCGAGCGCGGCAGGTGGAAGTTGGTCATGAGGGCGTCCACGGCCCGGAAGCGGTAGCCCGGCGAGATGAAGATGTCCGTCTCGGCCGCGAACGGCGCCACCGCGCCCGTCGCCGGGTCCGCGGCGCTCTCGAGGAGCCGCATGGCCGTGGTCCCGACGGCGACCACCCGCCGGCCCCGCGCCCGGGCGGCGGCGATGGCGTCCACCGCCGCGGGCGGGACCTCGCCGTACTCGGCGTGCATCCGATGGTCGGCGATCCGCTCCACCTTCACCGGCAGGAAGGTGCCCGCGCCCACGTGGAGGGTGACGAACGTCCGCTCCACGCCGGCGGCCTCGAGCGCCTCGAACAGGGCGGGCGTGAAGTGGAGGCCCGCGGTGGGCGCCGCCACCGAGCCTTCGCGGCGAGCGTAGACGGTCTGGTAGTCCTCCGCATCCCGGGCGTCGGCCGGGCGGCGGCCGGCGATGTAGGGAGGCAGCGGCATGGCGCCGACGGCCTCGAGGGCGGCCATCTCGTCCGCCTCCTCCACGGCGAGGGCGAGGGTGAAGGCGCCCTCGCCGTGCACGTCCTCCACCGTGGCGGCGAGGCGGGCCGGCCCCTCGCCGGCGAAGACCACCGTCTCCCCCGCCTTCAGCCGCTTGGCGGGCCGCACGAGGGCGCGCCAGCGGGCCGGCCCCAGCCGCTCGATCAGCGTCGCCTCGATGTGGGCAACGGCCTCGCCCCGGGTGCGCGTGCCGGTGAGGCGCACGGGCAGGACGCGGGTGTCGTCGGCGAGGGCATAGAGCACCGTGCGGATGGATATG
>CAZJNX010000005.1:16647-47638 GCA_964547415.1 uncultured Hyphomicrobiales bacterium
GCCCCGCGGGCTCGCGGGGCGCAGCGCGATCAGTTCCTCCGGGAGGTGGAAGTCGAAGTCGGCCGTCGTCAGGCCGGTGTCGGCGGGCGCCGTCACGATGGCGAAGTGCCTCCCCGAAGGCGTGCCGGCGCCCGGACGGTCAGTTCCGGTCGGCGGCGATGGTTGCGCGGACGATCCGGTCCGGGTCGGAGACCATGCCGCCCTGGCCCCTCCCCTTCTTGAGCTGGTCGACGACGTCCATGCCGTCCACCACCTCGCCCCACACGGTGTACTGCCCGTCGAGATGGGGGGCGGGCTCGAACATGATGAAGAACTGGCTGTTGGCGCTGTTGGGGTCGGGCGTGCGCGCCATGGAGACGGTGCCGCGCACGTGCCTGGCGTCGGAGAACTCGGCGCGCAGGTCCGGGTACTCCGAACCGCCGGTGCCGGTGCCCGTCGGGTCGCCCGTCTGGGCCATGAAGCCCGGGATCACGCGGTGGAACACGACGCCGTCGTAAAAGCCCTCGCGCACGAGGCGCTTGATGCGCTCCACGTGGTTGGGGGCGAGGTCGGGCCTCATGCGGATGGTCACCGTCCCGTCCTCGAGCTCGAGGACGAGGGTGTTCTCGGGGTCGGTCCCCTGTGCGCTCGCGCTTGCCATGGCGAGGATGACTAGTGCGGCGGCCGCGAGGAGTCGAGTGAGCATCGTCCGTTTTCTCCGGATCTGAGAAGGATCAGGCGGCGCCGGTCTTCTCGTTGAGGCGCCGCGCCACGAGCGGCGGCACGAAGGGCTCCACGGCGCCGCCGAGGTGAGCGATCTGCCGGACGAGGGTGGCCGTGATGTGGCGCACCTCCGGCGAGGCGGGAAGGAAGACGGTCTGCACGTCGGGCCGAAGCGCCCGGTTCATGCCGGCCATCTGCATCTCGTAGTCGAGGTCGGTCCCGTCGCGCAGGCCACGGATCAAGATGCCCGCGCCGTGCTCGGCGGCCGCGTCGATCACCAGGTTCTCGAACGCCACCACGGTCAGGCGGTCCGCCATCTCCGGGAAGGCCTCGCGGGTGGCGGCAGTCAGCATGTCCACCCGCTCCTCGAAGGAGAACATGGCCTTCTTCCCCGGGTGGACGCCGATCGCCACGACCACCGCGTCGACGAGGCCGAGGGCGTGGCCGAGCACGTCGAGGTGCCCGTTGGTGACGGGGTCGAACGAGCCCGGGTAGAGGGCGACGCTTTTTCGGGTCATGGGCGCTTCCGGCCTTGTTCGCGTGTTCGGCGCGCTCGTTAGCAAAAAACGGCGGGGAGCGGGAGGCACGGCGCCCGGGCGGGGCGGGCGCGTTCGCGTCCGTTCCGCTTCTTCCCGCATGACGTGTGGAAGAAGCCCGCTGATGCAACCGACCCGCGTCCGTCGGCGTTTGGCATCCACGAAGGGTGGACCGCTGGCCGGAGGGCGGGGCCGCCTATCCCGCGGGATAGGCCGGCGAGCCGCCTGCTCCGCGGCTGCCGCGAAGGTGCATTCCGCGCTGGCGCGGTGCCGGCATAGCGTCCGGGGCACGTCGCGGGGCGGGCCGGGACGCACGCGCGCTGGCGGCGGCCATGGCTGATGAAAGGTGAACGCGGACGGTGCAATCGCAGGGGCTGTGACGCGCGTCACGGGCGACGCCGCGACGGCCTCCCACATCGGGATCGTAAGCAACGACCGCGTTCAGTAACGGGAGTGTAGACAATGAAGCGGCAGCGACTGGTTCTCGGCAGCCCGATGATCGCGACGACGGCCGCGGCCGGTTTCCTCGCGGCGGCGCTCGTGTCGGGCTCGCTGACGGCGCAGACGGCGCAGGCGAAGAAGGGCGACCGCTTCGACGTGGTCGGCGAGGAGCTGTGCAGTGGCCAAGCCTGGCCGAACATCACGGCCGAGTGCGTCGCCTGGCGTAACGGCGCCCCGGACACGGCCGACAAGGTCCGCTACCTGACGATCGAGCGGACCGACCGGGCCGCCCGCGTCACCGAGCTCGAGCGCGTGGCGGTTCCCGCCGACTGACGCGACACCGCCCCGCGGCACATCCGCGGGGCGCATGGACCGACGAGCCCTCGCGCCGCAAGAAGGCGCTGCCTTGCGGCGCGAGGGGACCTGCTACCGGCTTGCGCCGCGCCACGCCCTCCGACGCCAGCCGACGACGGACCTCTGGATGGCGCCCCGGGTCGCCCGTCGCGCGCGGCGGCAGGTCCGGTCAGGACGCGGCGCGGCCGCCGGCGGTGGCTGTGGTCTGATCGGGGGTCGCCACCTCGTGGTGGGCGGCGGCGTGGCCGTCGAGCCCGATGGTCTCGAGAAGAAGCCGGTCGGACTCGCGCATCGCCTCCTCGTTGCGGCGCAGGAAGAAGCCCGCGAGGCTCACGCACCGATAGAGCATGGACACGCGGGAGAAGAAGCCGCGCACCGGGCGTTGTCCGATTTCGTCGAAGATCGTGCCGTCGCGGCGGATGGTGACGGCGCCCGGGCACAGGTTGAAGCGGTCGAAGCGCTTCTCGTGATCGTCCGAGTCCCACTGGTGGAAGGCCTCCGGAAAGATCACGTTCGTCACCGGGGAGCCGCCGCGCCTCAGGTCCTCCACGATGAGGGCGAGGCGCTCCTGGTTGAGGTTGTCGTCGCGTTCCCCGTTGAGGACGACGACGGGCGCACCGGTGGTGGTGGGGTCCTCGAGCCGCGGAACGGTGGGCCCGTAGTAGGAGACGTGGCCTGCAAAGCCCCGTTCCTCGCCGAGGAAGGTCCGCCGCAGCTGCTCGTAGGCGGTCAGGATCGCGATCATGCCGCCGTAGGAAAAGCCGACGTTGAAGATCCGCGCGCCGTCCACGTCGTCCCGCGCGGCGAGGAAGGAAAGGCCCGCGAAGGCGTCGGCGAGCATCATCGTCTCGGTGACGAAGAGCGCGCGGATCGGGTCGGGCATGTCGCGATAGCCGCGGGCGTGGAAGGAATCGACGACGAGCGCGGCGCACCCGTGCTGGGCGAGGAAGCGGCCGTAGCGCCGCTCCCGCGCCGTCTTCACCCCGCCGAGCCCCTCCGAGACGACGGCCGCGGGCCACGGCGGCGGCACCGTCGCGGGCAGGTACAGCCCCGCTGGCAGATCGACGGGCGGTCCCGGCGCGTTCCGGTCGTAGCCGGCGAGCACGAACGGGCTCGCCGTGCGCACCGTGACCGGGTGATACTCGATGTCGTCCATGCCGCTTCGCCTCCCGCGGGCGGATCGTTCCGCCCGATCAACCAACGGTGCCGCGGCGGGCGAGGTTTCGCAGCGAGGCGAAGGCGTCCGGATCAAGGAGAACCCGCGGGACCTTGTTCTGCCCGCCGAGGCGGCCGCGCGCGCGCATCCACTCCACGAAGGTGCCGGGCGGCGCCATCGTCACCTCGGGCGGCTTCAGCTGGTAGTCGCCGCGGCGGTGGACCTCGTAGTCCTCGTTGAGGCGCTTCAGCGTCTCGTCCACCGTGCGGGCGAAGGCGGCACGGGCCTGCGGCCCCGGATCGCCCCCCTCCTCGAACTCGACGACCACGAGATGCTGCCCCGTCGGGTCGCCCTCGCCCGGAAAGCGGGCGCCGACGGAGAACTCGGCGACGGTCCGTCCCGCCTCGGCGGCCGCGGCCAGGATCGCCTCCTCGAGCTCCTCCGCCGAGACGTGCTCGCCGAAGGCCGACAGGTCCCAGGAGGTGCGCCCCGTCACGACGAGACGCGGCGGGTCGCGGGTCACGAGGCGGACCGTGTCGCCGATCCGGTAGGCCCAAAGGCCCGAGCAGGTGGTGAGGACGAGCTCGTAGTCCCGCCCCACCTCGGCATCGCCGACCCAGTGGCGGGTCGGCCGCTCCGCCCCGCGCTCCTCCAGCGGCACGAACTCGAAGAACAGGCCGATGTCGAGGTTGAGGAGGAGACCCTCCCCCTGCCCCCGGTCCGCGCTCGCCACGAAGCCCTCGCTCGCCGGGTACACCTCGCGCAGGTCCGCCCCGCTCCCCTCCATCCAGCGGGCGAACTCCGACGCGTAGGGCGCGAAGCTCATGCCGCCGTGGACCACGAGCTCGAGCTCGGGATAGAGCGCGGCGAGGCGCCGCTCGCCCCCGGCCGCCTCGGCGAGGCGCTCGAAGAACAGGAGGAGCCAGCTCGGCGTGCCGGCCACGGTGCGGATCGGCTCGGCGAGGGATTTCTTCGCGAGGCGGGCGATCTTCGCCTCCCAGTCCGCCTCGAGCGCATCCTCCATGGGCGGGAAGACGCACGCGCCCGACCAGGCCGGCGCCTCGGCCCGGGCGATCCCCGACAGGTCGCCCGCCCGCACCCCGGGCGCGATCTCCTCCAGCGCCACCGAGCCGCCGAGCATGAAGTTCTTGCCGCCGAGGACGTGGCTTCCGGGGTGCGCGCGCACGTGGTGGCCGAGCATCTCGATCCCGGCGCGGTTGTTGGAGCGCACCATCTCGCGCGTCACGGGGATGTTCTTGGTGCGGCCCGTGGCGGTGCCGGACGAGACGGCGAAATAGGGGATCGTGCCGGGCCAGGCGACGTCCTCGAGCAGCGGGAAGGCGGCCGAGAAGTAGCCGTGCCAGTGGTCGTCGAAGGTCCTGAGCGGCACGCGCGCTTGGAAGTCGGCGACGGAGGCGATGGAGGCGAAGCCGTGGTCGCGGCCGAAGCGGGTGCCCGCGGCGCGGCGCACGAGGCGAAGGAGGGTCCGCTCCTGCGTGTCGGCCGCGCGTTGCCGGTCCCGCCGGGCCGCCCGGAGCGCCGCCCATGCCTTGAGGGCCGGCGTGCCGTCCACCCTCACGCGCCCGGCTCCCGCGGGCGGACCGTGCGCTCCTCCCGGAAGGTTTCGGCGACGCCCCCGGGCGACAGGGGCAGGGACAGGTACTCGCCACGCTCCCAGGGGCCGGCCTGGTCGGTGAGGGTGTCGCTGCCCGGCCAGCCGTCCTCCCCGCCGAGGAGGCAGAAGGCGGTGGCGTCGATGTCCGACAGGTCCGTGACGAAGCGGGCGTTCTGCCCGAAGCGGACGGCGTGGCGGCGGCGCGTGAAGGGGTGCTGGCTCTTCATGACGGTCTCGTTGCTCCCGGCGGCCGGCATGTCGACGGGGCGGACGGCGCGCCTCAGCCACGGCACGAGCCCGAGGGGGTGGAGAAGGCGCACCCGGTGGAGCGCGCCCCACGTCCCGAACCGCCGGAAGGGCCGCCGCGCGCGCCGGACGGCGCCCGCAGCCGCCCGCGCGAACGCGTCCGGGGTAACGGCCTCGACCGCCGCCTCGATCCGTGCCAGCGGCTGCCAGGTGCGGCTCGCCCGCCGCCCGTTGCGCTCGAGGCGCGGCACGAGGCCGGCCACGACGACTTCGAAGGCGAGCGCGCCGGCCGAGCCCGCCGCGTAGCGCCCGTCCCAGGCGGCCATGGCCCGGGCGACGGGCGTGGCGGCCTCGCGCGGGGAGAGGGCGGCGAGGATCCGGTCGCGCAGGTGGAGGGAGGCGGCCTGGAAGGTATCGGCCTGGAAGCGCTTGAGGTCGCCCGCGTCGAGGGCGGACCCGCCGTCGCCCAGCCGCTTCAGCCGTTCCACCCGGTCCGGCGCGGAAAAGAAGAAGCCGACGGGAACGGCCGACCCGGCCGGCTCGTCGTTGGCGGAGGCGAGGAAGCCGCCGGGCGGATCGACGATCTCCGGCAGCCCGTCGCCCGACACGAAGTCCGACCAGGCCTCGTCCGCCGCCTCGGGCGTCAGCACCACGTCGGGCGGGAGGGCGTGGGGGCGGCGCGGGAGGCGCGCGGCGACCTTCTGGGCGATCCGCCCGTCCCGCCCCGCGTAGAGCATGGTGAGGCCGGGCAGCGCGTAGCCGTCCATCGCCGCCTTGAAGTCGTCGAAGGTGCGGGCCGACAGGAGGGAGAGGAACGGCGAGAACTCGTCGCTCGGCGCGTGGCCGAGCCAGCGCAGCGCCACGTCGCGGCCGCGGCCGAAGCGGAAGGCGGGACTGTCGCTCACCACCGGGCCGAAGCGGCTCTCGCGCAAGGACAGGCGCGCCGGGCGGGACCAGCGCACCGGCACCTCCACCTCGCGCGTCTCGAGCCGCTCGCCCGTCACGTCCACGAGCTCGCTCGAGGCGGCGTGGAGGTTGGTCCCGCCCCAGGCGATCGCCTCGTTGCGGCCGACGCCGAGGATCGGCAGGCCCGGAATCGTGAGGCCCACGGCCCGGAAGGCGGGGCAGGCGAGGCCGACGGCGAACCAGATGCCCGGCGTCATCACCGGCAGGTGGGGGTCGCAGGCGAGCATGGCCGCCCCGCGCGCCGCCCGCTCCGGCGCGACGGCGACGGCGTTGGACCCGTGGGGCGCGGCGATCGTCGCCGCGGCGCCCGCCGCCTCCCGCGGGGCCGGCACGTCCTCCCCGGCTGCGCCCGCGCGGCCCGCGAGGAGGCGCCAGGTCTCCGGCCAGTCCGGCTCGTCGGCGAGGTGGCGGATGGTGCGCCAGACCTTCCAGGTGTAGTCGGCCGAGGCGAGGCGGCTCACCGCCACCACGTCCTCCTCGCTCCAGCGGGCGGGGGTGACGCCGAGGAGGGCGAGGTCGGGCGGGACGTGCCCCTCGTCCACGACCGCGTTGATCCCGTCCGCGAAGCCGCCGACGAAGGCGCGGGTCTCTGCCGGCATGAGGGGCAGGCTCGCCGCCGCCGCCCGGCGGAAGTCGATGAGGCGGAGGAGACGGTCGACCGCTAGGGCCGCCGGGCCCGCCGCGGCCGCCAGCTCGCCCCGGGCGGCGCGGCGCATCAGGTCGATCTGGCTGAGGCGCAGGTGGGCGTGGACGATGCCGAGGCCGACGGCGAGGTCCCGCCCGCCCTCGGCCTCCACGAACGGCACCTGGCGCGGCGAGAAGCGGATCGACAGCCGCCCCGCGACGGGCGCCGTCGCCGGCAGGCGCGCGAGGCGGCCGGCAAGGTCCACCGGCGGCACCCGGGTGGAAAGGAGGGCGCCGAGCCGCCGCGTCGCCAGCAGGAAGACCCCTCGGGCAAGGCTCGCCGTTCCCGTCACGCCGCCCCCCGCGGCCCGCCGATCGGCCGCGCCCGCCGCTGCTCCATCGCCCCTGCCGTCGCGATCGTCATCCCGCTCCCCCTCGTCCGGTCCGCCCCTCGTCCGTGCGATGTGGCGCGCACGGCCGGGCAAGGCCAGCGCGCGAACGCGGCGGCGCGGTGCGGACACGAAAAAGGGGCCGGGGCGCATGCCCCGACCCCCTCTCCTCCGGCAAGCCCGCGGGCTTACTGGCGCATGGTGTTCGGCAGCGCCTGGTAGCGGGCCTCGTCGTATTCGAGCTCCTGCTCCAGGGCTTCCTCGCTCACGGCCGTGTCGAGGATCACCTCGCCGTTGGCGATGCGGAACCGGTCGTAGTCGAAGACGAGCTCCGTGTCGCCGATCCCGAGGAAACCGCCGACCGACACCACGATGACGGGCCGGTTGGTCTGCGGGTCGAGAACGATGTCCTCGATGGACCCGATTTCCTCGCCGGCGCGGTTGTAGACGTCCTCGCCCACGAGATCGTCGTAGGCGACCGTCATGCCGTCCCCGCCCGTGGCGGTCCCGGTGTCGGTCGCGGTGGCGGTCGTCTCGCGCTCACCCTGGAACTCGGGCTCGTCGCCGGGCGTGGTCTCCCGGGCGTCCCCGGTGGAGCCGGTGACGGTCGTCACCTCAACGTCCTCGCCCTCGTCGTCCTGCTGCCGCTGGCCGCTCGCCTGCTGCTGGCGGTCCTGCTGCTGGCGGTCCTGCTGCTGGGCGTCCATGGCCCGAGCCTGCTGGCGCTCGTCCTGCTGCTGCTGACCAGAGGCCTCATCGCGCTCGCCCTGCTCCTCGCCGGACTGGGTCACGCGCTGGACCGAGACGTCGGCCTCGCCCCCCGATTCGACCTCGACCTCGGGCCGGGACTGCTCGACGGCGACCTCGGGCTCGCCCTGCTCGACCTCGACGCTCGGGCGGCCCTGGGCCACCTCGACCTCGGGCCGGGCTTCCTCGACCTCGACCTCGGGCTCGGGCTGGCGGACCACCACCTCGGGCTGGGCGGGCTGGACCTGAACCTCGGGCTCGGGCTGGCGCACCGTCACCTGCGGCTCGGGCTGCTCAACGGTCACCTGGGGCTCGGGCTGGCGCACGGTCACCTGGGGCTCGGCCTGCTGGACCGTCACCTGCGGCTCGGGCTGGCGGACGGTGACCTCGGGCTCCTGGGTCTGGACCGTCACCTCGGGCTCGGGCTGGCGGACGGTGACCTCGGGCTCCTGGGTCTGGACCGTCACCTCGGGCTCGGGCTGCTGGACCTCGACCTCCGGCTCGGGCTGATCGACCGTCACGCGGGGCGCGGGCTGCTCGACCTCGACCTCGGGCGCGGCGGGATCGACGGTGACCTCAGGACGGTTCGCGGCGGCCATCTGCTGGCCCTCTTCCCGGTCCTGCTGCCGGCTCGCCTGCTGCTGGCCCTGGCGCTGCTGGCCCTGCATGGCCTGCTCGCGCTCTCGGGTCCCGCCGGTGCCGCTGGCCGTCGCCGTCTCGTACTCGGCGAGCGCGATTGCGTCGTTGCCGTCCTCGTCGACCTCGTCGACCTCGTCGAAGATGATCAGCCACGCGTCCCGCCGCGGACCGGACGTGTCGACGCCATGGTCACGCAGGCAGTTGATGTACTCGTCCTGCGAGATCCGATCATCATTGTTCCGGTCGAGCCGCGAGAACCGCTGCTCGACGTTGCCGGAGCCGGGGGCGGCGATGAAACATTCGTTGACGGTCTGCATCGACGCCTGGCGGTTGCCCTGCGTCTGCTGCTGACCTTGGCTCTGGGCCGCGGCCGGCGCGACGGCCAGCAGCGTCGCGATGGCCGTACCCGTCAAGAGCGTGCGGGTCATCATGTTACTCCTTTTCGTCGGGAAGACGCCTGGTCGACGTCTTTCGACAACAACGTCGTGCGGGCGCCCTGTCGGCGCTCCGACCGGCTAACGACCGACCGTGCCAGCGGTTCCGAATACATTCCTAGGTTAGCGAGGCCGGTGACCCCGCGGCCAGCGCATCCGCGGACGACAGGTCTTCTCCCGGGTCGCGCGCGCGACGGGACGGGATGGGAACGATTACCTAGAGGGGGCGTTCCGGTCGCAGGGTCGCCGGGACACCCGGCACGACCGAACCCACAAGGATCGGACCATGAATTCCCTCATCTATCTCGTAGGCTTGATCGTCATAGTCGTGTTCATCCTCTCGCTCGTGGGGATCGCCTGACGACATATCACTTGCAGCGAAAGGAGACGCAAAGATGAACGCAACACCCGAATACGGCGGCACCGCCGGCGGCACGGGCACGACGCCGGAACAGGACGCGGAACGCGCGCAGGAACGACTGCGCCGCGAGCGTGAAGAGGCGCGCGAGGCGGGCCGCGAAGCTGCCGGCGCGGCGCGTGAGGCCTCGGAAGAGGCGCGCCACACCGCCCGCCAGTACGCCGAGGAAGGTCGCCACGCGGCGGCGAAGAACCTCGAGGACTTCTCCGAGGCCATTTCCGCCGCCGGGCGCGAACTGTCCGAGAAGGACCAGGGCTTCGCCGCGTCGATGGTGAAGCAGGCGGCCGAGGGGCTGTCGGCCATGTCCCGCTCCATCGAGGGCCACTCGTTCGAGGACATGATGTCCTCCACGACCCGCTTCGCCCGGCGCAATCCGGCCGCCTTCCTCGCGGGTGCGGCCCTCGTGGGCGTCGCCCTCGGCCGTTTCGCGACCGCGAGCGAGGCGCGCCACCACCGCCATGCCGCCGGCGCGGGCAGCGCGCCCGCTCCCTCCGGCAGCCCCGCCCGCGGGCCGGCTCCGGGAACGGCGAGCCCCTACGGCACGACCGCCACCCCGCCCACCACGGGGGCACCCGGCGCCACCGCCGGCGCGCCGACGACCGCCACGCCCGGATTTCGCGGCGCCGACCCCATGACGCGCACCTGAGGGACCGACGATGACCATCGCCGACAGTAACTACGAGGACCGCACCGAGGCCCCGCACGGCGAGCGCCGGACGGAAGGCTCGGCCATCGATCTCGTCGCCAAGCTCCTGCGCGACGTGAACGACCTCATCTCCAAGGAGAGCCGGCTCGTGCGGGCCGAGGTCTCCGACCGCGTGAGCGATCTGGGCAACGCCATCGGCTACCTGATCGCCGGCGCGAGCTGCATGCTCGTCGCCATGATCGTGCTCGCGGGCGCCATCGTGGCCGCGCTCGAGGACGTGGTGGGGGCCGGCTGGGCCGCCCTCATCGTGGGCGCGACGATCGCCGTGATCGGCGCCTTCCTCGCCAACGCGGGCGCCAAGAAGCTGAAGCCGAGCCATTTCTATCCCGAGCGCAGCGCACGTCAGCTGCGCGAGGACGCCGAACTCGCAAGGGAGCAGGCACGATGAACGACCGCACCACCCGGATGGAGCGCGAGGTGGAAGCCCAGCGCTCCGAGGTCGAGCACACCATCGAGGCGCTCAAGGGCCGCCTGTCGCCCGGCGAAATCCTCGACCAGGCGATGCACGCCTTCTCGGACGCCGGCGGACAGGGCAACCGCATGGCCTCCAACCTCGGCCGGCAGATCCGCGACAACCCGCTGTCCGTCGCCCTCATCGGCATCGGCGCGGCCATGCTCATGGGCGGCGGCGGCCGGTACGGCGACGGGCACGGCATGGGCAACGGCATGGCGGGGGCCGCCCACCGCGCCGGGGCCAGCGCCGAGGGCGCCGCCGAGCGCGCCCGCCACGCGGCGAGCGGCGCGGCCGCGTCCGTCTCCGCCGGCACCCGCGACACCGCCTCGGCCGCGGCCGAGCGGGCGCGCGGCGCCGCCGACCAGGCGAGCCACGCCGCTCGGCGGACGGGCGCCGCCATCTCCGGCCAGGCCGCGGCCGCCGGAAGCAGCGCCTCCCATGCCGCCCGCGACACCTACGAGGGCGCCATGGAGTACGGCGAGCGGGCCCGCCGCTCGGCGGCCGACTTCATCGTCGAGCAGCCCCTCGTCGCCGGTGCCCTGGCTCTCGCCGCAGGCGCGGCCATCGGTGCCGCCCTCCCCTCCTCCCGCTTCGAGGACGAGACCATCGGCGGCATGCGGGACGACCTCGCCGACGAGGCAATGGAGCGCGCCGCCAGCGCGGCGGAGGGCGCGCGCCACGTGGCCGAGCGGACCTACGAGTCGGCCCGCGAGGAGGCCCGTCGCGAGGGCCTCGTGCCGGAGAACGACGAGCGCACGGTGGCCGAGCGGGCCCGGGAGGTGGCGAAGGCCGCCGCCGGCACCGCACGGGAAGAGACCGAGCGCGAGGCCGGCCGCCGCGAGCCCGAGCACCAGAGCTGACGGCAAGACCGGGGTCGGCGCGGCTTGCCTCGCCGACTTCCCCGAGCGCAGCCGGCAACTCGTACGGCGGCGACGGGGCGTCCCCGCGGTGCGGGGCAACGGGAGGAGACCGAAGCCATGATCGGCCTCCTCCGCGCCCGCAGCGAGGGTCCCGGTGCAGGAGCGCGACGGGCTTCGCCGAGGATCGTGGGCTTCGCCGGCAGGCCGGGGGACCGCCACCCGCATCCGGGCGCCGTTCCCGTGGTCCTCGCGAGGCTCCCCGACGCGCGGCCCGAGCTCGGCAGCCCGTGCCGCTGCCGGACCGCCCCGCTCGCCGGACGGGCGCCGCAAGCCGACGGCGGGGGACCGGGGCGCCGCGGGCCGCATCCGCCCCGGCGACACCGGCGCTCGCCGTTCGCAGGATCCCGTTCGCCCGTCGGACCTCGATGACCTCGCGCTCGCGTGCCTTCATCCGCCCGTTGCAGTCGCAGCCTCCGACGAACCGGGAGCGGTTCGTCCACGCCAGGACCGACCGCGTCGATGCCCGCCCGCTCGCGCGGGTCCGGCCGGTGCCCGACCCGCGCGCACCGTGCCGAGGCCTCGTCGCTACGGGCGATCGGCGGCGTCGGAAGCGCCGGCACCCCGCGCGCCGCGCAAGCCGACGGCCCGGTCGCCTGCCACCGCGGCCGGCCCCGGCCCGCTCCGCCCGGGAAGCGGATCCGCTCAGCTGGCCGCACCCTCGGGCGGCCGGGCGCCGAAGGCATGGAGGGCCCGGCCGTTGGCCTTCAGCCAGGCCCGCGCCTCCTCATGGTCGGGGGCGAGGCGGGCGTTGAGCCGCCAGAAATCCGCCCCGTGGTCCATGTGGACGAGGTGAGCCACCTCGTGGGCCGCCACGTACCTCAGGACGCTGGGCGGGGCGAGGACGAGGCGCCAGGAGAAGGACAGGACCCCGCGGCTGGTGCAAGAGCCCCACTGGGAGCGCGTGTCCTTCACGCGGATCGCGGCGGGCCGCCTGTCCACGACCCGCGCGAACTCTTCGACCGCCGCGACGAGGTCCTGCCGCGCCCACTTGCGCAACGCGTCCGCGACACGGCGGTGGACGTGCTCCTCGCGGCCGGCGACGAACAGGACCGGCTCGTCCTCCGCCCCCGCCGCCGTGTGCCGCGCGAGCCAGGCCGTGCCGCGCGCCCCCTCCACGTGGCGAACCAGGTGGGGCGTGCCGCGGACCGGGATCCGTGCTCCCGGCACGAAGGGCCGCGGCGGCATGCGCGCCGTCAACTGGCGATGGAGCCAGTCGACGTTCTGCCGGAGGAAGCGCTCGGCCGCCCGGCGGGAGGCGTTCGGCGGCAGGGTGAGGACGGGGGCCGCCTCCCCGGGCGGTATCCTGAGCGTCATGCGTCGCGCGGCGGCGTGCCGGCGCAGGCGCACGCCCACCGCGTCTCCGTCGAGATCGAGGGCGATGACGTCGCTTTCGGAAGACGGCGTTTGTGTGCGGCGAAGGCGAATCATGGGCGGACGCTGACGGGTCGGGAGCGGGGACGATGCACGTGCGGCGGCGGACCGGCAAGGTAGCGTCGGCGGGTTAAGCCGATCTTCCCGCCGCTGGTGACGCTTGCCGGTCGGCCGACCGCATCGCGCGGGGCGCCTCGCGCTCTCCCGGGAAGGATGAAGCGGCTCCCTTCCAGCGCCCCGCCATCCCGCCCCCGGGGCGAAAGCATGGCGGGACAGCTGCGAACGCCTGCTGCCGCGGGTTGGCGAGGGGGAAGGCCTGGCGCGGTGCGCCGCCGGCGAGGTGGCGTCAGCGCACGAGGCGGATGGGCGGGACGGCCGGGTCCGGTGCCGGCACGTCCGGCTCTCCCGGGTCGGTGATGGCGCGGATGAGCCGCACGAACTCGTGATAGTCCTTGCCGAGGATGTCCACGTGCTCGCGCATCAGGGCGGCGGCGTGTTCCGCGTCCCGGGCGCGCATGGCGCGGGCGATCGCCACGTGGTCGGCCGCGGACGCCTCGAGGCGGCCGGGCAGGCTCTGGGAGGCCCGCCGGTAGGACGAGACCCGCTGGCGGGTCTGGCGCGTGGTCGCCTCGAGGACCGGGTTGCCGGTGCCGCGATAGATGACGTCGTGGAAGGCGAAGTTGAGGTCGGTGTAGGCATCGACGTCGCCGCGCGCGGCCGTGGCGAGGCAGGCCTCCGCGGCCCGGTCGAGGGCGTCGAGGGCGTCCGCGTCCATGCGGCGTGCGGCGAGGCGCGCGCAGATCGCCTCGAACTCGCACATCGCCTCGAAGATGGCGAGGAGCTCCGACAGGCGCACCCGCGCCACGTGGGTGCCCGAGCGGGGCTTCACCTCCACGAGGCCGGCGGCGACGAGCTCGGAGATGGCGTCCCGCACCGGGGTGCGGGAGACGCCGAAGCGCTCGGCGAGGCTCCGCTCGTCGATCCGCGTGCCCGGCCGGAGCGTGCCCATCACGATGTCGCGCTCGAGGGCCCGGACGATCTCCCGCTTGCGGCTCACCGACGGACCCCCGCCGGATCTACCGGCTGCAGTCGATCACCACCGAGCCCGTCGTCTGCCGTCCCTCCATGAAGTCGAGGGCGGCGGGAAGCTCGGTGAGGCCGAACGTCTTCTGGATGTCGACCGTGATCACCCCGGTCTCGAGGCGGCGCAACAGGTCCGAGGAGCACTCGGCGAGGCCCTCGGGCGTCCCGGCATAGGTGTTGAGGGTCGGCCGCGTCAGGTACAGGGAGCCCTTCTTCGACAGCGTCTCGATGTCGAGCGGCGGGCGCGGCCCGGAGGCGGCGCCGAAACACACGAGCATGCCGCGCGGGACCAGGCAATCGAGGGAACCCTCCAGGGTGTCCTTGCCGACCGAATCGAACACCACCTTGACGCCCCGGCCGCCCGTGAGTTCCCGGACCCGCTCGACGAAATTCTCCCGCCGGTAGTCGATGCAGTGGGCGTAGCCGGCCGCCAAGGCCCGCTCCACCTTCTCCGGCGAGCCGGCGGTGCCGATCATCTCGAGGCCCAGCGCCCGCGCCCACTGGCCGGCGATGAGGCCGACGCCGCCCGCCGCGGCGTGGAACAGCACCTGGTCGCCCGGCTTGAGGGGCGTGATCTGGTTGAGGAGGTACTGGGTGGTCATGCCCTTCAGGAGGCACGCCGCCGCGAGCGCGTTGGACACCCCCGCGGGCAGCTTCACGAGGCGCCAGGCCGGCATGACCCGGTGGGTGGCGAAGGAGCCGCCCGAGACCGGCGCGTAGGCGATCCGGTCCCCCGGCTTCACGTGGGTGACGCCCGGGCCGACGGCCTCCACGACCCCCGCCCCTTCCGTGCCGAGGCCCGCGGGGAGCGGCACCTCGTGCTGGCCGCGGCGGATGTAGATGTCGATGAAGTTGACGCCCGCATGGGTGTGGCGGACGAGGGCCTCGTTCTCGCCGGGCTCCGGCAGGTCGATCTCGGTCCAATCGAGGACCTCGTTGCCGCCGAAGCGGTCGAAGCGGTAGCCGTGCGCGCGCATCGTCGAAAAACCTTTCGTTCTTGTCGTTGTCGTCACTCGGCCGCGGGCGCCGCGGACTTGTCTTCGCGGGCGCCGGCGATCTGCCGCCAGATGTTGAAGGCGACGGTGAGGAAGGCGAGGACGAGGAGCGTGAAGGCGAGCGGGTGGTCGACGATGTTGGTCACGTCCCGCCGCAGGAGCACGTAGGCCTGGGTGAGCGAGCGCTCGGCGAGTTCCCCCAGGATCAGCCCCATCACGATCGCCGCCACCGAGTAGCCCCAGCGCCGCAGGAAGAAGCCGGCAAGGCCCGCGATCACCATGGTGTAGACGTCCACGATGGACCCGCGCAGGGCGTAGGCGCCCACCACCGTGAAGACCACGATGAGCGGGGCGAGCACGGACATGGGGATTCTGAGGAGGTGGACGATGGACTTCGCCTCCACGAGGCCGAGGAACATGATGGCGAGGCTCGCCCAGAACATGGAGGCGAACAGCGTCCACACGAGGTCCGGCGTCAGCGCCATGATGAGCGGGCCGGGCTGGATGTCGTGGAGGTTGAACACGCCGATCATCATGGCCGTCACCGCCCCGCCGGGAAGGCCGAGGGCGAGGAGCGGGATCATCGCGGTGCCCGTGGCGGCGTTGTTGGCGGTCTCCGGCGCCACCACGCCCTCCGGGACGCCGGTGCCGAACTCCTTGCGCCGCGGGCTCCAGCGCGCCGCCTCGTTGTAGGAGAAGAAGGCGGCGAAGGTGGCGCCGACGCCCGGGATGAGGCCCGAGATCCAGCCGATGATGCCGGAGCGGACGACGACCCAGCGCATCGCCATGAACTCGGCGAGGGTGGGCAGCGTCACGTGGACGGCGGGGGCCCGGTACTTGCCCTCGATCTGCTTCATGCCCTGCAGGAAGACCTCGGACAGGGCGAACAGGCCGAGGATCACCGGGATGAAGGAGATTCCGCCGATGAGGTACATGGAGCCGAAGGAAAAGCGCGCCTCGCCCACCACCGGGTCGCTGCCCACGCAGGCGAGCAGGAGCCCGATGAACAGGGACACCCAGGCCCGGCCCACGTTGTCCGAGCCGAGGTTGGTGACGACGGCGAGGGCGAAGACGATGACGGCGAAGATCTCGATCGGCCCGAACACCTTCACCGCGATCGAGGCGATCGGGATGGTGGCCACCATCAGGATGATGGCGGAGGTGACGCCGCCGATGGCCGAGCAGGTCATGGCGAGGCCGATGGCCTTGGACGCCTGCCCCTTGCGGGCCATGGGATAGCCGTCGAAGGAGGTGGGCGTGTTCTCCACCGACCCCGGGATGTTGAACAGGATCGCCGTGATCGCCCCGCCGTAGACGCCCGCCACGTAAAGGACGCCGTAGAGCATGATGGCGTATTCGGACGGGAGCCATACGGTGAAGGGGAGGAGAACCGCCCCGAGGGTGAGGACGGACAGCCCCGGCACCGCCCCCACGAACAGACCGCCGAACAACCCGAAGAAGAAGACGGCGATCCCGATCGGGGACGTGAAGAGCGCGAGTGTTCCTTCGATGAAATTCATGGCCCGGTCCCGAACCGCCGGCCGCCCCGCGCTCTCTACTGGAGGATCGCGGTGAGGTAGCCGTTGATGACGTTGAAGATGCCCGCGCCCTGGGGCAGCGGCGTGAACAGGAGATTGTAGAAGAGGATCGCGATCACGCCGGTGACGCCCACCACGAGGGTGGCGACCTTCCAGGGCGTGCGATAGCCGAGCACCACCGCGAAGACGGCGAGGAAGACGGGCATCGTCAGGAGGAAGCCCATCTGGTGCATGGCGACGGCCCAGACGATGGGGATGCCGAAGACGGCGGTCCCGAACCCGATCCGCTTCGCCGACAGCGGCTCGCCCTTGTGCGGCGCGAGGCCGGCGGCCCGGGCCTTCATCCGCTCGCGGAGCCCGCTCGCAAGGAGCACGAGGCCCGACAGGAGGAGGCCGGCGAGCACCAGGCGCGGCCAGAAGGCGGAGCCGAGGGCGTGCATCCGGTTCGGCTCGTCGAAGCCGGTGGTGAGCCAGAACCCGCCGAGGGCGACGGCGACCCAGAACACCCCTTCGGCGAGGCGGTTCCCGTGGGCGGGCGCTGCGCCCTCCCCTTCGGCGGGCCTCGCCTCGGCGGGCACGCCCTCCGGCGGTGCGGCCGACGCAGGATCTCGCGTGCCCGGCGGCACGCTCTCGGGCTTCAGCATCACGAAACCTCCCGGGGACGGACGGCATCGGGGAGGCGGACGCGCCGCCTCCCCGGTTCGCGCCGTGCGACGCGATCAGTCCTGGCGGACGTCCATGCCGAGGTCGGAGAGCACCTGCTTGTAGGTGTCGATGTCCTTGTTGAACATCTCGGTGGTCTCGTCGCCCGAGTAGTAGGACCGGACGATGTTCAGCCGGCCGCGCTCCATGAAGTCCTGGTAGGACTCGGAGTTGAAGGCGTCCGTGAACACCTTCTCGAGGTAGCGGTAGACATCCTCCGGCGTGTCGGCCGGCACGAACAGGCTGCGCACGCGCAGGAGCGGCTGCCACTCCATGCCGTAGTCCGCGCCCGTCGCCGGGGTGTCCGGGGCGAAGTCCCAGCGCTCCGGCCAGACGGCGAGGACGGGGGTCAGCTGGCCGGCCTCGATGAACTCGGCGACGTCGCCGGGCTGCTCCATCAGGACGTCGACCTGCCCGCCGATCACCGCGGCAAAGCGCTCGGCGGCGCGGTTGAACAGCACCTGGTCCATGTGGATGTCGAAGAAGTCGAGCGCGACCTGGGCGGTCACCTGCTCCATCTCGACCGGGATGTTGGACAGCGTCGTCGGGTTCTCCTTGGCGTACTCGACGACCTTGTCCCAGGACGGGTTGCCTTCCTCGTCATGGAAGCGCTCGTCGTCGGAGCGCACGTAGAAGCCGGTCGGCGCGGCGCTCATGGTGATGAGCGGGCGGATGTCCTCGGTCGGATGGATGTCCGACTGGCCGAGCACGTACTTCGACACGACCGGGTCGGAGTTCTGCAGCAGCGTATAGCCGTCGGCCGGGGCCTGCATGAACTCGGGCATGCAGTTGAGGCCGCCGCCGCCCGGACGGTTCACCTTGTTGATGCGAACCCCCATCGCTTCCTCGGCGGTCGGGATCAGCTCGGCGACCGCCGAGTCCGAGCCCGAGCCGACGCCGTAGCACACCACGATGGTGATCGGGCGGTTCGGGAAGTTCTCCGGCTTGTCCTGGGCGATGGCCGCGGTGCCGCCGACGGTGAGCGCGGCGGTGGCGACCGCCCCGGCGAGGGCTGCGGCGATGCCGCGGCCTGTGGTTGCAGCCCGTATCGTCATGTGACGTCCTCCCTGACTGACGTGGACCTTGTGGCGACGGGGCAGCGTCCGGTTCTGCGATGGCGAGCCACCCCCCACGCCGCGTCGTGGCGCGGGGCTGCGACCCACCTCGTCCTTCCGTCTCCCCGTCTGGTTCTTGGCCGGCCCGTGGCGGGCCAGTTCGTTGTTCTGGCATACCAGTCGAGCACATCGCCGCGCCGTTGGCAATGGCTCGCCGTCTCCCCTTTCCCTCAGGTGCGCATGGCGAACGGGTCGCCGACCTTGCCCGACAGGTCGATCATCACGTTCTTCACCCGCGTGTACTCGAGGACCGAGTGAAACCCCCGTTCGCGCCCGTAGCCGCTGTCCTTCACCCCGCCGAAGGGCGCCTGCACGGCGTTGGTGCGGTAGGTGTTGACCCAGACGACACCCGCGTCGAGGCGCCGGGCGACGCGGTGGGCGCGGGAGAGGTTCTGCGTCCACACCCCGGCGGCGAGGCCGTAGGGGCTGTCGTTGGCGATCGCGATCGCCTCCTCCTCCTCCTCGAAGGGGATGATGGTGAGGACCGGGCCGAACACCTCCTCCCGCGCGATCGTCATGGCGTTGTCGACGTCCGCGAACACGGTCGGCGTGATGAACAGGCCCTTCGTCAGCGGCTCGAGGCGCGCGTCCGGCCCGCCCGCGACCATCCTCGCCCCTTCCGCGCGCGCCGCCTCGATCATGCCCGTGATCTTGTCGAACTGCTGGCGGTTGGCGACGGGTCCCATCTCCGTCTCCGCCTCGAGCGGGTTGCCGAGGCGGATGGCGGCCGCGCGGCGGGCGACCTCCTCCACCACCTGGTCGTAGACCGGGCGCTGCACGAGAAGGCGGGAGCCGGCGATGCAGGTCTGGCCCGAGGCGCCGAAGACGCCGGCGAGGGCGCCCACGGTGGCGCCGGGGACGTCCGCGTCGGCGAAGACGATGTTGGGGGACTTGCCGCCGAGCTCGAGGGTGAGGGGCACGAGGTTCGCGCCCGCCGCCGCGGCGATGCGCCGGGCGGTGCCGGGCCCGCCGGTGAAGCTCACCTTGTCCACGTGGGGCGAGCCGGTGAGGGCCGCGCCCGCCACCCCGTCGCCCGTGACGACGTTGATGACGCCGGCCGGAAAGCCCGCCTCCATGGCGAGCTTCGCGATCTCGAGCGTCGTCACCGAGGCGACCTCGGAGGGCTTCACGACGGCCGTGCAGCCCGCCGCCATCGCCGGCGCCAGCTTGTAGGACAGGAGCTGGATGGGCGAGTTCCAGGGCGTGACGAGGGCGACGACGCCGACCGGCTCGCGCAGGGTGTAGTCGAACAGCTCCGGGTTATCGAGCGGGATCGTCTCGCCCGTCAGCTTGTCGGCATAGCCCGCCAGGTGACGGAAGACGCGGGCGGCGAACAGGACCTGGCGGCTCGTCTCGCGAATCACCTTGCCGTTGTCGGTGGTCTCGAGCCGGCCGAGCCGGTCCGCGTCGCGCACGAGGAGGTCGGCGAGGCGCATCATGCAGGCGGCCCGCTCGTGGCCCGGCCGGCGGCCCCAGCCATCGTCGAACGCCTTGCGGGCGGCGGCGATGGCATCGGCGACGTCCCGCTCTCCCGCGCGGGGGATGGTGGCCCACACGCTCTGGTCGAACGGGTTCACGCTGTCGAGGCGGGCGCCGTCGGCGGCGTCCACCCATTCCCCCCCGATGAGGTTGCGGCAGGCGAGCACGCCGGCGCCGTCCGCACCACCCTCCCCGGTTCCCTCGCGCATCCTCCCCTCCGGTCCGTTGTCGTTCGTTGGGGCGGCAGGCTGTTGCGCTTTCACCGGATTGTCAACAGTTACCAGAGGGCAGTTGACGATCAACAACCACCCCCCTAACGTCCACGCCATGGGTCCGGCGCGAGGCCCGCGTGGGCGACACCCGAGGACGAGGCGATGTCCGCCACCGACCATGAGCCGGCCGATCCCGGTTCCGCGCTGTCCATCCTCAGGTCCCAGTCCCTGTCGAGCGCGGTGGAGCGGGAAATCGAGAGGATGATCCTCAACCGCGACCTCTCGCCGGGGGAACGGGTCAACGAGGTGGCGCTCGCGAGCCGGCTCGGGATCAGCCGCGGGCCGGTGCGCGAGGCGTGCCGGGCGCTCGCCGCGGCGGGCCTCCTCACCGCCGTTCCCAACCGCGGCGTGTTCGTGACCGTGCTCGACGAGCGGGGCGTGGAGGAACTCTACGAGATGCGGGCGGTGCTGTCGGCGGGCGCGGGCCGGCTCCTCGCCGAGCGGATCACGCCGGCCATGCTCGCCGAGCTGACCGGCCTCCACCACCGGATGGAGGACGCGGCGCGGGCGGGGGACCTTTCGGCCTACTACCCGCTCAACGTGGAGTTCCACCGGGCGATCGTGCGCATGACCGGCAACACGCGGCTGATGGCCGCCCACGAGGACGTGGTGCGCCAGCAGCACCTGTTCCGCGCCATGTCCCTCGTCGGCCCGCGCTCCATGGCCGCCTCGAGCCGGGAGCACGCAGGCATCCTCGCCGCCCTCGCCGCCCGCGACGCGGCCGCCGCCCAGGAGGCCCTCACCGCCCACGTGAACGCCGGCCGCGCCCGCATGGCCGACGCCGAGCGCGACACGGCCGCCGCGGAGGACGCGGCAGCGGGCGCTCCCTGAGGCCGGCCCCGCCCGATCGCGCCGGAAAGGCGACGGGCGCCGAGCGTGGAGCCTCGGGAACGGAGCCCGCCTCCGTTGCGAGGGTCCGGCGTCGGCACGGAAGGCCCTGCCCCGGGACACGCGCGCGAAGGTGGGGATGGATCGGGCACCCGCCTTGATCCGGATCAATTCGACGGAGCGCCGCCTCGCTTAAGGGTGCAGTGCAGCAATCTGCACGAGAGACCCGCTATGAAGACCCGCCTGAAGACCACCGCCCTCGCCCTCCTCGCGGTGGCGACGACACCGGCGATCGCCGACGACGCGGCCCTGCGCGAGAAGGCCGCCCTGTGGTTCGAGCCGATCCCCATGAACGCGCCCGCCCTCGACGGCAACGTGGCGACGCGCGCCCGCGTCGACCTCGGCGCGATGCTCTTCTTCGACCCGCGCCTGTCCCGCTCGGGCGTCTTTTCCTGCAACTCCTGCCACAACGTGGGCACGGGCGGCGTGGACGGCCTGCCCGTCTCCATCGGCCACGGCTGGCAGAAGGGGCCGCGCAACGCGCCGACCGTCTACAACGCCGTCTTCAACATCGCCCAGTTCTGGGACGGCCGGGCGGCGGACCTCGCCGAGCAGGCCATGGGGCCGGTGCAGGCGGCCGTGGAGATGAACAACACGCCCGAGCGGGTGGAGGCGACGCTGTCCTCCATGGACGGCTACGTGGAGGCCTTCGCCGCCGCCTTCCCGGGCTACGAGGACCCGATCACCTTCGAGAACATGGCCCGCGCCATCGAGGCGTTCGAGGCGACGCTCATCACCCCGAACAGCCGCTTCGACCAGTTCCTCATGGGCGACGACACCGCCCTCGACGAGACCGAGAAGCGCGGCCTCGACGCGTTCGTGTCCAAGGGCTGCGCGGCCTGCCACGGCGGCGTCAACTTCGGCGGCCAGGCCTACTATCCGTTCGGCATCGTGGAGAAGCCGGGCGCCGACATCCTGCCGCGGGGCGACCGGGGCCGCTTCCAGGTGACGCAGACGGCGACGGACGAGTACGTCTTCCGCGCCTCGCCGCTGCGCAACATCGAGCTGACGGCCCCCTATTTCCACTCCGGCGCCGTGTGGGACCTCGAGGAGGCGGTGGCGATCATGGGCGTCGCCCAGCTCGGCGCGGCCCTCACCGACGAGGAGATCGCCGACATCACCGCGTTCCTGAAAACGCTGACGGGCGAAAAGCCGCGCGTGGAGCACCCGATCCTGCCGGTCCGCGGCCCCGACACCCCCCTCCCCGAGGACATGTGAACCAGGCGGCGGCGGGCACCTTTCCCGCCGCCCCGCCCTGCCGCCGGGGCCGAAGGGATCGACGCGCGCGCCGACGACTCCAACGGCGGGCCCGGTCGAGGCCGACGGGCCGAGGGCGTGCCTCGACACGGCCCGTGCCCGGCGCGGGCGCCCGGTTCCCTCGCCGGGTCGCACGAGAAAGCACCGCGGAAGCCGGTCACGCCGCGCCGATATCACCCCGGGCCACCGAAACGGACTTCACGACCGCGAAGCACGGCGTGCCGGGCGCGAGGGCGAGGGCCCTGAGGGACCGCCCGGTGATGCGCGCGAGGAGCTTCTCCCGCCCCACCGCGAGGGAGACGACCGCCCCGCCCCCCTCCCCTTCCCGGACAGCGGCGACCGTCGCGGGCAGGACGTTGAGGGCGCTCACCCGCCCGGGCCGGTCGAGGGCGATCATCACGTCCTGCGCATGGATGCGCACCCGCACCACCGCCCCGACGGCGGCCTCGATCCGCGGCAGGACGAGGCGGCCCGAGGCGAGGGCGAGCTCGGTGAGACCGTCGGCCCCGTCGTGGCCGAGGACGGTCGCCTCGAGGACGGCCCCCGCCTCGCGCACGCCGAGCGCGGGCACCGCGTCCGGGTCGGCGAGGACGTCCGCCGCCGGTCCCGCCCGGACCATGCGCCCCTCCGACAGGACGACGACGGTCCGCGCGAGCCGCGCCACCTCCGAGAGCTGGTGCGTCACGTACAGGATCGGCACCGCCGTCTCGGCGACGAGCCGCTCGAGGTAGGGCAGGATCTCCTCCTTTCGCGGCGCGTCGAGGGAGGCGAGCGGCTCGTCCATCAACAGGAGGCGCGGCCCCGACAGGAGCGCCCGGCCGATGGCGACCCGCTGCTTCTCCCCGCCCGACAGCCGCGCGGGCCGCCGGGACAGGAGATGGCCGAGCCCCAGGAGCTCCACCACCCGCGCCGGATCGGCGAGGCGTGCCTCGCACGGGGCGAACCAGCGGCCGAAGGCGAGGTTCTGGCGCACCGTGAGGTGGGGAAACAGCCGCCCCTCCTGGAAGACGTAGCCGACGCGGCGCCTGTGGGGCGGCAGCGCGACCCCACGCGCCGTGTCGAGGAGCACCGTCCGGTCGGCCACGATCCGCCCCTCGTCCGGCGTCAGGAGTCCGGCGACGGCGTTCACCACCGTCGTCTTGCCCGAGCCGGAGCGGCCGAACAGCACCGTCACCCCCCCGGGCGCCTCGAAGGCGACGTCGAGGCGAAAGCCCGGGAAGGCGTGGGCGAGGCGCACCGACAGGCTCACGGGCCGCCGATCCTGCGGGCGATGCGGCGGGCGAGGAGCTCCGAGGCGATCACCGCCCCCATGGACACGACGACGGACACGACGACGAGGCGGAAGGCCTGCGGCTCGCCCCCCGGCACCTGGAGGAAGGCGTAGATGGCGGACGGGATGGTCCGCGTTTCGCCGGGGATGGAGGACACGAAGGTGATGGTGGCGCCGAACTCGCCCATGGCCTTGGCGAAGGCGAGGACGGCGCCCGCGAGGATCCCGGGCAGGATCAGCGGCAGGGTCACGAGGAGGAAGGTGAGGACGCGGTTCGCGCCCAGGGTGCCGGCCGCCTCCTCGAGGCGCACGTCGACGGCCTCGATGGCGAGCCGGATCGCCCGGACCATCAGGGGAAAGCCCATGACGGCGGCCGCGAGCGCCGCGCCCGCCCAGGAGAAGGCGAGGACGATGCCGAACGTCTCCTCCAGGAACGAGCCGATCGGCCCCCGCCGCCCGAACAGGACGAGGAGGACGTATCCCGTCACTACCGGCGGCAGCACGAGGGGCAACAGGACGAGGCCCGACAGGATCGCCTTGCCGGGAAAGTCGGCGCGGGCGAGCACCCAGGCGAGGAGGATGCCCGGCGGCAGGCTGAGGAGTGTCGCCCAGAACGACACGCGCAGGGAGAGCGCGACCGCCGTCCACTCCTCCGGTCCCAGGAGCGCGCCCACGGGTGCCTCCCCCTCAGCCGCCGTACCCGCCCGACGGAGCGCTGCCGGTCGCGACCGGCGGCGGCGCGGCGGCGGGCGCGCGCGCACCCCGTCCGCGGTGAGCGTCACCGCTCGCCGGCGGAAGGCCGGACGGCAGCCCTTTCCGCCGCACCCGGCGCTCCGGTCCGGGGGTGCGCGTGGGGGAGGCGATGCGGGAGCGCGTCGCATCCGCCGCCATCGGCGCCGCGCAGGAGTGGCCCGGCGGAGCAGCGCGCCCGCCGGGCTGGAGCGCCGTCCCCGCGCGAGACGGCGCCGGAGCCGCGTTGCCGCCGGAGCGGGACCGGGCGGCGGGCCGCAGGTCGCCCGTGACCGGCGCCACGGAAGGCTCCGCGACTGTGGCGGCCGGTGGCGCCGGCCCGGGGCGGCGGCGGGCGTCGGGCGGTCCGGTCTCGATCCGCCCGCTTCGGCGGACTGCGTCGGGGGTCGCCACCAGGGGCGGAATCGGCGCCCGGATCATCGCCCGCCTCGCCGGAACGGGCGGCCCGAACCATTGCCCGCGCCGGGGGAGGCCGCACACCTCCCTCGCCCGCCGCGAAGTGCGGGCGGGAGGATCGGCACGGACACCGCCCGGAAGCGCCGGACGCCCGGCGCCCGCCTCCTGCTCGCGCGCCGCAGGACGCCCGCCCTCGGCCGGGACGTCGACGACGGCGTCGAAGGCTCGCCCGCCCCGCGCCAGGATGCCAACCGGTTCACCCCCGTTCCCGGCGCGGGTCCGTCCCGGCGCCGCCGGCGTCCGGCCTCCGGGCGATGCCGCCTCGCCGGTCCCCCGACGCCGCATGCGCGCATTTTCCCAGCACGGCTCCGACCACGTCATCCAAGACCTCTCCCACCGTCAGCCCTACCGGGTCGACCCGCCGGCCCCGCCGGACGCAGCCGCGGCCTGCAAGCCCCCGCATCCATCGGCGAGCGCAGGCCATGGCGGGCGTCCCTCAGTCGAGAATGGTGAAGCCCTGCCGCTCGAACGACGGGCGGGCGGCGTCCGAGGCGAGGAAGGCGAGGAAGGCGGCCGCGTCGGGATGGTCGCTCTCCGCGAGGCGCGCGACGGGGTAGACGATCGGTGCATGGGTTTCGGGCGGGAAGGTGCCGACCACGGTGACGCCGTCCTCCGCGGCGGCGTCCGTGGCGTAGACGATGCCATAGGGCGCCTCCCCGCGTGCGACGAGGGCGAGGGCCGCGCGCACGTTGTCTGCCTCGGCCACCTTCGGCCGCACCGCCTCCCACACCCCGAGCGAGGTGAGCGCCTCCCGCCCGTAGATGCCGGCGGGCACGGCCTCCACGAGAGCCATGGCGAGGCGCTCCTCGCCGAGGAGGCCGGCAAGGTCGAAGCCCGGGGCGATCGCCACCGGCGCCGCCTCCTCGCCGTGGGCGACGAGCACGATGGCGTTGCCGAGGAGGTCGCAGCGCGTGCCCTCGGCGACGAGCCCGTCCGCCTCGAGGACGTCCATCCAGTCGACGTTCGCCGACATGAAGACGTCCGCGGGCGCCCCTTGCAGGATCTGCCGGGCGAGGGCGGAGCTTCCCGCGTAGGAAAGGGCGACCTCGCCGCCGGTGCGCTCGGCCCACAGGGCCGCCACGTCGTCCAGCGCGGTCTTGAGGCTCGCGGCGGCGAACACCACCACCGGCTCCGCGGCCACGGCCGGCCGCGCCGCATTGGCGACGACGGCGAGCGCGACCGCCGCGAGGACGGCGGCCCTCCTCGCGGCGAACCGGCGCGGGCCGCCCCCCTTCCTTTCCCGCTCATCCATGGCGGCCCCCTGTCGATATATCTCACCGGACATAACGCACGGTATGCCCACGGCGGCGGGAAGTGCAAGCACGATCTTCCGCGCGAAGGGAGCCGGTCGCAGGGGATGACCCCCTCGGCGCACAGGGGGCTCGGGACGTCTCGGGAGGCGTGCGCCCGGGAGGCGACGGCGCGCGAGCCCGGCACGATCGGCCCCGCCTTCCTCGACCGGCGCACGCTGCGCCACCCGGGTGCGGATAGGGGCCAGCCCGCCCGAACGACCACGAGATGGCGTTCGGCCGGCTCGACGTGCCGGCCGGTTTCGCCCGGGCGACGGCACGGCGGCCTCCTCGGGGCGCGCCCGCGGCCGGGGAAGGCGATCGGCGCGCCTCGGCTTCGGCACGGGGTCAGCGGACGCCCCGGTGCCGGCGGCTCGCGGCGAGGGCGTCGGCGAGGGTGACGACGCCGCGCTCCTTCAGCATCGGGACGAGGCGTTCCAGGATCCGCGCCGTCGCCACCGCGTCGCCGAGGGCGGTGTGGCGGGCGGCACCGTCGATCGGGACGCCGAGCCGCTCGGCGAGCTCGTCGAGGCCGAGGCTCGCCGCCTCGCCGAACAGGACCGCCGACAGGAGGATCGTGTCGAGCACCGGCTGGCGGATCCGCGTGCCGATGGCGCCCGCGTGGCGCTCGAAGCAGGCGAGGTCGAACGGGGCGTTGTGGGCGACGAGGACGGCGCCCTCGGAAAAGGCGAGGAAGGCACGGCCCGCCTCGGCGATGGTCGGGGCGCCCGCGACGCGCTCGCTGGTGATGCCGTGGATGCGGGCCGAGGTGGCCGGGATCGGCCGCCCGGGATCCACCAGCGTGTCGAACACCTCCGCCGCCAGCACCCGCCCGTTGAGCATCCGGACCGCGCCGATCTGGACGATCTCGTCGCCCCGCTCCGGATAGAGGCCGGTGGTCTCCGTGTCGAAGACGACCATCGGGAGGGCGTCGAGGGGCACCGCGTTCGGATCGGGCGCGGGCGCGGCGGCGAGGACACTGAAGTCGTAGAGGAGGAGCGCCCCCTCCCCGCCCGGTCGCGCCGCCACGGGGCGCTGCCGCCGCTCCGCCCCGGCCTCCGGCCCGGTTTCGGCCTCGCCGTCCGGCTCGAGGAAGAGGACGAGGCCCTCCTCGCCGGCGCCCGCCCGCCCGGTCCGGGGTGCGGGCAGCGGCGCCGCGCCCATCCTGACGCCCGCGGCCCGCCCGGGGGCCGTGCCGCCCGCCCCGCCGCCCGCGTCGAGGACTGGCGGCAGCGGCCGGCCGAGACCGACGACCGTGGAGCCGCCGAGGAGGGCGAGCGCGCGCCCGTTGTAAAGGGCGATGCGCCGCTCCGCCGAACAGGCGACCACGCCCACCGGCGCCCGCTCCAGGATCGCCGCGAGGCGGGCGTTCTCGGCCGCGAGCCGCTCCGTCTCCCGCGCCACCGCCTCGTCCACCGCCGTGCGGGTCCTCTCGAGGTTGCTGGCGACCGCCGTGACCGCCGGGGCGAGGTCCCCGAGGTAGCGCGCCGAGCGCCCGTCGATCCGCGTCGGGGCGCCGGCGTGGGCCTTTGCCCGCAGGTCCGCGGCAAGGGCGAGGAGCGGGCGGGCCACGTGCTCGTCGAACAGGAGCCAGACGGCGGTCACCAGGCCGAGGATGAGAAAGATCGCGATGGCGGCGGTCGCCGCGAAGGCGGAGGCGGGGTCGAGCACCGCCAGCCGCGCGTGGCCGAAGGCGGCCGCCCCCGCCACGATCGCCGCCGAGCCGGCCGCGATCAGCGCGAAGAAGAGAAAGACGCGCAGCCGCAGCCCGAGCCGCTCGAGCCCGCGCGCCCCCTCCCCGCCCGTCAGCCTGTTGTCCGCCGCCCCCGCGGCGACCGTCATGCCGTGTTCTTGGTCGTTCATCGGCACCCTCCCCGGGAGTCTCAAACCTCCCTGCAGACGATGGAGCGCACCGGGTCGGCGCGCCCGATCGGGACCCAGTCGACGCCTTCGGGCGTGCCGTCGGCGTCGAAGGACACGTCCGGCGGCAGGACGGCCTGCCGCCCGTCCACGCAGTCGACGAGAAGGCGGACCTTGCGGGTGGGCGTGTGCCGGGCGAGGAGGTAGAGGTCCACCATGACCTGCCCGGGCAGCGCCTCGTTGGTCCGCGCGGAGGCGACGTCCACCGCGGAAAAGCGGTTCACGAACGGGGCGGCGTAGGTCCAGGGGCGGAACCAGGCCGGTTCGCCCGCCGTGCGCGCCACCTCCACCCCCTCGGGAAGCGCCGCGGCCGTCCGCCCGAACCAGGCGTACTCGCCGTAGATGGTGAAGGCGATGATGCCGATGCCCGCCGCGGCGGGCGGCACGAAGCGCGGCAGGCGGTTGCCGGTGAGCCGCCGCGCGAGCATGGCGAGGCCGAAGGCGCCGAAGCCCACCGCCACCGCCGCCACGAACTCGATCAGCATGGGGCCCCTCCAGCGATCGCGGGACACTCGCCGATGGGGGCCGCCGGGTCCACGGGCGCCCCCGTCACAGCGCCGCCGACCGGCCGTAGCCGAGCGCGGACTGCATCGTCTTCACCACGACGAAGGCGTTGCGCAGGTGGCTGCGGTCGAGGTCGGTGAGGGACGAGGGGCTCACGTAGTTGTCGGGCCTGCGGCCCGCGCGCACGCAGGCGGCCTGGTGCTGCAGGCGCGTGTCGGCGATGAGGTCGTAGGCGGCGAGGAGGTCCCGCCCGCCGCTCTCGCTCACGATGCCCGCCTCGGCCGCCTCGCAGAGGCGCAGCCGCGTGTTGACCGGCTGGATGCGCCCGCGAATCGCGTAGACGCGGGCGAGGTCCACCACCGGGACCACCCCCTGCAGCTTCAGGTCCACCGTGTTCTTGTGCTCGCCCGAACGGATGGTCGCCACCTTGCCGAGGAGGCCGAGCGGCGGGGTGTGGCCGACCGAGTTGGCGATCATGTGGGCGAGGAAGATGGAATTGCGGGAGGCCTCCTCCAGCGTCTCGGTGATGACGCCCTCGAGGAGGGTCGTCTCCCCGCCGATGGCCCGCAGGTCGAACATCACCGAGGCGAGCATCTGCGCCATCGGGTCGGGCCTTGCGATCCAGCCGCGGAAATACTCGCGCCAGGTGGCGACGGGCTGCCGCCAGCGCGGGTTCGTCGCCATCATCTCGCCCGGGCAAAGGACGTAGCCGCACCGGGCGAGACCGGAACACACGAACTCCGCGAGGGCGGCGAACCAGGGCGCGTCGGCCTCCGTCACGGCGTCGTCGATGAACAGGCAGTTGTCCTGGTCCGACACGCCGGTCTGCTCCTGCCGGCCCTGGCTGCCGCAGGCGAGCCACAGGTAGGGCACCGGCGGGGGCCCGAGCTCGGCCTCGGCGAGGCGCAAGAGGCGGCGGGTCGCCGCGTCCGCCACGTCGGTGACGAGGCGGGTCGTCACGTCGTGCCGGTTGCCCGCCTCCACGAGGCGCGCGAGCAGCTCCGGCACCCGCGCCACCACGGCGGCGAGGGCATCGACGTCCCGCGCGCCCACGATCCCGGCGACGAGCTGGCCCGAGGAGACGGCCTGGTGGCGGGTGAGGTCGCTCTGGGTGACGATGCCCACGGGCTTTCCCTCGTCGACCACGGGCAGGTGGCCGATCCGCCGCTCGAGCATCTGGTGGAGAACGTCGGTGCCGATGGCCGACGGCGGCAGGCCGAGGGGCCGCGCCGTCATCACCTCGCGCACGGGCGTGTCCGGCGACAGGCCCGCGGCGATGACGCGGCGGGCCAGGTCGCCGGTGGTGAGCATGCCGACGAGCCGCGCCTCGCCGTCCGTCACGAGGACGCACGACACGTTATGCTCGGCCATGAGGGCGGCCGCGCGTCGGGCCGGGTCGTCGGGGCCGCAGGCGATCGGCGAGGGGGACATGAGCTCGGCGATCGGGATGCCGGCGAGGTCCCGCACCCGCCCGGCGTCGGGGCGCGAGCGGTCGAAGAAGCGGCGGAAAGCGGGCTCGGCCGCCATCAGGTGGGAAAACCGCTCGGCCGGCAGGAGGAGGAGGCGCGCCCCCTCCTCCATCGCCTTCGCCGTGGTGGCCGCGCGCCCGTCCACGAGGAGGCCGCGCTCGCCGAAGGAGTTGCCCCGCCCGAGGAGCGAGATGAGGTTGCCGGCCGGGTCGCGCACCTCCACCGTCCCCTCGAGGACGACGTAGAGCCCGTCGAGGGGCTCGCCGTGGGTGTACACCGGCTCGTGCGGGCCGAGGTCGCGGCGCTGCATCGCCTCGGCCACCCGCGCCCGCTCGTCTCCGGGCAGGGCGTCGTAGGGGTGGCGGGCGGTCAGGAAGGCGAGGGTCTCGAGCGCCTGTTCGTCCATCCGGTCCTCGAAGGTCGCGGGCGGCGCGGCGGATCCGTGCCGCCGGCCGCCCGGTCGTGCGGGCCCCCGCGTGCGGCGGGCCCGCCTGTCGTTCGTCCGGCGACGCCGGCCGCGCCGGCGCCGCCGGTCCGGTCAGTGGGCGGAGGCCGCTCCCGCCCCCCGCGGCACGCGGATGCTCTCCACGAGTTCCTGGATCTCCCGCGGCGGCTCGGCCGTCGCCCGCGACACGAGGATCGCCGTGGCGAAGTTGAGGAGCGCGCCCACCGCCCCGATCGACAGGGGCGAGATGCCGAACACCCAGTATTCCGGCGTGTCGGGCAGGAAGGCGGTGCCGGGGATGAACAGCCAGCCCTTGTAGGTGAAGATGTAGACCAGCGTGAAGATCAACCCGACCAACATCCCCGAGACGGCGCCCACGTTGTTTACCCGCTTGGTGAAGATGCCCATCATCAACACGGGGAAGATGGAGGCCGCCGCGATGCCGAAGGCGAGCGCCACCGTCTGTGCCGCGAAGCCTGGTGGATTGAGCCCCAGATAGGTGGCGACGACGATCGCCGCCGCCATCGCTATTCGGGCTGCGAGCAGTTCCCCCCGTTCCGATATCCTGGGGTTCAGCGCGCCCTTGATGAGATCGTGGCTGACCGCGGAGGAGATGGCGAGGAGGAGGCCCGCCGCCGTCGACAGCGCCGCCGCGAGACCGCCCGCCGCCACCAGCGCGATCACCCAGCCCGGCAGGTTGGCGATCTCCGGGTTGGCGAGGACGAGGATGTCGCGGTTGACGACGAGCTCGTTGCCTTCCCAGCCCCGCTCGGCCGCCTCGGCGTCGAAGGCGGGGTTCGCCGAGTTGTAGTACTGGATCCGCCCGTCGTCGTTGAGGTCG